>CAIVJW010000098.1 GCA_903906315.1 uncultured delta proteobacterium | reverse complement strand
CCATGCCGGAGCCCCACCCGGCCGGGCTTCGAGGCCGCTGAACCATGCCGGAGCCCCACCCGGCCGGGCTTCGAGGCCGCTGAACCATGCCGGAGCCCCACCCGGCCGGGCTTCGAGGCCGCTGAACCATCGCGGACCCCCACCCGGCGGGGCTTCGAGGCCGCTGAACCATCGCGGACCCCCACCCGGCGGGGCTTCGAGGCCTCGCAACCGGCAAAAGACCACGCTGGGCGGCGCCGCCGGATGGTTTCGCGGCCCCGAACCGCCGCCGGTCGGCGTCCGGCCGGTCACGGCCGGGCGGAGGACGAAACCCTGCGGCCCGATCAGGCTGCGCCCGGCGCAGAACGCCGCGACGTCGCCGTGCCGGTTGTGAAACCGGGCGGCACGACGTCGCCAAGCTCGCTCGACTCGAAGCGGAGGGTGGCAAAGGCGGGCACGTCGACGCCGAGCGCGCGCGCGAGCAGCTCGAGCGCGAGCGTGGGTCGGTTTCGGAAGAGCGCGACGAGCGCTTCGTGGAGCACCGAGGGCATGGCGGGGGCCTCGATCTTCCAGCTCGGTCCCGCGCCCGGACCTCCCTCGCGCCCGACCAGCCGACGCGTCGCGGCGGCTGGTAGGCTGCGTCGCGATGCGAGACCTCACCCGGCCCACGGCACGACGGCGGAGGGTGTGCACGATCCGATCGTCGGGCGTGGCGGCGTTCGCCCTCGCGACCGCGCTGCTCGCCTGCGGCCGGGATCGCCCCGACGGCGCCGCGCCCACGCCGACCGCGTCGGCGACGGAGAGCGCGCCGCCCGCGCCGACCGCGCCCGCGCCGACCGCGTCGGCGACGGGCAGCGCACCGCCGGTGGCGACCACGGCGGCGCCCGGCGCGCCCGCGCAGCCGCGCACGACCTGCCCCGCCGACATGGCCTTCGTGCCGGACCCGGGCGTGTGCATCCAGCGGTGGGAAGCCCAGCTGCTACAGGCCGACGGCACACCGCACGACCCCTACCAGGTGCCGCCTCCTCCGAGCCAGATGGACGGCCTGACCGCGCGGGCCCGCAAGGGAGTCGTGCCCCAGGCCTATGTGGGGCGCGATCAGGCGGAGGCCGCCTGCCGCAACACGCGGCGCGACGGCTTCCCGTACCGGCTGTGCTCCAAGGACGAGTGGCAGGCCGGCTGTCGCGGCCCCGCACGCAAGCTGTTCCCGTATGGCACGAGCTACCGCATCGAAGGCCGGTGCAACACGCACAAGTTCCCCGACGACCAGCACCTCGTGCGGCGCTTCTACCCTGATCCGAAGTGGTCCACGTCCGAGCTGAACGACCCGCGCATCAACCGAGTTGCCGGCGGCCTGGCGCGAACGGGGGAGTACCGCGAGTGCACCAATGCGTACGGCCTCTTCGACATGGTCGGCAATGTGCAGGAGTGGGTCGGCACCTTGCAGCCCAATCGCGCCGGCCAGGAGGTGGCCGTCGCGATGGGGGACCACTACATGGGACAGGGCAAGAACTACGAGGGCTGCGACGCGCGAGACGCCTACCACCCCTACGTTCCGGACCACTTCGACAAGAACCAGCGGGACTACTCGCGCGGGATCCGCTGCTGCGCGGACCCGCAGTAGCGCGCTCGGACCGCGCCGGCAGGGGCGGCCCGGCCCGCGCCCCCCCCCCCGGCGCGCCGGCCTCCCGCGCGCGAGCGACGCCGTGCGCTTCGGGCACCACGGGGGAGGAAACTCCCTGGGAGGCGCCTCCGGGCCGTCCACCCCGCCCGCGGCGCCCTCGCTGCCGCTCGCGGCCTTGCCCCTGAACGTGAGCGCCCTGCGCTGAGCGCGCCCGCCGTCAGGGCTCCCAGCGCGCGCCCGTCTCGCAGCTCACGTGGTGCATCGTCACGCGCGCGTCGCGGAGCTCGATCACGCCGAACACGATCGGCAGCTGGGATCGCCGCGGCCCGATCGATCCCGGGTTGAAGAGGGCGAGGCCCTGGTCGCGCCCGATGAACGGCACGTGCGAGTGGCCACACACGACGATCGCGGCGCCCGCGTCCCGGGCGCTGCGGGCCACGGGCGCGAGGAGCCTCGGACCGTAGACGGCAATGTGCACGAGGAAGAGGCGCAGGAGCGCCTGGCCGCCCTGGACGAGGTCGATCGCGAGCTCGTCGGGCAGGCCGGGCGCGCGCGCGTCGATGTTGCCGCGGACGGCGTGCACGGGGGCGACCGCGGCGAGGTCGTCGATCACGCGGAGATCCCCGATGTCCCCGGCGTGCAGGATGGCGTCGACGCGCGCCTCGCGCAGCAGCTCGGCCGTCCTCGCGTGAGGTGCCCCGTGCGTGTCGGCCACGACCGCGAGCCGGACGGCGCCGCCCTCGACCGAGAGGCTCACGGTCTGACGTGAAGCCGACGGCCGCGGCCGCGCGCCCCGCTTCGCTCGCGCGTCCAGCACCCGGCCACGGTAGCACCGCCGCGGGGAGGCGTCCGGGGTGGCGAGCGCGGCCTCTGCGCCGCGACCGGCAGCAACGGGCCCGGCAACCGCAGCGTGACCGCCGCGCGCGTCGACTCCCGCCCTCAGGGAGTCGACGCGGGCACGTGGGGCGCGCACACCTCGGGCACCCACGACGGGTCGCGCGGCGCGAGCGGCTCGATCGCGATCGCGCGCAGGCGCGGGACGACCGCGTTCCACGCCGCGTGCGACGCGACGTAGCCCGGCCTCTCGCGCAGCCGCGCGAGCCACGCCGCGACGCGCGGCGCGGGCGCGAGCCACTCGTCCTTGCGCGGGTCGAGGTCGAGCGCGTAGAGGTCCGGCGCGAGGAAGAGGTCCGCGAGCGAGGGGTCGGCGCCGCCTAGGTAGGCCGCGTCGCCGAGAAATGCGTCGAGCTGCGCGATCGGCTCGGCCCCGCGCGCGCGGAGGGCCTCGATCGCGTCCGCCGAAGGCGCCGCGACCCCGCGGTACACGGGCCGCAGGAGCACCGGCAGAAAATAGCCGATCGTCAGGTGCAGCCGCGTCTGCGTGTGGTGCCACGAGAGCAGCTGGTGGGTGCGAGCGCGCGCGGCGGGCGTCGCGCCGACCCAGCGATCGGACGCCGAGGCGAGATCCGCGAGGTAGATCAGGATCGCCGACGCCTCGGTGATCCGGATCGCGCCGTGCGCGAGCGCGGGGACCTGGTGGCACGGATTCACCTCGAGAAACGCGGGCGCGAGGTGCTCGCCGCGCGAGAGCCAGACGGGGCGGATGTCCAGGGCGACGCCGGCCTCGACGGCGAACCAGTGGACGGCGCGGCTCGGCTCGGAGGTCGGATCGTGGAAGAGCGTCGGTCGGGTCATGGCGGGGCGAGTCTAGACGACGGGGGCCCGCAGGGAGGCGACGCGACGCGCGACGCGCGAACGAGCGCCGTGAGCGGACCGGGCCAGGGGCAGGGCTTCCTGGCCGACTCTCGAGTCGGCGACCGAAACCGTCGCGGCCACCCGAGCCCACGAGGTCGCGCGGGCCGGGGCTCGATTGTGCCGACCGCGCGCCTGCCGGACAGTAGACTCGGACGCGCCGCCCGTCGCGGCCGGCGCGACCGGAGATTCAGAGCATGGTGAGCAGCGAGGCGAGGCGGATCGGGCGGCGGGCTTTCGGGCGCCGGGCGCAGGCGGCGGGCGTGATCGCGGCGATCGGCGCGGCGTTCGGTGGCGCATGCGCGAAGGGCGCGGCCGACACGTCCGGCCCGGTCGAGACGGCGACGGCCAGCGGGTCGACCACGACCACGACCACCTCGACCACCTCGACCACCTCGTCCTCGTCGTCCACGTCCTCGTCCAGCTCGTCGACGACGGCGACCGGCCCCTGCCCCGCCGGCTGCGGCGAGGGCGAGGCCTGCTGCACCGACCCCTCGTCGGGCGACCCGGCCTGCACCGACCCGGCCCGGAGCCGCTTTCACTGCGGCGGGTGCGGCAAGGCCTGCTCGGGGGCCGACTACTGCGTGGACGGCGTCTGCGTGACGCCGGCCGACGCGGGCGCGTGCGACCCGCCCCCCACGTGCGCCCCGGCGTGCGGCGCGGGCGAGACGTGCTCGGTCGACGCCGCGACCTGCAAGGCGAGCTGCTGCCCGGGGGCCACGGTCTTCTGCGGCGGCGCGTGCATCCTGCCGTCCGACAACGCGAACTGCGGCGCGTGCGGCGTCGCGTGCCCGGCCGGCACGGCGTGCGGCGCCGAGGGCGGCGGCGGCCCGGCCTGCCTGCCCATGAGCTGCGGCGCCGGCGAGCTCGTCTGCGCGAACGGGTGCGTCGACGTGCAGAGCAACCCGGCGAACTGCGGCGCGTGCGGCAACTCGTGCGGGGTCGACGTCGTGTGCGGCGGGGGCGTGTGCTGCAAGGCGGTCGCGCCGATCGCGCCCAAGGTGCTCTACGACGCGCTGCAGGGCGGGGCGGCCTCGATCGGCCTCGGCGGCTCGATGGTGCTCTTCTGGCAGACCGGCACCCTGCTCGGCGTCCCGATCAAGGGCGGCCCGATCGCGACGGTCGCCTCGGCCGCCGACGACCCGAAGGTCGGCACGTCGCAGGGCTTCGCCGCGACGCCGACGACCGTGTACTGGGCGAACCTCGACGGGCGCGCCTTCGCCAAGCCGATCGGCGGGGGCCCCGCACAGAAGGTCGTCGACGACCCGACGATGATCAGCGTGGCGCGCCTCGCGGCCGACGGCGCGGGCGTCTACTTCGCGAGCCTGTTCGAGCAGAAGCTCTGGACGACCGGCCAGGGCCCCGACTGCCCCGACCCCGCGACGCCGCTCTGCGCGAAGGTGCTCGTCGCGTCGAAGGGCCCCATCCTCGCGCTCGCGCTCACGCCGACGCACGTCTACTTCTCGGCGAAGGGCCTCTACCGCGTGAACCGCGCCGGCCCGCCCGCGGTCGAGCTCGTCGTCGACGCCTCGATCCTCGACGGCAACGCGGCGCGGATCGCGGTGGCCGGCACCTCGATCGTGTGGGCCAACGCGCAGGTCGCGAAGAGCCACGTCGCGATCGGCGCCGCCAAGCTCGACGGCACGAGCCCGATCGCGCTCTACCGCAGCGCCGAAGGCGTCCCGCTCGACGTGAGCGGCCTCGCGACCGACGCGACGTACGTCTACTTCGCCGCAACCGCGGGCGACGGGGCGGTTCGGCGGGTGCCGGTCGCGGGCGGGTGCCCGGACGTGCTGGTCAAGCCCACCAAGACCGGCGATCTCGTCAGTGACGCGGCGAGCCTCTACTTCATCGACCTCGGCAACCCGTCGTCCATCGACGCGTTCGCGAAGCCCTGATCCGATGTCGCCGCCCGTCGACCTCACGCTGTTCGCGCACCTCGTCAATCGCCCCGACGACGAGATCGACCTCGCGGAGGCCGCCCTCCTCATCGCGGCGGCCGAGCGCCCGGATCTCGACGTCGAGCGCTACCTCGGCACGCTCGACCGGCTCGGCCGCGTCGCGCGCCTGCGCCGCGGCGAGGACCGGCTGCCGGACGGGGGCGTGAGCCGGGTGCTGCGCTTCCTCTACGAGGAGCTCGGCTACAAGGGGAACGCGTCGCAGTACCACGACCCGCGCAACAGCTTCCTCGACGAGGTGATCGACCGCCGCACCGGCATCCCGATCACGCTCGCGATCGTGCTCGTCGAGGTCGGCCGCCGCGCGGGCATCGAGCTCGCCGGCGTCTCGTTCCCGGGGCACTTCCTCGTGCGCGCGCCGGGCACGCACGGGCCCACGTGGATCGACCCGTTCGTCGGCCGCGTCCTCGGCCGGACGAACCTGCGCGAGCTGTACAAGCGCGCCACGGGCAAGGACGAGGACCCGGAGTCGCGCCTGCTCGAGCCCTGCACCAAGCGCGCGATCCTCGCGCGGCTGCTCGGCAACCTGCGCGGCCTGTACGCCTCGCAGAGCGATCCCGCGCGGCTACGCGGCGTGCTCGAGCGGCTGGTCTTGGTCGGGCCGACGAAGGAAATCCAGGCCGATCTCGTGCGCCTGGGCGGCGCTCGCCCCTTCCGCGGCGGCAGCTCCGCCGAAAACTAACCCGACCTCGCTGGCTGCCTCCTCCCCCAGAAGTCAGCCGAACGCAGCCTCATCCCCCACAAAGCGCGCCCCGTCCTCTCCCGCCCCCCCCTCTCGCCCCCCCTCCCGCCCCCCCCTCTCGCGCAACCGCAGAGAGGGTGAATCCGCCATCGCGAGCGCCCCACCGCTAGGAAGCCCGACGCAACCTCATCCCCCACAAACCGCCCCAGCAAAAATAAGCACAACATCCAATTTCCCATTGGTTTTTCAACACAATGGTGCT
>CAIVJW010000097.1 GCA_903906315.1 uncultured delta proteobacterium | reverse complement strand
GCCGCCCGCGCCGCCCCCGGACGTGGCCGCGCCGCCTCGGCCGCCGGTTGCCGATCCGCCCTCGCCCGTGGCGCCACCGGCCGCGGCCGTCGTGCCGGCGGTCTCCGTCGGATCGCGGTCGTACGTCAGCGTCGAGAGGCCGGACAGCGAGCTGCACGCGGCGAGCACGGCAGCGGCGAGGAGGGCGGGGACGGCGCGGCGCATGGGCAGACGGATCGGCGAAGTCTAGCGCCGACGCGCCGCGGGTTCGACGCCCTCGCGCGCGATCGACGTGTCGCCGCGATCCGGCTCAGCGCCGGCGGCGCGACCGGTCCCGGGCCTCGTCGGCCGCGGCCTCGGCCTCCGCCTCGGCCTCGCGATCGGCGGCCGCCGGCCCGCGGTCGTCGTCGGTGATGCGGACGCGGCGCGGGCCCCGGGGGGGCGAGGCGTCCCCGCCGTCGCTCGCGGCGGCGCCCGCGCGATCGTCGCGCACGAGCGATCGAGCGGCCTCGGCCAGCGCCTTCGAGGTCCGCCGCCCGGCCTCGGAGACCTCGCTCGCGGTGCGCCGCAGCCCTTTGCCGAGCGCGGGGGACAGGGCCCAGAGGACGAGCGGCGCGAGGACGCGCAGCCCGATCGTCACGGCGAGGCTCGCCAGGGTGAGCGCGACGGAGAGCGCGAGCGCGAGAGGCCACGGCAGCCGCACGCTGTCGCGCCAGCGCGCGCGCTTCTCGGCGCGCCGGTGGGCGCGGTCGGCCTTGCGATCCGCCCGCCGGCTCGCGCGGTCGACGCGGCCGGCGCGATCGGCCCGTTCGGCTCGTTCGACGCGCGGTGCGTTGTCGCCGTCGTCCCCGCGGTCGCGGCGGCGGGCGTCGGGGCGCGCCGTCTCCGCGGCCGGGAGGCCCGCGATCAGCGGCGCGATCCGGCCGGGGCGCACGTCCGGATCGGGCTCGAGCATGCGCGCGATCGCGGCGACGAGTGGCTTGCTCGCGCGGCCGCGCAGCGCCGCCTCGACGTCGATCGCGAGGCCGCGGTGCGGCAGCTCCTCCGGCTGGCAGCCGGTGAGCATCGTGATCGCGGTCGCGCCGATCGCGTACACGTCCGACCCGGGCGAGGCGCGCCCCTGGAACTGCTCGGGCGCCATGTACCCGAACGTGCCGACGACCGTGCTGCCCCCCTCGGGCCGCAGTCGGTCGCGCACGGCGCCGAAGTCGACGAACGCGTACGACCCGTCGGGCCGGCGCAGGACGTTGCCCGGTTTGAGATCGCGGTGGATGACGGGCGGCGCGAGGCCGTGCAGGTAGTCGAGGACCTCGCTCGCGTCGCGGAGCAGCCGCACGACGTCGGCCTCGGCCAGCGAGGCGCCGCGCTTGCGCAGGCTCGCCAGGCTCTCGCCCTCGATCTTCTCCATCACGAGGTAGAGCGCGCCGCCCTCCTCGAAGTGGTCGATGTAGGCCGGCAGCCGCCGATGATCGAGCTGCGACAGCACGCGCGCCTCGCGCTCGGCGAGCTCGACGTCCTTCCACGATCGCGCCCCGCGCACCTGGAAGCGCTTGATGGCGACGGCGCGGCCCTCGCGCTTGTCGACGCCGTCGAACGTCGCGCCCTGCGACCCCTCGCCGAGGGCGCCGAGGAGCACGAAGCGCCCGTCGCGGAGCGAGGCCACCATGGCCGGCGCACGGTAGCACCGCCCGGGCGGCGCGCTGCGGGGCCGCGGTGCGTGGGCGGGGTCGCGGCCGTTCGACTCGCCGCGAGGATGGCCCGCGGCGCCGGTGACCGCGTGGCGCGCAGGGTTTGCCGTTCTCCGCGGTTTTTGCTAGCGCTGCACACTCCTCCCGCCGATGCGCTCCCTCGCCGCCCCCACCTCGCGCTCCGCGCGCGCCGTCGCCGGGGCGATCGCGCTCGCCGCCGCGGTCGTCGCGCCGTCCGGCACCGCGAACGCCCAGCAGCCTCCGCCCGCGGCGACCGCGCCGCCGGCCGCCGCGCCGACCGACGACGTCGTCGTCCTCGGCGACGACACCGAGGTCCGCGGCCGCGTGATCGACGTCCGCCGCGGCGAGCGCGTCGTGATCCGCGACCTCGCCGGCCGCGACCTGACCTACCCGTGGTCGAACATTCGGCGCGTGATGCTCGCGCCGGGATCCTCCGCCGCGCCGCTGCCGCTGCCTTCGGGCCCGGTCGCGGGGTCCGGCCAGGAGGCGCTCGGCGTGGACTCCGAGCGCGCGCGCCTCGCGAACCGGCTCGTCGTCGGCGGCGCGGTCGCGTGGACGTTCGGCTACGTGCTCTCGATCATCGGGGCGGCCGCGGGCCTCGGCGTCGGCGCGTCGCAGCAGGATGGGCACGGCACCTCGTGCTTCAAGGGCGCGCCCTACGCGTTCATCCCGGTCGTCGGCGCGGCCATCTCCGCGGCCGAGTACCCGCGGCACACGATCATGGGCGAGAACGGCTTCGTCGGCTGCGGCGAGGCCGCTCCGGCCATCGCGGCCTTCGCCGTCGTCGACACGATCGTGCAGATCGGCGGTGCCGGCGTGCTCATCGGCGGCCTCGCCTACGGAGCGGGTGCGTCCGGCCCCGCGCCGCAGAAGACGGGCGGGCTCCTCGTCACTCCGGGCGCGCAGGGCGCGCAGGCCGGGCTCACGGCGTCGTTCCGATGGTGATCGCGCGCCCAGCCCTCGCGCGCCGCGCGCTCGCGTGCGCCGTCCTCGCGGTGGCCGCCGCGGTCGCGGCGCCCGCGTGCGGCCCCGAGACGTGCGCGGGCGGTCAGACGCAGGTCTGCCTCGAGGACGGCACGACCTGCACCTGCCCGCGGCCGTGCGAGACCTTCGACGACTGCGCGGCCTCGGCCTCGGATCCGGCGGACGTGCGCTACTGCTACGGCGGCGACCTCAAGCTGTGCCTGCCGCCCAGGTTCTTCACGAACACGTGCCGCACCGGGCAGGCGTGCACCGGGGGCCTCTGCGTGACGACCGGCGCGTGCAACCTGCTCTGCAACCACAGCGCCGAGTGCGCGAGCGGCTGCTGCGCGTGGGATCCGGCGAGCGAGGCGAAGAACCCGACCTGCACCGACGAGCTCGCGGGCAAGGCCTGCCGGCCGTAGCGGGCGCGGAGGCTTCAGCGCGCGAGCAGCGCGCGGACCTTCCCGAGCACGGCGAGGTCGGCGGGAGGGAAGAGCTCGTCGCGGAGCTCGTCGTGGGTCGCCCAGCGCACGTCGGCGACGTCGATCGGGCGAGGCTCGGGCGATCCGGGCGCGCGCACGGTCGCGAAGAAGAGCAGCAGCACGGCCTTCTCCGGGTAGCGGTGGAAGGTGACCTCGAGGATGTCGCGGGCCTCGGCCTCGACGCCGATCTCCTCGCGCAGCTCGCGCGCGAGCGCGTCGCGCGGGTCCTCGCCCGGCTCGACCTTGCCGCCGGGGAACTCCCACGCGCCGGCGAGGTGCGAGCCGCGCTTGCGCTGCGTCAGCAGCACGCGGTCGCCCTCGACGATCACCGCCGCGGAGACGAGGAGGGTGGGGTGCGCGGCCGGCGTCGTCATGCGGCCGAGCTTGGTCGACGGGTGCGATGGGCGCAACGCGCGGGCCGCCCGTGGCGGGCGGCCGCGCGGCGCCGCGAGGTCTACTGGTAGAAGACCTGCAGGTTCGACATCGTCGGCTGCACGTTCACGTCGGTCGTGTTCAGGTACACGATGACCTGCATGAGCTGCTTCTTGCCGTAGTTGCAGGCCGTGAGGTCGACCGGCGACGTGTAGAACGGCCCGCAGCTCTTCTGGTTGGCGAAGTCGGCGGGGACGTTGCCCGCCTTGAAGTAGACCGCGACCGAGGTCTTCGGCGGCGTCACCGCGAGCCACGTGGCCGTCGCCCACTGCGTGTTCACCGACCCGGAGTCGAACACCTTGGTCCACGTGCCGGCCTGCGCGTTGTTGGCCGTCACGGTCTTCAGGATCATGCCGTTCCAGTCCGAGTAGTTGTAGTAGGTCGTCCCGGGCAGGGCGACGGGGAAGCCGGCGTCGAGCGTGAAGTCGGGCTTGAAGCGGATGACGTTGTTCGACGAGTAGCCCGTCGCCCAGATCTTGCCGTACGTGTCGCCGGCGATGCCGACCGTGTAGTTGAGCGAGTTCGAGCAGAAGCGGCCGAGGTACGCGCCCGTGCCGCCCTTGAACTTCGCGATGCAGCCCGGCGTCGTCCATTCGGTGGCGTAGAGGTCGCCCGCCACGTCGAGCGTGAGCCCGCGCGTGTTCGTCGCGGAGCCGCCGCTGATCTGCGTGACCGCGAGCGTCGCGGTGTCGACGCGCCAGATGCCGCCGAACGCCGCGCCCCACGTCGCGTAGTAGATGTTGTTCGTCTGGTCGATCGCGACGCCGTAGCTCGTGCGACCGGCGATCGGGACGGCCTTGACGAACTTGTTCTGGGCCGGGTCGGTCGAGGTCGTGTCCATGGCGAGCCACGACGAGCCCGAGCCGAGGTTCGAGTTCCACATCAGGCCGTTGCGATCGACCGCGAGGCCGTACGGGTAGGACGTGTGGGCGATTCCGCCGAGCGTCACGGCCATCGGGTAGTCCGCGATCGCCTTGCCGCTCGCGCAGTTCGCCGGGTCGACCTTGTGCAGGCGCGCGTCGTTCCACGTGCCGACCCAGATGTAGCCGTTCGCGTCGATCGCGAGCGCGCGACAGAACGGCATCGCGGCGCCGTCGGCCGCCTTCGTGATCGTGCAGCCGGTGGTGCCGTCGGGCAGGATCTGGGCGACGTTCGACACGGCCGGGTTGTTCGGGTCGGGGTCGCCGCGGTTCGCGATCCAGAAGGAGCCGTCGAGCGCGACCGCGCCGCGCGACGGGTGGACGCCGCGGCTCGAGAACGTGCCGACGACGGCGCCCGTCTTGGCGTCGACCTTGTGCACCTGGTTCGAGTCGTGCGCCGCGATCCACACGTAGGGCGACTGCGCGGGCAGCGGGTTCAGGCCGGCGGGCACCGTCGAGATGCCGCCGTTGTCCTGGTTGAGCTGGTCGATCGTGCCAGTGCTGAACTGGCCGCCCTGCACCTCGAAGCCGTTGATGACCTTGGTGCAGTCGAGCGTCGGCACGCCCAGGAACTTCGGGTCGATGCAGTTGCCGCCGCAGCACGCGGTGTTCGCGCCGCAGACGGTGCCGCAGGTCCCGCACGAGGCGTTGTTCTTCATCGACTCGACGCACGCCGAGTTGCAGCACTGCGTGCCGGCGCCGCACTTCAGGTTGCAGCCGCCGCAGTTGTTCTCGTCGTCCTTCAGGCTCACCTCGCAGCCGGTCGCGACCTTCCCGTCGCAGTCGAAGTAGCCCGGGTTGCAGCCGCCGATGATGCACGTGCCCTGGTTGCAGGCGCGCGATCCGTTCGCCACGCCCGGGCACACCGTGCCGCAGCCGCCGCAGTTGTCGGGGTCGAAGCGCGTGTCGACGCAGGCGTTGTTGCAGGCCTTGAGCGGGTCCTGGCAGGTCGCGGCGCACTTGCCGTTCGAGCAGACCTGACCGGCGCCGCAGACGGTGCCGCACGCGCCGCAGTTGGCGCCGTCCTTGAGGACGTCGGTGCACACGCCGCTGCAGTTCTTCAGCGCGTCCTGGCAGGTGAGCCCGCACTTGCCGGCGTTGCAGACCTCGCCCGCCTTGCAGGTGGTGCCGCACGCGCCGCAGCTCGTGTTGTCCTTCTGCAGGTCGGTGCAGAAGCCGCTGCAGTCCGTCAGGCCCTGCTGGCAGGAGAGCGCGCACGTGCCCGTCGAGCAGACCTGGCCGGGGGCGCACGCCGCCGCGCACGCGCCGCAGTTCGTCGGGTCCTTCTGCAGGTCGACGCAGACCTCGGCGCAGTTGTCGAGGCCCTGCTGGCACGTCAGCTTGCACGCGCCGTTCGCGCAGACCTGGCCGGCCGCGCACGCCGCGCCGCACGCGCCGCAGTTGTCGAGGTCCTTCTGCAGGTTGGTGCAGGCGCCGTTGCAGTCCGAGAGGCCGTTCTGGCAGGACAGCTTGCACGCCCCGGCCGAGCAGACCTCGCCGGCCTTGCAGGCCGCGTCGCACGCGCCGCAGTTGGCGATGTCCTTCTGCACGTCGGTGCAGACGCCGCTGCACTGCGTGAGCCCGTCCTGGCACGTGAGCGCGCAGGTGCCCGACGAGCAGACCTCGCCGGCCTTGCAGACCGTGGCGCAGGCGCCGCAGTTGGCGGCGTCCTTCTGCAGGTCCGTGCAGAGCCCGCCGCACAGGTCGAGCCCGGCCTGGCAGGACGCCGCGCACGCGCCGGCCGAGCAGACCTCGCCGGGCTTGCATGCGGTGCCGCAGCCGCCGCAGTTGTCGATGTCCTTCTGCAGGTTGGCGCACGTGCCGTTGCAGCTGTCGAGGCCGGGCTGGCAGCTGACCGTGCAGGCGCCCTTCGAGCAGACCTCGCCGGCCTTGCACGCGGTGCCGCACGCGCCGCAGTTTTGCAGGTCCTTCTGGACGTCGCTGCAGAGGCCGTCGCAGTTGGTCAGGCCCGCCTGGCACGTGACCGAGCAGGTGCCGGACGAGCAGACCTCGCCCTCCTTGCAGGCGGCGGCGCACGCGCCGCAGTTCGCTCGGTCCTTCTGGACGTCGACGCAGGCGCCGGCGCACGCGACGGTGCCCTTCGCGCAGGTGAGCGCGCACTTGCCGGACGAGCAGACCTCACCCTGCTTGCAGGCCGCGGCGCACGCGCCGCAGTTCTTCGGGTCGATCGTCGTGTCGGCGCACTTGCCGCCGCACGCGATCTCGGGCGCGGCGCAGCCGGAGCCGCACGCGCCCTGCGAGCAGACCTCGCCGTCCTTGCAGGTGGTGCCGCACGCTCCGCAGTTCTTGGGATCGGTCGCGGTGCTCACGCACGCGCCGCCGCAGTCCACGGTGCTGCTGCCACAGGTCGGGCCGGCGTCGGGCTGGCCCTTCGCTTCGAGTGTCGCGCTGCCGCCCCCGCACGCCGTCGTCGACGCTGCGAGCGCGATGAGCGGCCAGAGCCATCGTCGGATGTTCAAGGTGCCTCCTTGGGTCACGTCCCGGCGCCGAGCCTCGGCGGGGGACGCCCCCCGCCGAGGCGGGGGGACATGCGGCGAATGCGGCCGCATCCACGCAAATGCTCGCTCGGACCCTCCGAGCGCAGCGTCCGCCAGGCTAGCTCGATTCGGCCGGGCGATCCGGGGAAATCCCCCAACGATGCCTCCTCTCGCACCCCGGAGCTCGCAGGCTGCGGCGGCTGCATCGCCTCCCCGCGCGCCGCGCGGAGCGGCCGCGACGGCCTGCTTTCCCCCCGGGCGGCGTCATGACATGTCCCGGGAATGCCGATCACCTACCGCCAGGCCGGAGTCGACATCGACGCGGGCGATGCGCTCGTCGACCGCATCGGCCGGCTCGCCAAGCGGACGCGCATCCCGGAGGTCCTGGCCGGCGTGGGCGGCTTCGCGAGCCTCTGCGCGCTGCCTTCGGGCCTCGTCGACCCGATCCTCGTGAGCGGCACCGACGGGGTCGGCACCAAGCTCAAGGTCGCCTTCGCGACGGGCGTGCACGACACGGTCGGCGTCGACCTCGTCGCGATGTGCGTGAACGACGTCGTCACCTCGGGCGCGCGGCCGCTCTTTTTCCTCGACTACTTCGCCACCGGCAAGCTCGACGTGGACGTCGCCGAGGCCGTGATCCGCGGCATCGCCGAGGGGTGCGCGCAGGCCGGCTGCGCGCTCGTCGGCGGCGAGACGGCGGAGCTACCCGGCATGTACGCGCCCGGCGAGTACGACCTCGCGGGCTTCTCGGTCGGCGTGGTCGAGCGCGCGAAGCTCCTCGACGGGACGCGGGCGCGGCCGGGCGACGTGGTGATCGCGGTCGCGTCGAGCGGGCTGCACTCGAACGGCTACTCGCTCGCGCGCCGCGTGATCGAGGGCGAAATGGGGCTCGGTATGGACGCGGAGCTGCCCGAGCTCGGCGGCACGGTCGGCCAGGCGCTGCTCGTTCCGACGCGGATCTACGCGAAGGCCGTCGCTGCGCTGCTCGGCGAGCTCGGGGGCGAGGTGCACGGCCTCGCGCACATCACCGGTGGCGGCTTGCCCGGCAACCTGCCGCGCGTGCTGCCCGAGGGCACGGGCGCGCGGGTCGACCTCGCGACCTACGATCGCCCGGCGATCTTTCGCGTGATCGAGCGCGGCGGACCCGTCGAGGAGGCCGAGCTGCGGCGCACGTTCAACCTCGGCGTGGGCCTGTGCGCGGTGGTCGCGCCCGCGGCGGCGGAGCGGGCGATCGCGGCCCTCCGAGGCGCGGGTGAGCGCGCGTGGCTCTTCGGCGAGGTCGAGCCCGTCGCCGTCGAGGTGGCGTTCGAGGACCGCGTGCGCTTCGCCGGCGCGTAGCGCGACGGCGCGGGACGTTCGGCGGAGGGAGTCGGCCGGCGCGCGTGAGCGGGCCACGAGAGCGCCGCGAGGCCGGCCCGCGGATCGCTCCCGGTCGCGCGGGGCCACGTGGCGCGAACGGAGGGAGGATCCCTCCGGGCCTCCCCGCGACGATCGCGCCACGAAGCGCCCCCTCGACGGCGCGCCGTTCTAGACTGCCGCCCCATGTCCCTCGACCTCGGCGTGCTCATCTCCGGCAGGGGCTCGAACCTCGGCGCCATCCTCGACGCGATCGGCGACGGGCGCCTCGACGCCCGCGTGCGCCTGGTCGTGTCGAACCGGGCCGACGCCGGGGGCCTCGATCGCGCCGCGCGCGCCGGGGTGCCGACGCGCGTCCTGTCGCACCGGGACCACGCCGACCGGCCGAGCTACGACGCCGCCCTCGTCGCCGCGCTGCGCGAGGCGGGCGCCCATTTCGTCGCGCTCGCGGGCTTCATGCGGCTGCTCGGCCCGACCTTCCTCGACGCGTTCCCGCACCGCGTGCTCAACATCCACCCGTCGCTCCTGCCCGCGTTCCCGGGGGTCGACGCGCAGGCGCAGGCGCTCGCGTACGGATCGCGCGTCACCGGCTGCACCGTGCACCTGGTCGACGCGGGCACCGACACCGGCCCGATCGTCGCGCAGGCGGCCGTGCCCATCCTGCCCGGCGACGACCACGACGCGCTCGCCGCGCGCGTTCTCGCCCGCGAGCACGATCTGCTCGTCCGCGCGCTCGAGTGGTTCGCCGAGGGCCGCGTCGAGGTCACGCCGGCCGCGGATCCGGGCGGTCGCGCGCGCGTCGTCGTGCGGGGCGCGCACACCTGGTTCGGGCTCGCGGGGGGCGTGGACTGAGGTGCAGAAGCACTACGACGTCGTCGTGCTCGGCCGATCGCTCGGCGCGCTCGCCGCCGCCGCGCTGCTCGCGCGCCGCGACTTCACCGTGCTGCTCGTCGGCCAGGGCGCGCGCCCGCCGTCCTACCAGCTCGGCGATCGGCCGCTGCTCCGGCGCGCCTTCACGCTGCTCGCGGGGAGCTCGCCGGTGTGGCGCCGCATGCTCGCCGAGCTCGCGCAGTCGCAGACCTGGAAGCGCCGCCTCGTGCCCGCGTCGCCGATGGTCCAGGCGCTCGCGCCCGGCATGCGCTTTGACATCCCGCCGGACACCGCGCTCCTCGGTCGCGAGATCGATCGCGAGCTGCCCGAGCTGCGGCGCGTGGTGCTCGATCTCTACGGCGAGCTCGCGCACGTCAACGCCGCCGCCGACGAGGCGTTCGAGATCGACGCCGTCTGGCCGCCCGGCACGTTCTGGGAGCGCCGCGAGACCGCGCGATCGGCGGCGCTGCTCCCGTACGCGCGCGCCGAGCCCGACGCCGACCTGCTCCTCGACCTGCCTCGCGGGCACTTCTACCGCGCGATCGTGGCAGCGACCGTCGCGTTCGCGACCGACCTCGCGGCCATGCCGCCGCCGTTCGCGGTCGCGCGGCTGCACGGCTCGTGGACGCGCGGCCTCTACTCGCTCGTGCGCGGCGAGGAGGAGCTCGAGGGCCTGCTGATCGACCTGATCCAGGCGCACGGCGGCCTGTGCCTGCTCGGCGATCGCGCGGCGTCGCTGCACCTCAAGCGCGGCGCGGCCGCGGGGATCGTGATCGACGGCAGCCAGCACGTGACCGGCGCGGGCTTCGTGCTGACCGACGAGGGCGGCGAGGCCGTCGCCGAGCTCGCGGGCGGAGAGGGCATCCACAAGCGCGCGCAGCGCGAGTGGCCGCGCATCGCGTACCCATCGGGCCGGTTCGTGGTGTCGATCGTCGTGCGGCGCGAGGGGCTGCCGCAGCCGCTCGGCGTCGAGGCCTTCCTGCTGCCGAGCGCCGGCGGTCACGCCCGCGCGCGGCCCGCGGCACGCCTGCGCCCCGGCGCGCCGCCGCGCCCCGTCGTCCACCTCGCCCGCGTCGGCGAGGGGCCCGCGATCGGCCTCCCTGCCGGCGAGGTCCTCCTCGTCGCGGAGGCCATCCTCCCCGATCGCGGCCCGCTCAACGTGATCGACGCACGCGAGGCCGTGCTCGCGGCCGTCGTCGCCGAGCTGCCGTTCGTCGAGCGCCACCTCGTGGTCGTCGACTCGGTGCACGACGGCCTGCCCGCGTGGGTCTACGAGGACGGCCGCCGCCGCCGCGCCGAGCGCTGGACGCTCAAGGGCGCGACGAACACCGCCGAGCCGATGATCCGCAAGATCGAGGTCGATCCGCCAGGCTACCTCGGCCTCGGCGGCGAGCCGGTGCGCGGCCCGGTCGAGCGCACGCTCCTCGTCGGCCGCAGCGTGATGCCGGCGCTCGGGCAAGAGGGGCAGCTCCTCGCGGCCTGGGCCGCGGCGCGCATCGTGACCAAGACCGACCGTCGGCGCGACCGCATGCGTCGCGACATGTGGACGAAGGTCGAGATCGGCTGACGCTGGCGGGGCGCGGTCGCTTGCCGCTCCCGGGGCTGCGGCGTCCCGCGGAGGGCCAGGATTGCGCCCGCTTCGACCGCTCCCGTCGCCTTTCGGGTGGTCGGCGCGGCTACGGCTTCGGCGCGTAGAACCACGCCGGCCCGTGGCAGATCGCGGAGCCGCCGTCGCACGCCGCGGCCTCGCCGCCGGCCGCGACCGCGGCGAACAGCGCGGCCTGCAGCTCGGCGTCGTTGTTGCACACGTGGTAGCTCCCGAGCGTCTCCTTGCTCGCGGCGAGCAGCGCCTGCAGCGCGCCGTCGAGGCCCTGCTCCCAGCTCTTGCCGTCGGCCCACGCGCAGCTCGGCAGCTCCGCGATCACCCGCTCGATCTCGCCGGCCCGCAGGAGCGCGACCACGCCGGCGGCGTCGAGGTCGCCGGCGCACGTCAGGTTGGCCTCGGCGTAGTCGCCGAGCTTCGTGACCATCGCCTGGACCGCCTCGTCGCCGAGCGCATCCATGCTGAGGAACTTCGTTCCGCACTCGCACTTCGCGTAGGCGTCGGCGAGCGCGAGGAGCCGCGCGCGCGGGCCGCTCGCCTCCTGCTTGGCGACCTCGACCAGGATGACGTCGCCGTTCGCGTCCTTCTCGCCGGGCTTGGTGCCGTGGTTCTCGCGCGTCTCGGATCGCACGATCGCCCCGCCGCAGGCGATCTCGAGCGTCGTCGTCGTGTGCGGCGGCCAGAGGTCGGAGGTGCGGCCGGCGGTGCTCTTGTAGGCGTCCTTCTGCAGCCAGCGCAGCGTCGCGGTGCAGGTCTCGGCGCCGTCGGCGGCCAGGTCGCTGGACTGCGAGGCGACGGACCCGCCCCCGTCGGACGAGCTGCAGGCGGGCGTGAGGAGGCAGATCGCGAGGAGGGCGACGGACGACGAGGCGGCGCGGAGCGACATGCCCGCCAGGCTATCCAAGAAGGCGGGCGCGCGCGAGCGTCCCGGCCTCGCGCCGCCGGGATCCCGAGCGGCGCGAGCGGGGCCGCTACGCCTTCGCGGCGAGGATGAACGCGATGCTGGTCGCGGTCGACAGGACCGGCAGCGCCCAGAGGATGACGCGGAACATCTCCGCCTGGACGTACGGGCCGAACAGCTTTGCCGGCAGCTTGAAGCGGAAGAACAGCACGACGACCCCGAGCGCGCTGGCCAGCGACACGTAGTTCAGGCCGAAGAGCCGCGTGACGGTGTTGTCTCCGCCGGCGATGACGCCGTACGCCGAGTAGATCGCGAAGCTCAGCGCGATGACCGAGAAGAGGCCGCCGATCACCACGTTCGCGAGCTCGAACGCCTCGACCTCGAAGCCGTCCTCGTCGCTCTTGTTCATCCAGATGGCGAGCAGCGGGATCAGCAGCGACGCGACGAGCGGGATGAACACCGGCGCGAGCGCGCCCTTCGGGTCGCGATCCACGTCGAGCGCGGCCTCGAGGCGGCCGTAGCGATCGCCGTTCCAGCCGGCGACCTCGGACAGGTCGAGATCGACGAGGCCCGCCGTCCAGCCGTCGATCGTGAGGCCCCGCGCCGGCCGGCTGAACTCGACGTCCTCGTGCTGCGCCGCGAGCTCGACCTCGTCGGTGTCGGAGTCGCGCACGATGAGGTCGAGCAGGAGGTGCTGCCGATCGAACGGGAAGCGCGCGGCGTCGATCGCGACCTTGTATCGGGCGGTCGTGCGCGTCATGAGCTCGACCTCGCCGTTCGGGAAGATGCGCAGGCGCCGCATCGTGAACGAGGGAGCCTCGGCGCGGTTCGCGATCTCGAGGTGCGGCGACCACATGGTCTCGAGCTTCTTGTCCGCTTCGCCGAAGCGGACCTCCCGGTAGCCGCGGTGCTCCTCGCTCGCGGGGAAGCGGTGCCGGAGATCGGTCCAGCGCAGGCGGACGTCGGTCGTCGCGACGAACTCGCCCTTCGTGTCGTCGAAGCTCTTCACGTCGAGGTAGAAGACCCCGACCCGGATCCCGAGCGGCAGGCCCGTGCCGAGCGGGAGCGTCGTCAGGTCGTCCTCGCCGCCCTTCGTCGCGTCGGCCTTGGCGGGCGCCGGCGTCGCCGCGGCCGCCGACGCGGAAGGCGCGGCGCTCGGCGAAGCCTTCGCCGCGCCGGCGGCGGCTCGGGCCGAAGGCGACGCGCCCGGCGGAGCGGCGGGCGTGGGCTTGTCCGCGCTGCTCGCCGGCGCGCCGCGCGCGGCCCGGTGCCCCCGGATGGGGAACACCACGAGCCCGAACGCGATCAGCGCCGACAGGAGGACGGTGAAGACGCCCTTCGAGAGGCCTCGCGCGCGCTTCACGAGGACTTCCCCGCGCGCAGCCGCTCGTAGTTCTCGGCGAGGTCGCGGAGCTCCTCGCAGTAGGTGGCCGGGTCGTCTGCGGGCTTGGTCGCGTCGCCCGCGGCGAGCGCGGCCATGCGCTCGTTCAGGCTGGCGAGCGGGCGCAGGAGCATGCCGCGGATGACGATGAGGATCGCCCCCGCGAGCAGCACGATCGCGAACACGCTGGCCAGGATCTGCCAGACCTTCGACCGCCCCTCCATCGCGGTGACCTCGCTGAAGTCCCGCGCGAGCGCGAAGACGCCGATCTGGTGGTTCGCGTAGTCGTAGAGCGGCACGAGCTGCACGCCCCAGGTGGCCCCGTTGGCGATGCGGTCGTAGCTCCGGGGCTCGGCGACGTCGACGTCGGTGTCCTTGATGAGCATGCTCGAGAGGTCGGTGTGGGTCGCGTAGAAGCGGATGTACTTGCCGACGCGGTTCTTCTCCGAGAGCACGTCGCCCTTGAGGTCCACCGCGACCTCGCGCAGCTTCTTCTCGTCGATGTAGACCGACGCCTCGATCGCGTACGCCTTCTTGATCTCGTCGAGGACGGGCGCGAGATCGAGGCCCATCTCGAAGCTGCCGTTCGGCTTGCCGTCCATGTCCTCCATCGGGACGATGCTGGTGACGGAGACGCCGCGGGAATTGAGCACCACGCCCTTGCGGTGCATCTTGTTCTTGATCACGTCGACGAGCATCGGGCGCGCGCCGGACTCGTCGTCGCCGAACTTGCCGGGCTCGTGCAGGCGCAGGAACGACACGCCGGGCGGCAGGTGAAACTGCGCCTCGTCCATGCCGTATTTCTCCTGCTGCTCGGCGAACATGTCCTTGCACTCGTCGAGGAGCGCCGTCCGGTCTCGCTTGGCGAAGGCCTTGCGCACGGCGGGCAGCGACGAGATGAGCTCGGCGCGCACGAGGGCGGCCTCTTCGTTGTCGGCCAGCACGTCGGTCAGCACCGCGCGCATGAGCTTGAAGCTGCTCGCCTCGGCCGACTCGACCATGACGTCCGTCAGCTCGTGGACGAAGTAGGACATCGCGCTGACGATGACCGTGGTGATGAGGATCAGGATGGCGGGGGCGCGTCGTCGGAAGGTCACCGATCTCGGTTCGCCCAGCCGAAGCGGGCTGTCAAGCCGCCCCCGGGCCCAGGCGCGGGCGCGTCGCGCCGAGGCAACTGCCGAGCTGGGCCGGCCCGGCCCGCTCGCCGGGGCCGCTCGCCTCGACTACCCTCGCGCGTCCGTGAGCCCCCGCGTCGAACGCCGTCCCGGCAGCGCGAGGCTCGCCCCGCGAGCGTTCGCGTGGCTCGCGTTCGTCGTCGTCGCCGCGATCGCGGTAGGCGCCGCGGCCGATCCGGCGAAGCGCCGCGTGACCCTGCTTGTCGAGGGGTGCTTCGGCCCGCAGCGGGGCGCGATCGCGGGGGCCCGCTTCGCGCGGCCGATCGATCGCGCGCGGCCCGCGCTCGCGGCGTGCCACGAGATCGCGCAAGCCGAAGCCCCGGAGGCGACGGCCGAGATCACCGCCGACCTGCGCGTCGCCCCGAACGGCGACGTCGCCGCCGTCACGCTGGCCGTGCGCGGTCACGTGCCGGAGACCGCGATCGCGTGCTTTCGGCGGGCGCTCCAGGCGATCGTGTTCGACCCGCCCGACGCCGGCGTCGCGACGGTCTCCGTGCCGATCCTCCTCGGCGATCCTCCCGCCGACCGCCGGCCCGATCCGCTGCCCTTCCGCACCGAATCGGGATCGTTCTTCGTGCGCGTTCCGCCGATGCGCCTGCGGGCGCCGCCTCCGCCGACGGCCGTGCGCGCGGTCGGCGCGCTCGTGCGCGCGGCGGAGGCCTGCGCGGCCGCGATCGCGCCGGCGACCGCGGTGACGGTCGACGCTCACCTGCTCGTCGCCTCGACCGGCGACCTCGCGCGGGTCGAGGCCCGCAGCGACGCGGCCGGCGGCGAGGCGATCGTGCGGTGTCTCACGGGCACCGTGGTGGGGCCGCCGCGCGGCAGGGTCACGCGCCTCGATCTGCGGCTCGTGGTCGGGCCGGCCGGGAAGGTGACCGTTGCGCGCTAGCGCGGGCCAGGTGGTCGCGAGGACGGGCGCTCCCGATCGCGGGGCTGGTGCGCGTCGGTCGTGGTGCGGCGCCTTCGTGGCGATCGCGCTCGTCGCGTGCGCGCCGAGCCGCTTGATCGCGCCGAAGCCGCTGCCCGGGCCGCCACCGCCCGAGGCGCCGGCCTTCGAGATCGATCCGCTTCCGGGGTCGGTCGCCGACCTCGAGGCGATCGCCGCGGACCCTGCCGCGGCGGACCGCGCGCGCGCCGCCCTCGAGCAGATCGCCGCGATCCACCACGCGATGGCGGTCGTGAGCGCGGCCCCGGCGCCCCACCACGCGGCCGCGGCGATCGCGCTGCGGAGGCTGTTCGTCCGCGCGGGCGCCGACCGCGGCGGGCGCGATCCCGGTCGCGCGCTCGTCGTCGCCCTGAACGGCGCGGGCTCCCTTGCCGAGGCCGACGCGCTCCTGCGCCACCTCGCGTGCCCCGCGCGCTTCGCCTATGCGCCGCCCGAAGGCGGCGGTCCGCCCGTGATCCCCGCGCTCCCGCAGGATCACGACGCGCGCTACTGGGAAGCGTGGGAGCGGCTGCACCCCGAGCCGATCGACCGACCGCGCGCCCCGCCGAAGGGCGCGAGGCCGAAGCCCGCGTCGCTGCCGGTGGGCGGGCCCGCGTCGCTCGCCGAGGAGACGCGCTATCTCCCGATTTACGCCGCCTGCCCGGCGGATCCGCCGCGGATCGACGGCGCGGAGGCGCGCGGGATCGCCTGGATCGCGGTCGCCGAGGGGCACCTCGTCCGCGACGCGGGCGGCGGTCCGTTCGCGACGCTGCGGGCGATCGAGGCGCTCCGGCGCGCGGTGGACGCGGCCGCGCCCGCGCCGCGCGGTCCGGCGATGCGCGAGGCGCGGCTGCGGCTCGGCGAGGCGCTCTGGCGGCACGAGCGCTACCGCGCGGCGACCGAGGAGATCGTGCGCGCGCTGTCGCTCTGCGAGGATGGCGGCGCGTGCGCGTCGAGCGACCGCGATCGCGCCGTGACGCTGCTCGCGGACGCCCTCACGCACGTCGACCTCGACGGCCCGCCCGCCGACGCGCCCGTCGTGCCCCGGCTCGACGTGATCGACACCGAGGTCGACCCGGCCGTCGCCGCGCGCAAGCTGCGCGTCGGGATCGATCGCGCCGAGGATCCGGGCCTCGTGCCCGCGGGGCGCGCGTTCGTGCCGGCGCTCCTCGCCGCGCTCGCCGAGGAGTACCGAGCCTTCGGCATGCACGAGGAGGCGCGCCTCGTCTTCGAGCGGCTGAAGCAGCGCGCGCCAGCGCACCGCGAGCTGCCGCGCGTGCTCGAGGCGATGGCGCGGATCGCCACCGACGCCGGGCGCGTGCGGCGCGCGTCCGAGGCCGCGCCGGAGCTCGCGCGGGCGCTCGCGGCGTGGGACGAGCTCGTCGCGCTGCTACAGCCGCGCACGGCCTGGCGCGAGGCGAACGCCGGCGACGTCGACGCGATCGCGGAGGGGGCGCGGCGCGCGCGCGAGGCCGCGAAGGAGATCGCCGAGACGCTTGCGGCGCTCGCCGCCTCCATCGACGCCTCCGCGGTGGCCGACGGCGCGCGACCGCTCGACGACGTCGCCGTGGCCGCGATCACGCGCCGCGCGCGCGACGCCTGGAGTCCGCTCGCAGCGCCGGGCAAGCAAGGCGTTCGCGCGCGATCGGTGCTCGCGGCCGTCTCGATGGCCGAGCTCGCGTGGCTCGCGCGGATGACGCCCGGTGTGGACGCCGCGCGCTGGGCCGAGACCTGGCGCGCGGTCGAGGCGACGCGCGACGACCCGGACGCCATCGAAGGGCGCCTCGGCGCCGCCCACCGACTCGTCGCGCTGGCCGACCGCCGCGTGCGCTACGAGGAAGCGCGGTTCGCGGGCAGTCGCGGTCAGATCGGCCTCGCCCCGCGTCCGCGCGCGCTCCGGCCGCCGCTCCGCCCACCCGCCATCGAGGAGCTCCCGGCGGTCGTCGGCGACGCCGTGCGGGCGCGCGACGGGCTCGCCGAGGCCGCCGCCGCGGCCAACGCGCCCGGCGAGCGGCTCGAGGCGCTCATCGCCGCGGCCGGGATGCTCTTCGCGTACGGCCACACCGTGCCGGCGGGGCGCCGCCTCGCGGCTGCGGTCGCGCTCGCCTGCCGCGACCGCGACGGCTTCGCGACGTGGAGGCTCGCGGCCG
>CAIVJW010000096.1 GCA_903906315.1 uncultured delta proteobacterium | reverse complement strand
GCCCTCGCGCAGCGTGCCGCTCACGCGCAGCCAGGCCGCGCCCTCGGCGACGCGGCCCAGGCGCGGCGCCGCGCCGATCGACGGGATCTCCGCGCCCCCTTCGAAGGCGAGGGCGCCGCCCGGCGCGAGATCGACGAAGCCTTCGATCGGCGCGCCGGGCTCGTCCAGCGTCACGCCCGCGACGAGGCCGCCGTGGACGAGGTCGAGGTGCACCGTGGCCGGCGGCACGAGCTGGTCGGCGATGATGCCCGCCGACGTGCGCGCGTCGACCGAGAGGCGCGGCACGGGCCCGATCTCGCCGACCACGCGCCCTTCGGCGGCGATGCGACCGACCGGGAGGCGCACGTCCACCGCGCTCGGGTCCAGGTCGCGCAGCGTGAACTCGGCGTCCACCCGCAGCGGGCTCGAGGCCTCGACCCGCCCCTCGGCGTGGATCTCCCGCGGCGCGCCCCAGCCCGGGTGGAGCAAGGCGGCCACCTTCACGTCGAAGCTCGGGATCGGCCCGTCGATCTCGCCGCGCAGCGTGACGGGCTCCACGACGCCGATCCCGGGCACGATCGACGAGAGCTCGGCGGGGCTCGCGTAGGGCACGTCGATCGTCGCCGTCAGCCAGCCGTTTTCGAGGGTCGCGCGCGCCTGGGTCTGCACCGCGCCGATCTGCGCGACCAGCTCGGTCCACATCCGCACGACGGGCGGATCGCCCCCGGCGCGCGCGGGCAGCACGCGCAGGTGGTAGTCGGCCGTGCCGACCGTCTTCGCGGGGAGGAACGCGCGGTCGACGACCCCCGTGCGGCCGACGTCGAGCGTGAAGCCCTCCGGCTCGATCCGGATCGACGCCGCGAGCCGGGTCACGTCCGCGTCGAGCGCGCGCGGCGCCGCGAGCAGCCCGCGCACCGATCCGTGACCGACCTCGATCGCCGGCAGGAAGACCCGCACGGCCCGCGCCGCGCCCGGTCGCGGCGGATCGGGCGTGCGCGCCGCGGGCTTCGGAAAGAACGCCTCCGCGATGCCGATCGCCCCGGTCGCCGTCGGCTCGACGACCACCTCGGCGTCGTCGACGCGCACGCGCGCGATGGTGATGGTGAGGTCCTGCCCGCGGCCGATCACCGCGGCGACGATCGCCGGCACGTCCGCGCGCGCGTGGATGCCGCGCGCCCGGATCACGACGTCGCCGCGCGGACCGACGACGTGGGCCTCACCGACCTCGACGCCGGTCAGGCGCACGTGGTCGATCGCGTCGACGACGATGGCGCCCTGGAACAGCGACGCCAGGACCTCGTTCACGACCTCGCGCACGACCCGGCGCGTGGGCGGCAGGTCCAGGTGCAGGGCCACCGCGCCGACCGACGCGCTCGCGAAGCCGGCGCCGACGACGGCCGCCGCCCCGATCCCGCGCAGCGCGCGCGCGATCCGGCCGAGGAGCCGAGGGGTCGTGCCGGAGCTCCGCACCGAACGTCCCCGCGCGGGCGTCAGCCTCGCTCGAGCTCGAGGAACAGCTCGCCGAGCTCCGGCTTGGCGCGGAGCGGCGCGCAGTAGCGGCTGGCGACGTTCATCAGCTCGCCCTCGAGCAGCTCCGCGCGCCGGCCCATCTCGGCGATCGCGCTCTGGCACACGAGCTTGCGCTCCTCGACGCTCTTGTCGACCGTCTGGAGGCTGCTGCGGAGCTCGCGGATCTGGTAGTCGACGTCCGCGACCAGCTGCTCCTTCTCGACGGCGCCGCCCTCGGCCGCGCGCTCGCGCGCCCGGACGTCGTACCAGCGGTCGACGGTGTCGGCGACGTCGCGGTACGCCTTCGCGAGCTCGCGGTACGGCTCGGCGAAGCCCGATCGCCCCTCCCAGCGGACGGTCTCGCGGTGGCGCGCCTTCGTCTCGGTGACGAGCACCTCGACCTGCTGCGCGAGCGGCGCGATCGACGCGCGCAGCGACCGGGCCTCCTCGCGCGTCTTGGACACGTCGACGCTGAGCGCGTCCATCGCGCGCCCCAGGCGCAGCCTGCCCTCGCGGCCCTCCTGCTCGATCGTCTCGAGCCGGTGCTGCTCGGCCGTCGCCTGCTGCTTGAGGCTCGCGATCTCCTGCACGTGCGACTTCAGCTGATCGAGCATCCGCGCGAGGTCGAGCGGCGGGCGCGGGCCGAAGCCGCGCTGCAGCATGCGATCGAACACCTCGGTGCGCCGCAGCCAGCGGTCGGGCGGCGCGCGGCCCACCGGCGCGCGCGCGGCCTCGACGCTCTCGGGCTCCGGTGGGATGGGGAAGCGATCGGCGGTCGCGATCGCGTAGAGCTCGCGCAGGACCGCGTGGGCGTCGACCGGGCGGGCGTGCGGGTCCTTCGCCATCAGCTGGAAGACCAGCCGATCGAGCTGCGCGGAGACGCCGGGCACCTTGTCGCGCAGGTGCGGGACCGGCGCCTTCATGTGCTTGACGAGGATCGCGGCCGCGCTCTGCGCGTCGTACGGCACCTCCTGCGACAGCATCTCGTAGATCAGGATGCCGAGCGAGTAGAGGTCGGCCGGCGGGCCGGCGTCGATCGACGTGCCGCGCTCGGGCGCCATGTACTGCGGCGTGCCGAAGACCTCGCCGAGGCCCGTCAGGCGAGCGTCCTGGGCGCACCGGGCGATGCCGAAGTCGAGCAGCTTGACCCGGTCGCCGGGCATCACGAAGACGTTCTCGGGCTTCAGGTCGCGGTGGATGACCTCGAAGTCGTGGGCGCGCGCGAGCGCCCGGGTCATCTGCACCGCCATCGAGAGGACGCGGTCGAGGGGCAGGGGACCGCGACCGATGAGGTCGGCCAGGCTCGTGCCCTCGAGCAGCTCCATCACGAGGAACGGGGCGCCGTCCTCGGTCAGGCCCTGGTCGAAGATCTCGATGATGTTCGGGTGCGCGATGCGCTGGGCGTGCCGGGCCTCGCGGCGGAAGCGCTCGCAGATCGTCGGGTCCGCCGTCATCTGCGCGGACAGCACCTTCACCGCGCAGGGGCGGTCGACGAGCTTGTGGCGCGCGCGGTAGACGGTCGCCATGCCGCCCTCGCCGAGGACTCCCTCGAGCACGTAGCGGCCGCCGACCGTCGTGCCGAGCCGGGCGTCCTTGGCGGCGGCCAGCGTGGCGCCGTCGACGAAGCAGAAGGTGCTCTCCTGCGGGTAGCGGAGGCCGCACTGGGGACAGGTCTTCATGCGGGGCCCCTCACTCTACGGGCCGGCCGCGGGGCCGGTCAACGCCGCGGGTCAGAACAGGTCGAGCACGCGGCGCACGAGGCCGCTGCCCGAGTAGAGGGCGCGGAGGCCTCGCTGGAACCAGGCGTAGCTCCCGTCCGTGTAGGGGAACCACAGCGGGTCTCGCGACGTCGCCACGCGGTCGACGCTGATGTGCTTCGGGTCGCACATGTCGCGCAGCGCGTCGTCGCCCATCGCGCGCCCGAAGCCGCTCTGCTTGATGCCGCCGAAGGGCACCTCGGGGCAGCCGGCGTTCGAGAGCACGTCGTTGACCAGGACGCTCCCGGCCTGCACGCGCTCGGCGAGGCGCTCGCCGTGGTCGCGGTCGCCGGAGAACACGTACGCGTTGAGGCCGAGGTGCGAGTCGTTCGCGAGGCGCACGGCCTCGTCGTCGGAGGCGACGCGCATGATGGGCACGATCGGCCCGAAGATCTCCTGCGTCATCACGGTCATCGTGGGATCGCAGCCCGCGATCACCGTCGGCTCGAACATCTGCCCCGGGCCGTCCACGCGGCGCCCGCCGCAGCGCACGACCGCGCCCTTCGCGACGGCGTCGGCGAGGTGGCGCTCGGCGATCTCGATCTGCTGCGGGAAGATGATCGCGCCGAGGTCGACCGAGGCGCGGCTCGGGTCGCCCTGGCGCAGCTCGCGCGTGAGCTCGACCACGCGGTCGACGAAGCGGTCGTGGATCTCGGCGTGCGCGTAGACGCGCTCGACCGAGATGCAGACCTGCCCCGAGTTCGAGAACCCGCCGAAGACCGCGCCGCGCGCCGCGCGCTCGAGGTCGGCGTCCGCGCACACGATGAGCGGGGCCTTGCCGCCGAGCTCCATCAAGCACGGGATGAGCCGCTCGCCGCACGCCGCCGCGACGCGCCGGCCCGTCGAGACGCCGCCCGTGAACACGAGAAACTGGATGCCGGCGTCGATGAGCGCCGCGCCGGTGGGGCCGTAGCCGGTGGCCACCTGGAAGACGTCCTCGGGCAGGCCGGCGGCGTCCCAGATCTCCTTGGCCTTCAGCGCGATGAGCGGGGTGACCTCGCTCGGCTTCAGCACGACGGCGTTGCCCGCGATCACCGCCGTCAGCACGTCGCGCAGCGGGAGCTGGAAGGGGAAGTTCCACGGCGAGATCACGCCGACCACGCCGCGCGGCACGTAGTGCACGGTGCTGCGGCGCTGCTTCATCAGGTGGAGCGGCACGTCGCGCGCGCGCAGGATGCGCGGCGCGTGCTTCGCGAAGTACGTGACGAGGTCCGCGACCACGGCCACCTCGTGCAGCAGCGCCTCGTGCTTGGGCTTGCCGCACTCGCGCACGAGGAGGTCGATCACCTCGTCGGACCGGTCGACCACGGCGTCGCGGAACCGCAGCACGCGCGCGCAGCGCTCCTCGATCGGCAGCGCGCCCCACGCCTGCTGGGCGACGCGCGCCCGCGCCACCATCGCGCGCACCTCGGCGGGCGTCGTGTTCGGCGCGTCGCCGAGGAGGTCGCCCGTCGCCGGGGCGTAGCTCTTGATCCTCGTCGCGGCCTGCCCGTCCGTCGCGGCCCGCTGCGCGGCGCTGCCCGTCGCCCGATCCGTCGCCATCTGTCCCATGTCGTCCTCCCTCGGAGCCTTGCCCCGGGGCGCCGTCCGCGCGCCCCGATCGCCTCGCGTCGGGAAGCTAGCGCCCGCGGCCGAGGCCAGCAATCCGCGCGGGGCGAGGCGGCGCCGTCGCGGCGTCGCGGGGATCGGTCGCGGCCCCGGGGCCCCCTTGGATCCGCGACCAGTACAAGCGAAACCTGGAGGCGAGGAGCCGGGGAGGGCTGAACGGACTTCCTGCCTCCTCGTCTCCAGGTGACCCCTTCTCTTGTCTCTGCGCGGGCCCTTCCTTGCGCGATCCGCCTCTGGCGCGTTCTGCGCGCCAGGGCGTCCTATCGCGCTTGGGCTCTGCCGCTCTGGACGGTGCTTCGGCGGATCGAGAGGAGAGGAATGGGAAGGGCGGACGCGCGGAAGGGGGGAAAGGGGGGAGGGAGGGGGCGCGAAGATCGGCGTGGGGGGCGCGAAGATCCTCGATGGGGGCGCGAAGATCGGCGTGGGGGGCGCGAGGATCCGGCGCGGGCGCCCGCGGGCTCAGCTCGGCGAGGCGCCGTTTGGCTTTGCCTCGGGCTGCGCCGCCTTGGCCTTCGCCTTCTTTCGCGAGCGGCGGTTCGCGTCGGCCCGGTAGCGCGAGGTGAAGCGCGTCGCGACCTTGGGCTGCCCCCTGAACGCGTAGCGGCCGCCCTCGCGGAGCTCTTTGGCCAGCTCGTCGGCGGCCCAGAAGCAGCGGTTGCGCAGCTCGAGCGCGTGAGCGGCGCCGAGGTCGGCGGCCTCTTTCTGCGCGGCGGCGTCGAGGGCGTCGGCGAGGGCGATCGCGCGCTTCAGGTCGCCGTCGGTGACGTCGGTGTCCTTGCGCGCGGTGGCGTGGCGGCCCCAGAAGTCCACGCCTCGCCGCAGGTCGCTGACCGTGTCGGCGAGGCCGCTGTCCTCGGCGATGTCGGTGAGCTCGGCCTGCGCGTCGGCGTCCCCGCGGCAGGCCCAGCGGCCGCCCGCGACGAGCTTGTCGTCGAGCGCCTCGGCCTCGGCGAGGAGCGCGCGCTCCTTGGCCGTGAGCTTCACGCCGCCGCGCGCCGCTTGCCAGGCGTCCTCGTAGGCGGCGAGCTTGCGACCGAAGCGCGCGAGGCGTTCGGTGTGATCGGCGCCGAGGCCGACGGCGGCGAGCGCGGTCGCCGAGGTCTTCGCCAGGCGCGCGAGCGACCCCAGCTCGGCGATCGCGACGTCCACGGGCAGGTCGGGCGGGTCGGCGTAGCTCGCCGGCAGGGCGATCAGGGCGGCGGCCGACGTCGGGTCGGCGGCGGGCGGGTCGGCGCCGAGGCCGCGCTTGGCGGCGGAGGGGGTCTTCGTGGGAGAGGCCTTGTCGGGGGCGGGCTTCTTGGGCATCGGGCTCCTGGGGGGCAGGGGAAGACTGCGAAGGTCGGGAGGATCGCCGAGCCGGGCGGGGGGCGTCAACGAGAGAGTGGGGCCAAGGACCGCTCCGCGACGGTCGCTGTGCGGCGGGGCGTGCGTCCGCGGGCGTCGCGAGCGCCGCGGCACGCGCCGTCAATCGATCCGGACGCCGGAGCCTGCCATTGCACCGCGCGGGTCGTGCGCGAGCGCGGCCTCGGGAATGCCACCCTCCACGTCGCGGGTCGGGATCGTTCCGCGCAGCCAGAGGGTGCGCTCGACCATCGCGCGGAACACCCGCTCGAGGGCGCGGCGCACCATCTCGCCCTCCAGCAGGCCCAGGGCCCGGGCGATCGCCTCGATCGTCGCGAGCCCGGTCGGGTGGGCCTCGCCGCGCAGGCGGTAGCTCGACGGGTCGCCCGGCGGCAGCGACACGCACGGCACCTCGCGCAGGCCCGGGACGCGGCTCCTGGCCTTGGACGCCTGCCGCCAGGTGCCGTCGGGCACCACGAGCGTCACGGGCTTCTCGGACGGCGCGAGGTCGGCGAGCGGGGTCGCGCCCTCGAAGGGGAAGAGGAGGACCGGCCGCGACCCGGGCTCCCAGGCGATCGGCGCCGTCGGCTGCGCCTCGTGCCCGCGGACGATGACCTCGCGGTTGGCGAGGCACGCGGCCGCGAGGAGCCCGGTGTTGGTCGGCTTTCGGTGCTCCAGGCGGTGGATCAGGAGGACGAGGCGGGTGCGGGTCGCGATCGGCGGATCGGGCAGGAGCGGGCAGACGCAGAGGCTCTCGTGCATGCGGCAGAGGGCGCAGCGGAGGTGGGGGTTGTCGCGGCGGCTCACGTGGGGGTGAGACTACCCCGGCCTCGAGGCGGCGGGCGCGCCGCGCGGCCAGACCGTTCCGCAGGGCGATCGTCGCGAGGGCGGCCGCGGGCCGCAGGCTCGTGACGTCCGCCCGGGTCCCGGCTATCGAGGCGGGCGTGACCTCCACCGCGCACCCCCTCGCCGCCGAGCTCGACCGCATCGCCGCCGTCCTGCACACCGAGCCGCACGCCGTGCTCGGCGCGCACGAGGCCGACGGCGGCCTCGTCGTGCGGGCGTTCCGCCCCGACGCCGAGGCCATCACCGTGCTGCTCGACGCGCCCGGCGCCGCGCCCGTCCCGATGCGGCGCGTGCACCCGGGGGGCATCTTCGAGGCGCACCTCGTCGGAGCGGCCTTCCCGCTCCAGTACCGGCTCGAGGTCCGCTACGCGAGGGGCACCTTCACGCTGCGCGACCCGTACGCCTTCTGGCCGTCGCTCGGCGACCTCGACCTGCTCCTCGCCGCGCAGGGCAAGCACCACGAGCTCTACCGCCGGATGGGCGCGCACGCGCGCGAGGTCGACGGCGTCCGCGGCACCTCGTTCACCGTGTGGGCGCCGTCCGCCGAGCGCGTGAGCGTCACCGGCGACTTCAACGCCTGGGACGGCCGCTTGCACGCGATGCGCCGCATGGGCAGCGGCATCTGGGAGATCTTCCTGCCCGAGGTCGGCGAGGGCGCGCTCTACAAGTTCGAGATCATCACGCCCGAGGGCCTGCCGATCCTCAAGAGCGACCCGTACGGCCGCGCGATGGAGCTGCGGCCCGACACCGCGTCGCGCGTGGTCGTGCAGCACCACGAGTTCCAGGACGCCGCGTGGATGGCCGCGCGCAAGGAGGGCGACCCGCGCAGGAAGCCCTTCGCCGTCTACGAGGTGCACCTCGGGTCGTGGCGCCGCGCGCGCCGCGAGCCGGGCGACAAGCGCCCGCCCGAGAACGAGGGGCCGCGCTGGCTCAGCTACCGCGAGCTCGCCGACTCGCTCGTCGACTACGTCGCGGAGCTCGGCTTCACGCACGTCGAGCTGCTCCCGATCATGGAGCACCCGTTCGACGGATCGTGGGGCTACCAGGTCTCGGGCTACTTCGCGCCGACCAGCCGCTACGGCACGCCCGACGACTTTCGCTACTTCGTCGACCGCTGCCACGCGCGCGGCCTCGGCGTCCTGCTCGACTGGACCCCGGCGCACTTCCCGAAGGACGCCTTCGCGCTCGGGCGCTTCGACGGCACCGCGCTCTACGAGCACCTCGACCCGCGCCTCGGCGAGCACAAGGAGTGGTCGACCTACGTCTTCAACTACGGGCGCAACGAGGTGCGCAACTTCCTCATCGCCAACGCCCTCTACTGGCTCGACGAGTTCCACGTCGACGGGCTGCGCGTCGACGCCGTCGCCTCGATGCTGCACCTCGACTACGGCGCGAAGCACGCGGGCGAGTGGGTGCCGAACAAGTACGGCGGTCGCGAGAACCTGGACGCGGTCGCGTTCGTGCGCGAGCTGAACGACGCGGTCCACGAACGCTTCCCCGGCGCCGTCGTGATCGCGGAGGAGTCCACCTCGTGGCCGGGCGTCACGCGGCCGACCTACGTCGGCGGGCTCGGGTTCGACTTCAAGTGGAACATGGGCTGGATGCACGACACGCTCGACTACTGGAAGCAGGACCCGATCTACCGGGCGTTCCACCACAACAAGCTCACGTTCGGGCTCATGTACGCGTTCTCGGAGCAGTTCGCGCTGCCGCTCTCGCACGACGAGGTCGTGCACCTGAAGCGGTCGCTCCTCTCCAAGATGCCCGGCGACCGCTGGCAGATGCACGCGAACCTGCGCGCGCTCTACGCGTACATGTGGGGCCACCCCGGCAAGAAGCTGCTCTTCATGGGGGGCGAGATCGGCCAGTTTCGCGAGTGGAGCGAGGAGCGCGAGCTCGACTGGTTCGTGCTCGGCGACGCCGACCACACGGGGCTCCTCCGCATGATGCGCGACCTGAACCGCGTCTACCGCGAAAACCCCGCGCTCTGGGAGCTCGACGGCGACCCGGCCGGCTTCCTCTGGATCGACCCGCACGACGCGATCCAGAGCGTCGCGTCGTTCCTCCGCTTCCCGATCGAGCCCGCGATCGAGGCTCCCGCGCCCGCGCCGCCGGCTGAGGGTGAGGCCGAGGGCGAGGCCGTCGCGCGCGCCGACGTCCACCCGCGAGGGCACGCGAAGCGCGGCACGCACGTCATCGTCGTCGGCAACTTCACGCCCGTTCCGCGCGTCGGCTACCGCCTCGGCGTGCCGCGCAACTGCCGGTACCGCGAGGTGCTCAACACCGACGCTCGCGAGTACGGCGGCAGCGGCCTCGGCAACCTCGGCGTGTGCGCCGTCGAGCCGGTGCCGAGCCACGGCCACCGGCAGTCGATCACGCTCACGCTCCCGCCGCTGTCGGTGGTGTGGCTCGCGCCCGACGAGGACGAGCCGGCCCCCCTCGAGGAAGCGCCGGCCACCGGCTCGAAAGCCGGCGCAGGGCAGCCGTGACGCTCGGCCGCTGGCCGGCGCCTGCGGGGCGAGGCCGGCGGCCGATCAGCGCGGCCCGATCGTCAGCCCGAGCTGCGCCGCGAGCGCGTCGAGGCTCTTTCCGGACCCCGGCAGGCAAGGCAGGAGCCTCGCCGCCTGACCGCGGGCCCACGCGCTCGCGCCCTCGCCGGGGGTGATCGCGGCGGTGACGCCGAGGAGCTTCTGCCACTCGGCGTGGCGCTCGGCCGCGTACGCGTCGAGCAGCGAGGTCGACGCGCCGCCGAGGACGCGCGCGAGGCGCGATCCGAGGTCGTGGGCCTCGCGCAGGCCGACGTTGACGCTGTGTCCGCCGACCGGCCCGGTCACGTGGCCGGCGTCGCCGACGAGCCAGGCTCGCCCCGCGCCGAAGCGTGACGCCATCGCGCGCTCGAAGCGCACGCTCATGCTGCGGCCGCTGGTGGCGACCATGCCGTCGAACCACGGGGCGCGGGCGCGCAGCATCGCGTGGACGCGCTCCTCCTTCACGTGCGGGTAGGCGCGGTGGCCGATCTGCACGCGCAGGTGCTCGCGCTGCGCGGCGGCAGGCGTCGCGGGCAGCGCGACGCTCCAGCGTCCGCCGCCGTTCGGCAGCGGCCAGAAGGCGTCGACGCCGTGATCGCCGAGGATGAGGCAGCCCTGCCCGCCGGGCCCGTCGGTCGTCGCGTACTCGATGGCCGCGTAGGTCAGCGCCTCGCCGGCGGGGACCATGTCGAGGCCGACGCGGCGCCGGACGATCGAGTGGAAGCCGTCGGCGCCGACCACGAACCTCGCGCGCGTCTCGGTGACCTTCCCGACGACGTAGAACGTGGTCTGCACGGCGTAGCCGCCCGTCTCGAGCTCGAGCTTCTCGATGGTCAGCCCGACGCGGTCGGCCGCCGGTTCGACGGCCGCGAGGCGGTGGTCCCAGCGCACGCGCACGTCGCGCTGCGCGAGGCGTCGCTCGAGCACGTCGTCGAGCGTGCCCTGCGGCAGCACGAGCAGGAACGGGAAGTCGCCGTCCAGCTTGTCGATGCGCAGCTCGGCCTTCCGCCCGTCGGGGCCGTAGAGCGCCACGGTGTCGACCTTGACCCCGCGATCGATGAGCGCGCTCGCGACGCCGACGTCGTCGAGCAGGCGAAGCGCCTCCGGGTGCAACGTCAGCGCGAAGTCGTGCAGGCCTCCCTGCGGCTCCTGGTCGACGACCTCCACCGCGACGCCGCGATCGGCGAGCATGAGCGCGGTCATCAGCCCCACCGGCCCGGCGCCGGCCACCACCACGTCGGCCTCGTGCGGTCGCGACATCGGATCACCCCTTCTGTTCGCGGATCCTCCCTTGAGGGTGGGGATCCGGAGCGGCGCTGACAAGGGTCCACGCCGCACGAAGGTGCGCGCCGCGCCGGCGAAACGAGGGCGTTCGGCGCCCTCGGGCCGGTCAGCGCTTCGCCTTGCGGAGGTCGCGCGCGACGGCGATCGCGCCGAGGACCCCGACCATCGGATCGGTCACGACGGCGATCGGGATCTCACCGAGCAGCGCGGAGAAGCGGCCCTTGCGGCGGAAGGCGGCGAGGAAGATCGCGCGCCGGTCGGGCACGATCCGCTGCGCGATGTTGCCCGCGACGAACACGCCGCCGATCGCGAGCTGCCGCAGGGCCATGTTGCCGGCCTCGGCCCCGTAGATCGACGCGAAGAGGTCGACGGCGAGCGTCGCCGGGCGGAACGCGCGGGTGAGGCCGAGCTCGGCGATGGCGGCGTTGCGGTCGCCGTCGCAGAGGCGGCGCGTGACCGTGCGCGGCTCGCGGGGCCCGCGCGAGAGGAAGAAGTCGTAGAGGGCGCCGAGTCCGTCGCCCGAGACGATGCGCTCGTAGCTGACGTGGTCGGGGTAGCGTTTCTGGAGGAAGTGCCACAGCTCGATCTCGATCGGGGACTGCGGGGCGAAATCGCCGTGGCCGCCCTCCGTGGGCACGGCGACGTGGCGGTCGCCGGCCCACACGAGGAAGGCCTCGCCGAGCCCGGTGCCCGCGGCGATCACGGCGAGGTGATCGCCGCGCTTCGCGGGGCGGGACGCGGTCAGCGGGATCTGGGCGTCGTCGGGGAGCTCGAGGCAGCCGCGCGCCGCGACCGCGAGGTCGTTGAGGAGCACGACCTGGGGGATGCCGAGGTGGCGCGCGAGCGCGCGCTCGTCGAGTCGCCAGGGAAGGTTGGTGACGACGGCGACGCCGCCGCGCACCGGGCCGGCGATGCCGATGACGGCGACGGCGGGCCGCTTCGCCTTCGAGCTCGCCAGGAAGGCGTCGACGATCTCCTCGAGGCCGGCGTGGTCGCGGCTCGAGTAGACCGCCTCGGCGCGAGGCGCGGCCGTGGATCGGCCGTACAAGGCGAGCCGGGTGCGCGTCCCCCCGACGTCGCCGACCAGGATGCCGGTGCCCCCCGCTGCCATGACGGTCCCGTCAGTAGACCGCGCCGAGCGCGAGCCGCACGCCGCCGTAGCCCTTGTCGGCGAGCGGGCCGCCGAGAGGCAGGATGTAGCCGAGCGACGAGCGGAAGGCGCCCGACCGGAACTTCACGCCGGGCTCGAGGACGGCCTGCACCTTGGAGGGCTCGACGGGCGCCGCGCCCGCCTTCGTGCAGTCGGTCGTGACCGGGCCGGCGCATTCCGGCAGCTCCGTCTTCGTCGCGCCCTCGACCGCTGCGTAGTTGACCCACGCGCGCGTGCCGATCGAGAAGTGGTTCGGCACGGCCCGCCAGAACAGGCTCGCGCCCGTGACCCACTCGACGCCCGGGGACTTGCGCTCGAGGTGCAGCGCGGCCGACGGGTCCTCGCCGCCCGACTTGAAGAGCAGCTCGGCCTTCGTGTAGAGGCCGGCCTCGATCGGCCCGCGCTCGAGCTCGAGGGCGATGCGCGGGACCAGGCCGAAGCGACCCGCCGCGAACAGCGCGCTCACCTCGCCGCCGCGGGTGGCGGAGGCGATCTCGTTGATCGCGGCCTGCCGGCGAGCACCCTCGTCGGTCGGGTGGAACGGGTCGCCGCCCGCGGTGGGGAGCGCGAGCCCGAGCTCGATCGGCAGCTTGAGGCCGTGGGCGATCTCGAGCTCGACCTCGGGGCCGATCTCGACGTTGCCCACGTTGCCGATCGCGGTCCGGCCGGTCTCGCCGGCGAGGCTGCCGACCGTCACCGGCCACTTCAACCCGAGGTTGAACCACGGCGCGAAGTGGTACTGGGCGCCGAGCAGGACCGACGTGACGAAGGTGCGCTCGAGGCCCACTTCCTGGCGGCCGAAGCCGAAGACGACGTCGGCGCCGGCCGTTAGGTGGTCGCCCTCCTCCTCTTCCTCGTGCTCGCCGTCGTGGCCTGCGTGATCGCCGTGGTGGCCTTCGCCGGCCTGGGCGCCGTGGTGACCGTGGTGACCGTGGCCGTGCGCGCCCCCGTGATGCGGCCCGGGGGCGCCCGCCGGCGCAGCGGCCGGGGCGGCGTGAGCGCCGGCGGCAGGGGGCGCCGCTGGCGTGGCCGCTGGCGTGGGCGGCGCGACGGGGGCCGGCGCGGGCTCGGCGGCTCCGGCGGACGCGGGCCCCTCGCCACCGTGCGCGAAAGCCGAGGTCGTCCACGTGCCCAACGCCAACCCGAAAACCGCCACGAGCGCTGTTCTCATGCTCCGCTTCCTCCGGCGTCCTCGCGACGCCCTGGATGACTACCACCAACCTGTGTGATCTCGGCACTTTTCGGCCGAGATCGGGGCCTCAACGCGACGGCGCCTTCGGGGCCTTCCGCGACGTCGATCCGGCGCCCTTCGCGGGCGTGAAGCGCAGCGAGTAGCTGACCGTCGTCGTGCCACCCTTGGGGGGCAGGAACTCGATCGCCTCGAACGTCCGCACGACGCACGCCTCGAAGGCCTTGCCCTTGAGGGCGGTGCGCGGGTGGCTGACGTTGGCCTTGCCGCCGCCGCGCTCGATGCGCAGGTCGACGCCGAAGTCGCCCCCCTTGTCCTTGTCGTCGAGCTCGCCGAAGCACGCGCGGAACGCCTCGAAGTGCGGCTCGACGGACTTCTTGATCGGCTCCTTGGTCGGGGCGTCGTTCGGCCCTCCGCCGATGTGCATGCCGATGTTGCCGACCTTCACGTCGGGGAGCGGCGCGGCGGAGGCACGCGCCGGCGACTCGGCGCGGCCCAGGGCGGCGGCGGCAGGCGTGGGCGCGTCGGGGGCGATCGGGGCGGCCTCGGTGGTCGTCGACGGCGCCGGCGCGCTCGCGATCGTCGCGGGGGCGGTCGTCGCGCCGACCGGGGCCGAGGCGGCCGAGGCGGCTACCGCGGGAGGCGGGTTGCCGTCCGTGGAGGCGGTGGTCGCCGGCCCGGCGCACGCGGCGAGGCCGGCGATCGCGGCGGTGATCGCGAGCCGGATGGGCTTGGACGGGGCGGGGAGGGTGGATGAACGGCTCACGCGGGGGGCTCCGGGGCGCGGAGGCTACATCCATTCGGCCCGGAACGTGCGGCGGAAGCGCCCGTGAGCTCGCTCACTCGGTGAGCAGCAGGATGCCGACGCGCTCCTTCGTCTCCTTGCCGCCGGCGCTGTCCTGCGGGCTGTCGGCGCCGCCGACCAGGCTGTTCACGTCGCCGATGACCTGCACCTTCATCGGGCTGCCGCCGCGGAGGAAGCGCTGGACCGCGACGAAGATCTTGCCGCCCTTGTGGAAGATCGTGCGGCAGTCGGTGAGCAGGCGCGGGTCGGTCTGCGACTTGTCGATGGAGATGTCGCAGGTGTCGAAGATCGTCCACTGGTCCGGCGCGGCTGCCCAGTACTTCTGGTGCACCTTGAGGAGCGCCTCGCGCGGGTAATCCTTGCCCATGAAGCTGACCGTGTCCGCATAGACGGCGGCGAGCGCGATCGCGTCGCGGTCGCGGACGGCCTTCTCGTAGTCGAGCATGTGCTTGGACGAGGCCTTGAGGAACGCCTCGTTCTTGTTGCTCGTCTTGATGCCGAGCGCGCGGTCGCAGCAGACGGCGCCGCGCGCGGGCACGCTCGCGTTCACCTCGGAGAGGGTGCGCGTGCCGCACGTCCCGTCGGCCGCCCCGCGCACGACCAGGCGCCCGTCGGGGTTGGCCGAGGCCGTCCACGTCTCGATCTTCCCGAGGGCCGGATCGGCCTCGCAGGCGCGCGACCACTGCGTCTCGGTGCAGAGCGCCTTGCCCTCCTTCACGCACTCGTCCATCGCCTTCACGTAGTCGAGCCCGAGGTGGCCCTTCTCGCGGACGACCTCGAACGGCCCTGTCCACGTGCCGTCGGAAGCGCTGCCGGCGGGCACCTTGTGCGCGGCGTAGGCGGGCACCTCGCCGGGCGGCGCGGCCGCGCTGGCCGTCGCCTTGGCGCTGGCCGTCGCCTTGGCGCTGGCCGTCGCGGCGGCCTTCTCGAGGGGCTTCTCGGTCGGCGGAGCCGGAGGCGCTTCCTTGTCGCACGCGGCGAGCAGCAGCGGGATCAGCGAGACGAGAGGGAGCAGGGGGGCCAAGCGCATGGTGGCGGGACGCTGCCATGACGCGGCGCACGGGGGAAGCCAGGTCGGGTCGAGCGACCTCGCCGGCCCGTCAGCGCGGCGTGGAGCCGTCGTCGGCGCCCGCGTCGGCCGGGGCCTCGGCGGCGGGCTCGCGGGCCGTGAGGCGCTGCATCCCGAGGGCCGCGAGCACCGCGGCGGCGATCGCGACCGACAGCCCCGCGGTGCGGCGGTCCTCGGCGCGCAGCCGCCGCGCGGCGGGCAGGCCGGCGACGATCGCGACGCCGATCGTGACGAGCGCAGGCACCGGCGCGCCGACGATCGCGGAGAGGATCCCCGCGGCGATCACGCCCGCCGCGCCGAGGGCGGCGGTGCGCGCGATCGACATCCGGTGGGTCGCGGCGGCGCCGAGGACCAGCGCGAGGAAGAGGAGATCGCCGGCGCCGAGCGCGGGGGCCACGTGCGGCGTGCCGGGGACGGCCGCGCCGAGGGTGAGCACGGCGAGGGCGCGGTCGCTCGAGGCGATCGCGTGCGACGGCCCGGCGGGGTGCAGCACCGACGCGAGGTCCGCGGCCGCGGCCACGACGCACGCGGGCAGGAGGTGACCGGGGTGCGCGACGCGACGCCCCACCGCGCCGCCCACCGCGTGCGCGAACGTCACGATCGCCGCATTCACGAGCACGAGCGCCCACCGCGATCCGACGCCCATCGCCGCCGCGGCTCCGAGCGCCCCGGCGCTCCCGACCGCGAGCGTCAGCGTGGTGCGCGGCGAGAGCTTGCCGGGGGCCGCGATCGCGAGCGCCGCGAGCCCGGTGCTCGCCCCGCCGACGAAGGTGACCAGGGCGGCGGCGCCCTCGCCGATCGCGAGGTGCGGCGCGACGACGAGCCCGGCGATCGTGATCGCGGGCGCGGCGATCAGGCCGACCGCAAACCACGGCGACCCGCCCGCGTCGGTCTGTGCCGGGGGGAGGGCTGCGTCGTCGGTCACGGCTTCGAGGCGCGCAGCTTGCGCACCGCCTCGCTGTGGGCCTCGAACGTCTCGCTGAACGTGTGCCGCCCGCCGCCCGCCGCGACGAAGTAGAGGAAGCGCGTCGGCGTGGGCGCGAGCACGGCCGCGATGGACTTCGTGCTCGGGTTGCAGATCGGCCCCGGCGGCAGGCCCCCGTGCGCGTAGGTGCTGTAGCGGTTCTTCGCGTCGGAGTTCACCGCCGGCGTCGGCTTGCCGGCGAAGCTCGCGCAGGACGGCGCGTCCGCCGGGAACGCGACGCAGCCGTACGACGCCGTCGGGTCGGATTGCAGCCGGTGCTTCGGGAGGAACTCGTCGCTCGTGAGGCGGTTCAGGAACACGCTCGCGATGATCGGGCGCTCGTCGTCGACGACGGCCTCCTTCTCGATCACGGACGCGAGCGTCAGCACCTCGCGCCGGCCCCAGCCCAGGCTGCCGCGGAGCGACGCGAGGGCGTCCGCGTGCTGCCCGGCGATCGCCTCCCAGCGCTTGTCGGACTCCGACACGAGGCGCTTGACGACCTCGCGCGGGTCGGTGTCGAGCTGCAGGTCGTACGTGGCCGGGAAGAGGTAGCCCTCGGCGCTCTCGGCGCCGACGCTGCCGCCCTTCTCGATGCCGACGTCCTCGAGCAGCTTGCCGTCCGCGCTCGCCGCGAGGAACGCGCGCTTGCTCGCGACGCGGAGCTTCTCGAGCCTCGCGGCGAGGTCGTAGCGGTGGAAGCCCTCGGGGATGGTGACGCGGACGGCGCGCCGGATGAGCGACCGCGACAGGAGCGTGCGCAGCTCCCACGGCGTCGCGCCCTGCGAGACGAGGTGAGGGCCCGGCGCGAAGTCGCCGGCGCCGCCCGTCGCGCGCAGGAACACCGCCATCGATCGCCGGCTCTCGACGAGGCCGAGGCGCTCGAGGAGCTCCGCCGCGCCGTCGGCGTCGAGGCCCTCGGGCCAGTCGAGGTCGACGACCTTGTCGCCCGTCGACACCTTCGATCGCCCGTAGCCGACGACCAGCGAGAGGCCGACGACCGTGCCGATCGCCGCGAGCGTGACGACCGCCCACAGGGCGGCGCGCGCGCGGGGGCCGACGCGGTCGCCGATCGGGATCTTCGCGCCCGGGGACCGAAGCACCGCGGGCTTGCCCGGGGGCTTGCGGCGTCGCTGCGGAGGCGGTCCGGACCGCGGCGGCGGGGTCGGACGCGGGGAGGGATCGCGACGTCGACCGCTCATCGCTGGCCTCCGAGCGCGCACGGTCCGCGCCTGGCGTGGCGTGCGGTCATCGCGTGCGTTGAGGCGGGGTGCGTCATTCGCCGGGCCGCCGACATGATTCATCGACCGGACCGGCCGTCAACCTCCTCGGCGCCTCCGCCCTCGGTGGGACGCGCGATCGACCGCGAGATTCCGCGAAATGTCTCGGGAAACGGCGGTCCTCGGGGGCGCGTCGCGTCGCGTGGGCCGGCCTTGGGTCGGCCTGACGCAGCGTCGAATCCTCGCCCCGACATGATCCTCGTCATGTTCGACGCCGCCGTGGCATGCACGCTGCAGGGCGCACGCGCTCAGGCTCGAGCGGGACTTCGAGGCGCACTCGCTGCGCCGAGGGGTGAGGCGGGCTGCAACGGGTGCGGGTGGTTGAGATCGCGCGCTGCGTCGTGAAGCAGCGCGAGAGGGCAGGCTCGTCTCGCGTCGCCGCGGGGCGGGCGAGCGCGCCGGCAGGCGCAGAGCTGGGGTGATGATGACGGTGCGAGGCTACGCCTGGGTTCTCGAGGCTCCGAAGACGCCGCTCGTGCGCGTCGACCGAACGTGGGGCGATCCGCCGGATGGCGCGGTGCTGCTCGAGGTGCTCGGCTGCGGCGTCTGCCACACCGACCTCGGCTTTGCCGACGGCGACGTGGCGCCCCGCGCGCCGCTGCCGCTCGTGCTCGGCCACGAGGTCGTCGGGCGCGTCCTCGCGATGGGCGCCGGTGTGCGCGGGGACCTCGCGGGAAAGCGCGTCCTCGCGCCGGCCGTCTCGCCCTGCGGCGTGTGCCGCGCGTGCAAGAGCGGCCGCGCGACGGCGTGCCCGAAGGGGCTCATGCCGGGCAACGACGCCGACGGCGGGTTCGCCTCGCACGTGGTCGTCCCGGGCCGCGACGTCGTCGCGCTCGACGACGCGCCCGGCCTGTCCGGGCCCATCGGCGCCGCGGGCCTGGAGGCCTGGGAGATCGCGCCCGTCGCCGACGCGGCCACGACCGCCTACCAGGCCGTCGTTCGCGCCGGCCTCGCCGCCGGCGACGTCGCGGTGTTCGTCGGCGCGGGCGGAGTCGGCGGCTTCGGCGCCCAGATCGCGCATGCGCTCGGCGCGAAGGTCGTCGCCATCGACGTGAGCCCGGCGCGGCTCGAGGCCCTCGGCGACGCGGTCGACGAGCGCATCGACGCGCGCGGCCAGACCTCGAAGGACCTCCGCAACGTGATCCGCGCGCGCCGCAAGGCGTGGGGCGCGACCGACGCGCCGCTGCGCGTGTTCGAGACGAGCGGCACCACCGCCGGGCAGGAGACCGCGTTCGACCTGCTCGACCGCGGCGGCAGCCTCTCGGTCGTCGGCTACACGCGCGACAAGGTCTCCGTCCGCCTGTCGAACGTGATGGCCCTCGACGCCGAGATCTTCGGCAACTGGGGCTGCGCGCCGGAGCTCTACGCAGGGGTCGTCGACCTGGTGCTCTCCGGCAAGGTGGCCGTGCGCTCCTTCGTCGAGCGTCGCCCCATGGATGACGTCAACGCCGTCCTCGACGCCGTGCGCGCGCACGCGATGTCGAAGCTGGCGGTCCTGGTTCCGTAGTCTCGACGGGGCCGCGATCGTCCCCGCACCGTAGTCTCGACGGGGCCGCGATAGTCCCCGCACCGTAGTCTCGACGGGGCCGCGAGCGGCCCCGAACCGTAGTCTCCACGGGGCCGCGAGCGGCCCCGAACCCCGGGCCGGCAACTCCGGCCCTCCATGCCGCGCGGTCGGCGCTAGCGAGAGGTCTCACTCATGGGCGTGCACGAGCTGGTTCCTGGACTCGAGTTCAAGGCGATTCGATACGAGAAGAGGCCGCTGCGCGACCCGTCGGGGCGCCCGGTCGAGGGCCTCTGGTCCGCGTGGATCTGGCTCTGCAACCCGGGCGAGATGAACGCCTACACGACCGAGGCCGTGCGCGAGGTCATCCTCGCGTTCCGCCGCGCGAGCGAGGATCCGTCGGTCGTCGCGGCCGTGTTCACCGGCGAGGGCGACCGCGCCTTCTGCGCGGGCGGCAACACGCGCGAGTACGCGACGTACTACTCGGGCTTCCCGGACCGGTACCGCGCGTACATGCGGCTCTTCAACGACATGGTCACGGCCATCCTCCACTGCGACAAGCCCACGATCTGCCGCGTGAACGGCCTGCGCGTCGGCGGCGGCCAGGAGATCGGCATGGCCTGCGACTTCTCGATCGCGCAGGACCTGGCGCGCTTCGGGCAGGCGGGGCCGAAGCACGGATCGGCGCCCGATGGCGGTGCGACGGACTTCCTGCCGCTCTTCGTCGGCATCGAGCGCGCGATCGAGAGCTGCACGCTCTGTGAGCCCTGGAGCGCGCACAAGGCGCTCCGCCTCGGCCTCATCACGGAGGTCGTGCCCTCGCTCAAGGTCGACGACGCCTTCGTGCCGAACCCGCTCGTCGAGACCAAGCGCTGGATCGACCCCGACACCGGCAGGATGGTCTACGGCGAGTCGCTCGCGGGCGGCCCGCTCGACGAAGGCAAGAAGCTCCTCGCCAAGGGCAAGGTCGACCTCTCGCAGCTCGACGTCGCCGTCGAGCGCATGGTGACGCGCCTTGCGGCCACGATGCCCGATTGCCTCACGCGCACGCTCGAGAGCATGCGCAAGCACAAGCTCGCGCACTGGGACAAGAACCGCGAGGGCAGCCGCGCGTGGCTCGCGCTCAACATGATGACGGAGGCGAAGGCCGGCTTCCGCGCGTTCCACTTCAAGCCGGGCGGCAAGCGCGAGCTCGACTTCTACGCGCTGCGCCGCGGGCTCGCCTCGGGCAAGACGTGGAACGAGGAGTTCCTGCGCGAGCTCGGCGTCGACGACGCCTCGTGCGTGGAGCCGGAGGCGTCGAAGTGATCGAGGCCGCACCGATCGCGATCTCGCGCCTCGCGGAGGGCAAGGTCGCGCGCGTCCACCTGCAGGCGGGCAAGGGCAACGTGCTCTCTCGCGCCGTCATCGTCGCCCTGGACCGCGCCTTCCGCGATCTCGGCGCCGACGGGCGCGTCCGCGCGGTCGCGCTCACGGCCGAGGGCCGCGCGTTCAGCTTCGGCGCGAGCGTGCCCGAGCACGCGCCGGGCGAGGTCGACGCCATGCTCCCGGCGTTCCACGGGCTCATGCGCACGATCGTCGACGTCGGCCTGCCGCTCGGCGTCGCCGTGCGCGGCAGCTGTCTCGGCGGTGGGCTCGAGCTCGCCGTGATGGGTCACCACGTCGTCGCGGCGGACGACGCGACGCTCGGGTGTCCCGAGGTGAAGCTCGGCGTGTTCCCGCCGGTGCTCGCGGCCGTCTTGCCGCTCCGGTGCCGGCAGCCGGTCGTCGATCGGCTCGTCACGCTCGGCGAGTCCGTCTCGGGCGCCGAGGCGCTCGCGCTCGGTCTCGTCGACGAGGTGGCGCCCGCGGCCGACGTCGACGCGCGCGTCTTCGCCTGGGCCGACAAGTACCTCGAGCTCTCGGGAGCCGCGGTGCGCTTCGCCACGCGGGCCGCGCGCGCGGCCTTCGCCGAGGCGCTCGGCGCGCGGCTCGATCGCCTCGAGAAGCTGTACCTCTCCGAGCTGATGGCGACGGCCGACGCGAAGGAGGGCATCGCCGCCTTCCTCGCGCGGCGCGCGCCGGTGTGGGTGGACCGATGAGGAGCGCCGCCGAAATCGCGGCCGTCTGCGAGGAGATCGTCCTCGACGTCGGCCTGTCGTGCGTCCTGCGCCACCGCGCCGAGTCCGGCAAGAAGGCCATCGGCTTCCTCCCGATCTACGCGCCCCGCGAGGTCGTCGAGGCCGCCGGCATGCTCTCGGTCGGCGTGCTCGGCGGCGGGGATCAGATCGAGATCATCCGCGGCGACGCCTACTTCCAGTCGTACATCTGCCAGCTCCCGCGCAGCGTCATCGAGATGGGCCTCTCCGGCAAGCTCGACGCCCTCGACGGCATGCTCTTCCCGGCGATCTGCGACGTCATCCGCAACCTGTCGGGGATGTGGCAGCTGCTCTTCCCGAACAAGTACGTGCGGTACATCGACGTGCCGCACAACCACGACTGGGAGGTCGGCGGGAAGTTCTACGTGCACGACCTCCGCGAGCTCGGGCGCGGGCTCGCGGGCGTGTCGGGCGTCACGCCGAGCGACGATCGGCTGCGCGAGGCGATCGCGCTGCACAACGAGAACCGCAGGCTCCTGCGCGCGCTCTACGATCTCCGGGCTCGCGCGCCGCACCTCGTGCCGACCGCGGAGGCGTACGTCGTCGTGCGCGCCGGCTACCAGCTGCCGGTCGAGGAGCACAGCGCGATCGTGCGCGAGTACCTCGAGGCGGCGAGGGTCTCGGGGCGCGCGCCGCTCGACCAGTCGCGCGTGGTGCTCGTCGGATCGTTCTGCGAGCAGCCGCCGCTCGGCCTGCTCAAGACGCTCGAGCGCGCCGGCTGCTACATCGTCGACGACGACCTCGTCCTCGGCGCGCGCTTCCTCCGCGGCGACGTCGACGAGACGGGCGACCCGTGGGAGGCGCTCGCGCGGGCGTACATCGCGCACGGGAGCCACACGTCGTCGCGCTACGTCGCCGGCGAGCAGAAGGGCGAGTATCTCATCGACCTCTGCAAGAAGCGCAAGGCGGAGGGCGTCGTCTTCTGCGCGCCGAGCTTCTGCGACCCGGCGCTGCTCGAGCAGCCCATGCTGCAGACGGCGCTCGAGGCCGCCAACGTGCAGCACACGAGCTTCCGCTACTCGGAGAACACGGCGCAGTTTCAGGCCATCCACGAGCAAGCCGGCACCTTCTCGGATTCGATCCGCCTCTGGAGCGAGGACCAATGAGCGAGCAGCGATCCCGATCAGAGGCCAAGACCGACGCGGCGACGGAGGTCGAGGTCCCGAAGGAGCCCTCGATGCTCCTGCAAAAGGAGCTCATCTCGGGCCACTTCGACAAGCTCGCCGAGGCGCACGAGCGCGGGCAGAAGGTCGTCTACACCTTCGTTCCGGGCAACCTGACCGAGCTCCTGCTCGCGTTCGACGTGCTGCCCGTCCTGCCCGAGATCAACGCCCTGCAGGCGGGCATGCGCAAGAAGTCGGGCGCGTACATCACGGAGGCCGAGAAGCTCGGGCACTCCGAGGACGTGTGCTCGTACGTGAAGTGCGACATCGGCATGGCGCGCACGGGCCTCGGCCCGACGGGCAAGAAGATGCCGCCGCCCGACATGCTGCTGCTCTCGTACACGGGCTGCTTCACCTTCATGAAGTGGTTCGAGCTGCTCAAGCAGGAGTTCCCGAACGCCGAGGTCGCCATGCTGCACGTGCCCTACCAGGGCGACGGCATCGTCACGGCCGAGATGCGCGACTACGTGGTGAAGCAGCTGCGCACCGAGATCGTGCCGAAGCTCGAGAAGCTCACGGGCAAGAAGCTCGACGAGGACAAGCTGAAGGGGCTGCTCGAGCGATCCGCCCGCGCCGAGGAGGACCTCGTCTGGGTGCTCGAGTCGGGCAAGCACCACCCGTCGCCGATCGACGGCTACTTCGGAGGCGTCTTCTACATCGGGCCGATCTTCACGGCGTTCCGCGGCACGGAGGAGGGCGAGCACTACTACAAGGTGCTGCGCGAGGAGGTCGCCGGGCGGATCGCGCGCAAGGAGGGGCCGATCACGCCGCTCGGGCCGCTGAACGACCAGCGCTACCGCATCGTCGTCGAGGGGCCGCCCAACTGGACGAGCTTCCGCGAGTTCTGGGAGATGTTCGCGGTCGAGGGCGCGGTCTGCGTCGCGAGCACGTACACGAAGGTCGGCGGCCTCTACGACTTCGGCTTCCGGCACGACCCGACGCGGCCGTTCGAGACGCTGTCGGACTACTGCCTCGGCTGCTACACGAACCTGAACCTGCCCTCGCGGACCGGCATGATCGCCAAGTACGTGAAGGACTATCAGGCCGACGGGTTCATCGTGCACTCGGTCAAGAGCTGCAACTCGTTCAGCGCGGGGCAGCTCCTGATGCTGCGCGAGATCGAGAAGCGCACGGGCGTGCCGGGCGGCTTCATCGAGAGCGACCTCGTCGACCCGCGCTACTTCTCGGCGGCCAACGTGAAAAACCGGCTGGAGAGCTACTTCCAGATGATCGAGCAGCGTCGGCGCGGCGGCGTGGGCGCGGCGAGCGAGGTGTCGCCGTGAGCGTCGAGGCATTCGAGTGCTTCGTCGGGATCGACCTCGGATCGACGACCACGAAGGCCGTGGTCATCGACGCGGCCGGCACGATCCTCGGCCGGGGCATCACCAACAGCCGGTCGAACTACGACCTCGCCTGCGAGATCGCGCGCAGCGAGGCGTTCGTCGACGCGCAGATGAGCCGGCTGCGGAGCGCGCTCGAGGCCGATCCGGTGCTCGCCGCGCACGCGAAGGTGCTCGGGCCGTCGCTGGAACGATCGTTCCGCCATCGGCAGCACCTCCGGCAGCTCGCGACGCTGCGCCGATCGTGCCTCGGGCTCTCCGGTGAGACGGAGGCGCTCCGAGCCGCGCTGACGGCGATCCTCGACGAGATGCAGGTGCTCGCCGAGCGCATGTTCTCCGGGCTCGCGGGCGCCGACGCGAAGAAGAGCGAGTTCTTCCGCGACATCGCCGGCGCCCAGTTCCAGAAGCTGGCCGAGGGCAAGGCCGAGCCGAAGAAGCTGCCGTACGAGGACATCGTCGGCGTCTTCGACAAGGCCATCCTGAAGGTCGAGAACGAGCCCGACGACCTCACGTTCGAGGGCAACGCGCGCGAGGCGCTCGATCGCACGCTCGATCGCTACGGCAAGCAGGGGGTCGAGATCCGCGCGCAGGCGCTCGCGGCGCTCGACGACCTGCTCGCGCACCCGCCGGTCACGCGCTGCAGCGTCGGCACCGGCTACGGCCGCGCGCGGCTGCCGTTCCCGAAGGCGCAGATCCGGTCGGAGATCCTTTGCCACGGGCTCGGCGCGCACGCGATGTTCCCCGGCACGCGCACCGTGCTCGACATCGGCGGTCAGGACACGAAGGCCATTCAGGTCGACGGCGACGGCATCGTGACGGGCTTCCAGATGAACGACCGATGCGCGGCCGGCTGCGGTCGCTACCTCGGCTACATCGCCGACGAGATGAACCTCGGGCTGCACGAGCTCGGCCCGCTGGCCGAGCTGTCGACGCGGCGCGTGCGCATCTCGTCGACGTGCACCGTGTTCGCGGGCGCGGAGCTCCGCGACCGGCTCGCGCTCGGCGAGAAGCGCGAGGACATCCTCGCGGGCCTGCACCGGGCGATCATCCTGCGCGCCATGTCGATCCTCGCGCGATCCGGCGGCGTGATGGACGAGTTCACCTTCACCGGCGGCGTCGCGAACAACCCGGCGGCCGTCCGCGCGCTGCGAGACCTCATCGCCGAGAACTACGGCGAGCGGCGGCTCAACATCTCGCCGAGCTCGATCTTCACGGGCGCGCTCGGCGCGGCGCTGTTCGCGCTGCGGGACGCGCAGACCGCGGACGCGGCCGCCGGCGAGGCCGCCGGCGCGGACACCTTCCAGGAGGCGCAGGCGTGAACGCTGAAACCAAGGACGTCGTCACCGGCGGCGTCGACGTCGGCACGAGCTCGATCAAGGTCTGCGTGTTCCGCGTCGACCCGACCGGCGAGGGCACGCTGCTCTCGAAGGTCGTCGAGCGCATCCGTCGCCGCGATCCGCGGCAGGTGGCCGAGCACTGCTTCGAGCTCGCGCTCGAGGAGGCGAAGCTCGGCAAGGGCGACGTCGAGTACGTCGCGTCGACCGGCGAGGGGCACGTCGTCGAGTTTCGGCGCGGGCACTTCTACGGCATGACGACCCACGCGCGCGGCGCCGCGTACCTCTGCCCCGGCGCGACCGGCGCGCTCGACATCGGGGCGCTGCACGCGCGCGCGATCCGCATGGACGGGCGTGCCAAGGTGCTCGGCTACGCGATGACCAGCCAGTGCGCTTCGGGCAGCGGGCAGTTCATCGAGAACATCGCGCGCTACCTCGGCGTGACCGTGAACGAGGTCGGGCCGCTCTCGCTCACCGCGACGGCGCCGGAGAAGGTGAGCGGCATCTGCGCCGTGCTCGCCGAGACCGACGTCATCAACATGGTGTCGCGCGGCATCTCGACGGCGAACATCCTCAAGGGCATCCACCAGTCGATGGCCGATCGCCTCGCCAAGCTCCTGCGATCGGCGAAGATCGGCGGCACGGTCGTCCTGACGGGCGGGCTCTCCGCCGACGTGGGCCTCACGCGGGCGGTCGAGCAGGCGATCGCCTCGGACAAGCGGGCGGTCGGGCTGCGCGTGGTGACGCACCCGGACGCGATCTTCGCGGGGGCGATGGGCGCGGCGCTTTGGGGCGCCGCGAGGCACCGGAAACTGCAGGCGCGCGGGCTCCTGCCGGCGCTCGATCCGAGCGAGGTTACGACATGAGCGAGGAACGTGAGCTGAAGGCGGGCGAGCTCGAGACGGACGACGTCCTGGTCCGCGCCCTGAACGAGGCCGATCTGGAGGCCGTGGTCCGCATCGACGCGACGGCGTCGGGGCGTGCGCGGCGGGAGTACTACCGCGACAAGGTCGCGGCGAGCCTGCGCGACAGCCGCTTGCACATGTCGCTCGTGGCCGAGGTCGACGGGCTCGTGGTGGGCTTTCTGATGTCCGAGATGCACTACGGCGAGTTCGGGCGCGCCGAGCCGTCGGCGGTGATCGACTCGCTCGCGGTCCACAAGGACTTCCGCGGGCGGCACGTCGGCGCGGCGCTCATGCGGCAGTTCGTCATGAACGCGCGCGCGTTCGGCGTGGAGAAGATCCGCACCGAGGTCGCGTGGGACGCGCTGGAGCTCGTGCGGTTCTTCAGCCGCGAGGGGTTCCACCCCGGCCACCGGCTCGTGCTGGAGCGGGACATCGACGATCGGTGACGTGGGGCCGTCGAGGCTCCCTGGCGCGGCCGCGGCTCCCCACGGGAGCGGCGGCCGCGTCGTCTCGGCGTCACCGGGTAGGTGACGCGAGCAGGCGCGCGTAGAGGCGCTCGTAGCGGCGCGCGGGCGCGGCCCAGCCGACGTCGAGGCGCATGATGCGCCGGCGGATCGCGTCCCAGGCGGGGCCGCGCCTCGCGGCGAAAGCTCGCCTCGTGGCGGCGGCGAGGGCGGCGGCCGTCGAGTCGTCGTAGAGGAAGCCGGTGCCGGTCGCGAGGTCGGCGCTCGCGTCCGCGATGGTGTCGGCGAGGCCGCCGGTGCGGCGCGCGACGGGGACGGTGCCGTAGCGCTGCGCGTAGAGCTGGACGAGGCCGCACGCCTCGAAGCGCGAGGGCATGACGAGCACGTCGGCCCCCGCGATCGCGCGGTGCGCGAGCGGCTCGCGGGCGAAGCCCACGTACGCGATCCGCCCCGCCGCGCGCGCGGCCGCGGCGAGGATCGCGGCGACGATCGCGGGGTCGCCGGCGCCGGCCACGAGCACGTTGGCGCCCGCGTCGACCAGCGCCGGCAGCGCCTCGAGGAGCAGGTCGCTGCCCTTCTGGTGGAAGATGCGCCCCAGCGAGAGCACGAGCGGCCGATCGGGCGAGGCCTCGAGGCCGACCTCGGCGAGCAGCGCGCGCTTGCACTCGGCCTTGCCCGAGAGGTCGTCGGCGTCGAAGGGGGTGGCGATCGCGGCGTCGGTGCGCGGATCCCAGAGGTCCGTGTCGATGCCGTTGAGGATGCCGGCGACCCCGCCGGGGAGCGCGCGCAGCACGCCGTCGAGCAGCTCGCCGAGATCGGGCTCGAGGATCTCGCGCGCGTACGTCGGCGAGACGGTCGTCACCGCGTCGGCGGCGACGAGGCCCGCCTTGAGCAGGTTGACGTGGCCGTGGAACTCGAGCGCGCCGGGGTGGAAGTGGTCCGGGCCGACGCCGAGGTGGGCCATCGCCGAGGCGGGGAAGATGCCCTGGTGCGCGAGCGTGTGGGTCGTGAAGATCGTGCGCGGGGCGCCGATCTCGGCGCGACGCAGCCTCACGAGGTAGGGCACGAGCGCGGTCGGCCACTCGTGCGCGTGGACGAGCGGGTAGGGGGTGCCGGCCCGGGCGGAGACCGCGAGGAGCTCGACGACCGCGCGCGCGAAGAGGCCGAAGCGGCGGGAGTTGCCGCGCTCGTCCTCGAGGTCCCCGCCGTAGGCGTCGAGCAGGGGATCGACGCCCGGGACGTCGACGATCAGGAGCTGCACGCCGTGGTCGAGCCGCGCGGAGGAGATGGTTACCGTCGCCGTCGCGCCGCCCGGGGGCGCGTCGGAGAGCACGACCTCGGCGACCGGCTCGGTCGCGATCGGATCGCGGTCCCGCGGGCGGTGGTGCGGGATGGCCACGGTCACGTCGTGGCCGGCGCGCGCGAGCGCCTTGGCAAGGCCGGCGATGCCGTCGGCGATGCCGCCGACCTTCACGATCGGCGCGATCTCGGGCGATACGAGGAGGATTCTCATGGGCCTGGGCCGCGTCCCCCGATCGCGGCCCCGTGCGTCAGTCGATGACGAGGCCCTCGGTGCGCTCGAGGAACGCGCGCACCTGAGCGGCGACCCACGCGGGCGCGGGCCGCGCGATCGCGCCGACGCCGCCGCGCGCTGCGATCTCGGCGAGGGCGGGCTCGAGCTCCTCCTGCGCGTCGCGGTCGAAGCGGCCGAGGTCGATCGTGGTGGCGGCCTCGAGCTCGCGCACCGCGGGCGCGCTGGCCGGGCCCTCGATCCGGAACAGGCGCGATCCGCCCGGGAAGCCGCTCACGGCGACGAACGCGACCACCGCGCCCGAGGCCCCCGCGCCGGGCTCCACGATGCCCCCCGCCAGCATTCGCGCCTTCGGCATCCGGTGACGGTAGGCCCGGAGGCGGGGGAGGGCAATGCGTCGGGCTACGGCCGCGGGGCCGCGATCGCGCGCCGGATCACGGCAGGCCCTCGGTCATGATCAGCGTGCCCGACTGGAAGTGCGAGGCGTCGCCGCACGTCGGGTCCGCGAGGCTCGCCCAGCAAGCGGGCAGCGGGAGGCCCGCGACGCGGGGTCGGGCGGCGCAGCGAGCGCCGGCGGCGGTCCACTCCGCCTCGAACGGCCACGCGGTGGCGTCGACGCGGATGCCGAAGGCGTCGGACATGCCGATCGTCACGCCGTCGACCGTGTGCGAGGCGCCGTCGCCGCAGAAGTCGGCGCGCAGCATGCGGGTGCACGCTTCGTGGTGCGCGGCGAGCGACACCGTCTGGCAGCCGCCCTTCGGCTGGCAGACCTTGCCCTGGCGCCAGGGCTTGTAGCCGAGCTCGACGCACTTCGCGAGGACGTGGCCTTCGCACGCGAACGTCACCGTGGAGGCGTCGTGCACCCAGCCGCCGCCGCCGGGGGTACCGAGGTTGGTGTCCGGGCGGCCGGCGAGGGGGATGGCCGCGACGGGGGCACCGTCGGCGTCGAGGCCGCACAGGGGCTGCGGGCCGATCTGGGTGTCGTACGAGACGTGGACGCGCCAGACGTCGCGGTCGGCCTGCGCGTTGCTCCGCTCGACCGCGTCGAGGGTCACGGGGATCGTGGTGCCGTCCTCGAGCACGGCGGGGAACCTCGTGCCCTCGAAGGCCTTGCCGCGGATGTGCTTGCCGTCGGCGAGGCGGCCGAGGAGCTCGGTGCCGTCGATCGACACCTGGTCCACGGCCGCGGCGCCCTTCTTCACGCCGAGGAGGCTCGCGTGCACGACGCTGTGGCCGTCGAGGACCGCGCCGTTCAGCGCGGTGCCGTTCAGCCCGATGCCGAGCGCCTCGACGAGGAACCCGAGCACCCGGTACGAGGACTGGAGCTCGAAGGCCTGATCGGCGCTGCCGACGCGCTCGTCGCCGACCTCCGGCGCCGCGAGGGCGCAGCCGGTCAGCGCGGACGCGAGCGAGAGGAGCGAGGCGAGGCGGGCAGTTCGGTTCATGTTCCCTCCTGCCGGTTGCCTAGAGCAAGCGGGGGGCCAGCGCCGAGCGGCCTGCGCCTGCGTCGAAATGGCTTGAATCAGGGCGAATTTGTGAGCGGATGGGCCGTCCGCCGGGCGCCGTCTCGGCGCGGCGAGCCAGCTTGGCGTGACGGGCGCGCCGATTCGGCGTGCCGATGCGGCGCGATCGCCGGGAGGTCAGAAGCCGAGGTTGACGGCGCTCTCCGCGTTGCGCTTCGCAGCGCTCTTCGCGACGCGGCTCGGCTCGACCGGGCCGCCGCCCGGCGCGGCGGCCGCCGGCGGGGACGCGAAGCCCCGGGTCGCCTGGTCGAGCGCGGCGCGCTGGCCGTCGAAGTCCCGCGCCACGTCGGCCGATCGGGCGGCCGGGGCGGCCTTCCTCGCGGTCGCGCCGGCGGCGTCGAGGAGGCGGACCCGATCGCGCAGGCGGCGCTGCGCCTCGTCGGCGCGGCCCTGGGCGTAGAGGTCGTTCGCCTCGTTCAGCACGGACGCCGTCTCGCTGCGCTGGACGCGGCCGGCGACGACGGGGTCGAGGTCGCTCGCGTCGCGCGGGTCGGCCGTGACGGTGGCCGAGAGCCGACCGGAGCAGCGGCCGGGCTCGCGGGTGCGGAGGTCGCGGTACGCGAGGTCGACCGAGGCCACGGGGGCGACGCCCTCGCGGCCCGTGGGGACCCGCACCTGGAGCAGCACGGTCTTCTCCTCGCCGCGCGCGAAGGCGCCGAGCGGGACGATGACGCGGCGGCCCTCGCGGCGCGAGGAGCGGTCGATCACGCGAACCACCTCGACGTCGGGGCCGAGGTCGATGCGGGCCTCGGCGTCGGCCGCGACGGCCGCGGTCGCGCTCTCGGCCTCGGTCGCGAAGACGCGCGCGAGGTCGGCGTCGTTCTCGACGAAGAAATGGCGGCCGTTCGACTCCTGCGCGATCGCCGACATGATCTTCTCGTTGTAGTCGACGTCCACGCCGATCGTCGTGACGCCGAGGTTCTGCGCCTGGGCGCGGCGGCCGATGGCGCGGAAGCCGGCGACGTCGCGCACGCCGCGGTTCGCGTCGCCGTCCGAGAGCAGGATCATGCGGTTCACCCGGCCGGTCGTGCGATCGAGCTGGCTCATGGCCTCCTCGAGGCCGCACGAGATGCACGTGTCGCTGCCGAGCGTGATCCCGCGGATGGCGCCGATCACGCGATCGCGGCTCGCCGGGTCGAGGGGCGTCGGGGGCACGACGACCTGGGTGGTCGTGTCGAACGTGACGACGGAGACGACGTCGCCCTCGTGGAGGCGATCGACCGCGCCGGCCGCGCCCGCGATCGCGTTGCGGAGGCGCGCGCCCTTCATCGATCCCGATCGGTCGACGAGGATCGAGAGGTTGACGGGCGCGGGCGCCGAGACGCCGCCGGTGTCGGCGCCGCGGATCTCGAGCAGGACGAAGGTCTCGCCGCGGCCCGCGCGGGCGAGGCGGGCGTGGCCGAGGCGCCCCTCGACGCGGAGGGTGGACCCCACGTCGAAGCGGGAGATCGCGTCGCCGCGGTCGCGGTCGCGGTCGCGGTCGCGGTCGTCGGTCGCGACGGCGAGCGGGCTCTCGCCGCCGATCGCGTCGGCGACCTCGGTCGGGGGGCCCCCGTGGAAGCCGCCGGGCGGGGTCACCGAGTAGACGGTGAGGCTCGTGAGCAGCATGCCGGCGGCGGCGAGGAAGGCGACGGTCGTGGGCTTCATGCGGGGCGCTCCGGGGCGGTGACAGGGCTCGGGAAGGGCAGGGGCTTCGACGGGCGGGGCCGGCGTTCGATCTGCGGTCGGCGCGGCCGCGTGATCCCGCGAGGCGGGACCGACCGGAAGGCGCCTCGTCGGCGCGTCGGCCTCGGTGGCTGCGCGGCGTTTCGGCCCACCCGTCGGAGGCTCGCGCGAGGTCTCGCCGGGGTCCCCAGCCCGCGCAGCCGCGTCCGGCTCGCTCGCGGCCGCCCGCCCCGGGGCCGCGGGCGTCGAAATGGTGTACCGGTGGGCGTCCCCTTGATCTCCCTCCGACCTGCGCTCGCCGTCCTGCCGATCGTCCTGCTCCTCGGCTGCAACAAGCAGCCCGACGAGATCGCCCCCGCGCCCCCGGCGTCCGCGCCCGCGCCGGCGGTCGACCCGCTGCGCTGGGCGGTCCCGGCGACGTGGACCGTCGTCGACATCCCCCGAAGCGGCCCGTGCAAGGCGTCGTACAAGGTCGACAAGGTCGGCGCCGACAAGGAGGACGCGACGGTGGACGTGCTCTTCTTCGGCACGGGCGCGAAGGGCGACGTCGAGAGGAACTTCAAGGAGTGGTACGGCCAGTTCGACGGCGACGTGGGCGCGGCGGCCAAGCGCGAGCGCTTCCCCGGGGAGGGCGGGCTCGAGGTCGACCTCGTCGAGACGTCGCCGAGCACGTTCAAGGTCGCGCTCACGCCGCCCGTCGGGCCGAAGAAGCAGTCGCCCGTGCAGATGGTGAAGCACGGCTGGCGCATGCGCGGCGCGGCGGTGAAAACGAAGGATCGCGGCACCTGGTTCTTCCGCATGGTCGGCCCCGACGAGACCGTGCAGGCCGCGCGTCAGGCCTTTCGCGGGCTGATCGAGTCCGCTCGCTGAACCGCCGGGACGCGCCGCGCGTCTCGTCCGGCAGGCGCCGCCCCTCGGGGAGGATCGCGAGGGCCTCGGGGCGTCGACCGGCGGATCGCGGCCCTCACATCAGCGGCACGAGCAGCCGCGCGGCGCCCTGCGCGAGCTTGCGCAGCGCCGGGCGCGCGCGGAACGCCTCGAGATCGACCTCGGCGGACACCGCGAGGTCCGCCTCGAAGGTCTCCTCGAGCCGGCGCGCGAGCGCGCGATCGCGCACCACCGTGTGCACCTCGAAGTTCAGCCGGAAGCTGCGGAGATCCATGTTCGCGCTGCCGACGAGCGACACGGCCCCGTCGATGACCATCGTCTTTGCGTGGATCATCCCGGGCCCGTACTCGAGGATGCGCACGCCCGCGCCGAGCAGGTCCTCGTAAAACGACCGGCCCGCCTCGCCGACGACGCGGTGGTTCGACCGGCTCGGCAGCAGCAGCGTCACCTCGACGCCGCGCGCGGCCGCCGTCTGGAGCGCGACCGCGATCGCGCGGTCCGGGATGAAGTACGGCGTCGTGATGTGCACGCTCGACCGCGCGAGCGCGATCGCGACGAAGAACAGCCGGTGGATCGTCTCGCGGTGCGGCCCCTCGAGGTCCGGACCGCTCCGCACGACGGCCACCATGGCCTCGCCACGCCCGGCCGTCGGCGGATCGAGGGCCGCGGGGCTCTCGCCGGGCGGGAGCGATCCGTGCGGCCTCTCGCCCGGGATCACGCGGCCGGTCGCGAAGTGCCAGTCCTCGGCGAACACGTGCCCGAGGTCGCGCGCGGCGGGGCCCTCGATGCGGAGGTGCGTGTCTCGCCACGGGCCGTGCTTGCCCCGGTACTCGTCGCCCACGTTGATGCCGCCCGTGAACGCGACGTCGTGGTCGACGACGACGATCTTCCGGTGGTTTCTGAGGTTCATCGGCTGCAGGAACATCATCCGGGCCGGCAGGAAGAACGCGACCTCGACGCCCGCCGCGCGGAGCGGAGCGAGGAAGTGGTGGCTCAGCCAGAAGCAGCCGTAGCCGTCGAGCAGGAGCTTGACGTCGCAGCCGCGCTCGGCCGCGGCGAGCAGGCGATCGCGCAGCCACGCCGCCGTCCCGTCCTCGCGCACGAGGTAGTACTCCGCGAAGACGTCCGACTCGGCGTCGTCGATCGCGCGCCCGATCGCCTCGTAGGTCGCGTCGCCGTCGACGAGCAAGCCGACGCGGTTGTGCGCCGTCGGCTCCGTGCCCGCGAGCGACGCGGCCACGCGGAACAGGTCGCGGGCCACCCGGGCCTCCGCGCGCCGCCGCGCGACGTCCTCATCGCCCGGCGGCGCCTGGAACAGCTCGGTCAGCGTCGGACGGCGCCGGTGCGTCGGCCCCGCGAGCGCCCGGCGCCGCAAGGCGAGCTCGCGGTCGGCGTCGCGCTTCCAGCGCGCGGGCAGGTGCACGCGATCGCGCCCGAACAAGAGGAAGAGCGTCGCGCCGAGCCCCGGGAGGAACACGAGCGCGAGGATCCACGCCGCGGTGCTCGCCGGCTCCTTGCGGCGGAGCAGCACGAGCGGCACGAGCGCGAGCGCGATCACCTCGACCGCCACGCCGAGCCAGACGACGAGCCGCGAGAGCTCCGCGCCGATCCCCTCCAAGCCGTGCCTCCGGGGCCCGATCCATGCGACGATCGGCCCACCGGCAACTCTGCCACGCCCGGGCTCGCCCGGAGGAGTCTTCGATGCACGCTCGTTCGTCTCTCTGGCTGCGTTTCGGTCGCGTCGCCCTGGTGCTGATCGCGGCGGCCGCCGCGGCCCCCCTCGCGTGCGCGCAGCCGCTCGACCCGCTCGCCTTCGGCGGCGGGGAGGGGGATGAAGGCTACGGCGGCGGATCCGGTGTCACGACCACGGGCACGAGCGGCGAAGGGGGCGGCGCGACGACGTCGCAGACCGGCGCTGGCGGCGGGGCGACGACCACGACCTCGTCGACGACGAGCAGCACGACCTCGACGACCTCGACGACCTCGACGACGAGCTCCAGCTCGACCACCACGTCGACGACCTCGTCGTCGTCGAGCACCACCGCCGGATCCTGCGACGCCGCCGGCGATTGCCAGATCTGCGCCGAGTGCTCCGCGCAGAGCGGCTGCTCCGCGCAGTACGACGCGTGCTCGAACGACCTCGATTGCATCGATTTCGCCAACTGCCTCCAGGGCTGCGCGCCCGGCGACAGCTTCTGCGTCGACGACTGCCAGATGGCGTACCCGTTCGGCGCGCAGCTCTACATCGACTACGCCCAGTGCGTCGTCTGCGGCGACTGCTACGCGAGCTGCGACGGCGCCGGCTCGGGCTGCTGATCGCAGGCCGGGGGGTCAGAGATCGAGCGTGACGCGCTGCCCGGCCTCGACGGCGTGGCGCCGCGAGTAGCCCGCGTTCACCTCGAGGACGTAGCGCGAGGGGCAGCCGACCTCGAACGTCGAGTCGTCCATCGTCGGCACGTTCTCCTCGATGCCGACGATGGTGCCGTCGCCGTCGAGGAAGATCATGTCGAGCGGTATGCACGTGTTGTGCATCCAGAACGTGTGGTTTCGCCGCTCCTCGAAGGCGAAGATCATCCCGGCGTCCTCGGCCAGCTTCTTCCGGTACATCAGGCCGCGCTGCCGATCGTGGTCCTCGGCCGCGATCTCGACGGCGACCGCGGCCTTGCCGCCCTCGAAGGTCACCTTCCCGGCGCGGAGCTTGGGCGCCTTGTCCGGGTCCTTCGGGCAGGCCGGGTCGACGCCGCCGTCGCGCGCGAGCGTGCGGTCCGGCGCCTTCGGCGTCGCGCGGATGCAGCGGTCGGGGCGCGCGGGCGCGGCGATCGCGGTCGTCGCGGCTCGCGTGGCCGGCGTGGTCGGAGCGGCCGCGGATCCGGCCGACGCGGGCGCCGTGGTCACCTCGGGCCGGACCGGCTCCTCGACGCGCGGCTCGCACGCGGCCAGGACGGCGAACGAGAGCGCACACACGCGGACGATCTTCACCGCTTCCTCCATCCCGCGGGCGTTTCTACCCGAGCGCGCGTCGCCGCGCCATCGTGCGGCCCCCGGCTGCCGCCACGGCCCCCTTGACCGCGGCGCGGGCGCTAGTAACACGGGCGCCCGTGACCACGAAGACCCTCCTCCACTCCACGTTCGTCCTCCTTCCGGCCCTCGTGGGGCTCGTCGCGTGCCAGTCGCCCGCGCCCGAGCCCTCCGCGGTCAAGGATCAGACCCAGGTCGCCGCCGCGCAGCAGACGGCGTCGCCGGCGATCACGGCCAAGCCCGTCGACACGACCCCGGTCGAGCGGCCGAAGCCGCAGAAGCGCAAGGTCGCCGCCCGGCCGACCGCCGAGGTCAAGCCCTCCGAGGACGATCCGGTCAAGGGCAAGTGGTCGCTCGACGACGCGACCAAGGGCCTGTCCGCGGGCAAGACGATCTCGGCCACGATCGAGACCGACCTCGGCTCGCTCGAGTGCAAGCTCTTCGACGACAAGGCGCCCCTCACGGTGGCAAACTTCGTCGGCCTCGCCCGCGGCACGCGGCCGTGGAAGACGCCCGAGGGCAAGTGGGAGAAGAAGGCCGCCTACGACGGCACCATCTTCCACCGCATCATCAAGGGCTTCATGATCCAGGGCGGCGACTCGAGGAAGAACGGCACCGGCGAGCCGGGCTACGTCGTGCCCGACGAGATCTGGGAGGACGCGAACCACGACCGCGCCGGCCTGCTCTGCATGGCGAACCGCGGCCCGAACACGAACGGCGCGCAGTTCTTCATCACGGACGACGCCGCGGCGCACCTCGACGTGAGCTACACGATCTTCGGCGAGTGCGGGCCCGTCGACCTGGTGCACAAGATCGCGTCCGTCGAGGTCGCCCGCGAGAAGCCGCGGACCCCCGTCGCGATCAAGAAGGTCACCATCACCCGCAAGTGACCGGCGCGCGCGGGGCCTGTTCGCGTCGCGCTCTGGCCTCGCCCGCTCAAATCGGTACCATGTCGGCCCATGCGCTGGCGCTTGCTTCTCGTGGCCTCGAGCCTCGCCGCTCCCTCGGTGGGGCTCGGGTTCGGGTGCGGCACGACGGTCGTCGAGGACGAGGCGTCGATCGCGCCGGCGCGCGACGCCGGTCGTGACGCGCGGGTGCGCGATTCGGGGATGCCCGCCGAGGACGCGCGCCCCGAGGACGCGAGCCACGACGCCTTCGACGACTACGTCGATCCCGGCTGCCCCGAGGCGGGGCCACCGATCCAGGACCTGCAGTGCGACCCGTATCACCAGGGCAACGGCGACTGCGCGCCGGACCAGGGTTGCTACATCTTCGTGCAGTACCCGGCCGACGCCTGCACCCAGGAGGTCTACGGCGCCGCGTGCGCGCCCGCCGGCCTCGCCACGCAGGGCGACTCGTGCGAGCAGGAGCTCTGCGCGCCGGGCTTCGTGTGCGTCGTCTCGGGGGAGGGCATTCAGTGCGTCGGTCTGTGCAACCTGAAGGGGAACGACGGGTGCCCGCCGGGCCTGGTGTGCGAGCCGATCGACGTCGAGGGCTTCGGCGGGTGCCTGTGATCGCTCCCCACCGATCGAGGCTCGCTCGCGCCCTCGCGCGCGGCGCGGCGGGCGCCGTCGTCGTCGGCGCGCTCGTCGCCGCGTGCGGCGCGCGCACGTCGCTCAACGTGCCGCCGCCGGCCGCGCCCGACCCCGAGTGCCGCGTCGACGCCGATTGCCCCGGCTTTGGCGACCTTTGCTACCCGGTCGTCTGCCGCGCGCCCTCCGTCGCGCAGCTCGACGGCGGCGCGGGCGACGCGGGCGCGGACGGCGGCTCGCCGGACGCCGGCGCTGCGGCCGGATCGATCGAGGGCCGCGTGTGCGTCACGCTCGCCCCGCGCGACTGCGACGACGGCGACGAGTGCACGCAGGACGGCTGCGACCCCGACACCGGCATCTGCGGCCACGCGCCCCGCACCGCCGATCGCGATCGCGACGGACACACCGGCCCGCTCGCGGGCTTCGCGCCGGGCGCGCCGGGCGCGTGCGGCGACGACTGCGACGACACCAACCCGGCGGTGCACCCGGGCGCGAAGGAGGCCTGCGACGGCGTCGACAACGACTGCAACGGCGTCGCCGACGAGAACGCGTCCTACGTGCCCATCGACGCCGAGCCGGTGCGCATCTCGGGCGACCTCGCGCCCGCGGCCCCCGGCGGCATCGCGTGGAGCGGCACCGCGTACGTGGCCACGTACACGGGCACGAACGGCGGATCGTCCGTCTACGCGTCGAGCCTCGACGCGACCGGGGAGAAGCTCCCCCCCGGCGAGCACCTCGTCACCATGGTCAACGCGGACGCCGCCGGCGGCCCCGTGATGTGGATCGGCGACCGCTACGGCGTCGCGTGGGAGGACCGCCGCGACGCCGACTACGAGCTCTACTTCACGCTCCTCGACGGCGCGGGCAAGAAGGTCGTGCCCGACGTGCGCCTCACGGCGGCGGCCGGCTTCTCGCTCAGCCCGGCGCTCGGCTACAACGGCCAGGAGTTCCTCCTCGCGTGGCAGGACAACCGCGACGGCGTGTTCAACCTGTACGGCCAGCGCGTCGGCGTCGACGCCCTCCCGCACGGCGACAACGTGCCGATCACGGCGTCGGTCGCGGGCATGCTCGACAACGAGTCGCCCGCGATCGCGGTCGGCGTGAAGGGCGTCGGGCTCGTCTGGACGATGGGCAGCGCCGGCGTGCACTACGTCGAGTTCCAGCTGCTCCACCAGGACCTGACACCCGCGATGGCGGCGTCGATCGACCTCACCGACGGCGCGACCGAGGCGGTCGGTCCGGCCATCACGTACAACCCCGGGAGGGACGGCGCGCCGGGCACGTACATCGTCGCCTGGTACGACAAGAGCGCGGCCCCGAAGGCCATCTACGCGACCGTGCTGTCCGAGGACGGGCAGGTGATCGTCAAGCCGCGCGCCGTCACGAGCCCCGGGGCGTTCCGATCGCGCTACCCGTTCCTGCGCTCGCTCGGCGATCGCGTCATCGTGCTGTACGCCGACGACCGCGACCAGAACGACGGCTACGAGCTCTACTCGCGCACGGTCGACCTGAGCCTCGACCCGCTCTCGGCCGAGCAGCGCCTCACCAACGCGCCGCGCGACAGCATCCTGCCGACCGCGACCTTCGGCCCCGACGGCAACCTCGCGATCCTGTTCCGCGACGACCGCGACGCGGGCGAGCACCACGTGTTCTTCACGCGCCTCACGTGCCAGGCGGGCAGCCCGCCGTAACCGTCGCCCGGTCGCGCGCTCGCGTCGCGACCGGAGGCTGCGCAAGGAAGAGCTCTCCCGTGACGATCCCCGCATTGCCGAGCGAGCTCGGCGCGTTCGACGCGAAGGCGCTCGCCGACGATCCGGGCTCGCTTGTGGCGATCCGCGACGACGGCACGATCCTGTGGTTTAACGCCGGTTGGCGGCGCTTCGCCGGGGCGAATGGCGGCGACGACGTGCCGGACCGCTTCGGCGTGGGCGCGAGCTACTTCGAGGCCATTTCGGGCACGCTGCGGGGGTTCTACGAGGAGGTCGTCCTCGACTGCGCCGACCGTCAGGAGCCCTTCGAGCAGCAATACGAGTGCTCGTCGCCGACGAGTCGCCGGACGTTTCGCATGCGCGTGCTGCCGGCGGGCGACCACGTGCTGCTCGTGTCGCACTCGCTCGTGGTCGAGGAGCCTGTCGAGGCCGCGGCCAGCGAGCCGCTCGACGACGCCTACCGCGCGCCGACGGGCCTCGTGACCATGTGCAGCAACTGCCGCCGCGTCCGCCGCGCCGATCAGGCCCAGTGGGACTGGGTGCCCGCGTGGGTGTCGAACCAGCCGGCTCGCGTGAGCCACGGGATCTGCGCCCTGTGCATGGGCTATTACTACGGCGCCTACCGCGCCTCGCGCTCGCGCAAGTGACCCGGGCCGTCGGGCGGTGATCGCCCGCGCGACGCGGCCGATCAGCCCTTCGGCTTGCGGACGCGCAGCGGCCCGGCGCGGTGCACCTTGCCCGGGAGCGGGCGCCCGATGACCTGCTCGGCGACGTTGCCGGCCTCGATGAGCTTGTCGAGGTCGATGCCCGTCTCGATGCCGAGGCCGTGCAGCATGTAGACGAGGTCCTCGGTCGCGACGTTGCCCGCGGCGCCGGGCGCGTACGGGCAGCCGCCGACGCCCGAGACCGAGGCGTCGAAGTCGCGCACGCCGAGCTCGAGCCCGACGAGCAGGTTCGCGAGCGCCGTGCCGCGCGTGTCGTGCAGGTGCAGCGCGATCTGCTCGACGGGCATCGCGTCGCGGAAGCGCCGGACGATCTCGGCCGTCTGTCCCGGGGTGCCGACGCCGATCGTGTCGCCGAGCGAGACCTGGTAGCAGCCGAGCGCGACGAGGCGCTGCGCTATCGCGAGTGCCCCGGCCGGGTCGACCGCGCCCTCGTACGGGCAGCCCCACACCGTCGAGACGTACGCGCGCACCGCGATCCCCGCCTCGCGCGCGGGCGGCACGATCTCCTCGAACACGCGGAGCGTGTCGGCGATCGACTTGTTGACGTTCATCCGGTTGTGCGTCTCGCTCGCGCTCATGAAGACCGCGATCTCGCGCAGGCCCACGGCGAGCGCGCGGTCGAGGCCGCGCGCGTTCGGGCAGAGGGCGCTGTACGTCACGCCCTCGGGCGGCACGAGCGCGGCCGCGAGGTCCTCGGCGTCGCCGAGCTGAGGCACCCATTTCGGCGAGACGAAGCTCGTGATCTCGACGCGGCGGAGGCCCGCGGCGACCAGCGCCTCGACGAGGCGCTTCTTGCCCTCGATCGGCACCATCGCGGCCTCGTTCTGGAGGCCGTCGCGCGGGCTCACCTCGAAGATGGAAACGCGATCCGGAACCTGCTCGAAGAGGGCGTGTCCGCGCACCGCGCGATCCTGGTCCACGCGCCGGGCGGACGCAATCGCGTCGGCTCGCGCGAGGTCCGCGCGCCGGGCGCCGGTCAGAAGCGGCCCGAGGCGAGGAAACCGCCGGCGCCGAAGCCCAGCGTGACCGCGCGCGCGACGGGCGCCGTTCGCGCCGGGCCCGTCCAGCGCACGAAGGCGACGCCGACGACGGTCGTGGTGGCGAGGAGCCCCGCGCTGACGCCGAGGAGGGCGAGCGACCGGGTCTGCGCGGCCTCGCCGTCGGCGGCGGCCTCGCGCGTAGGGTGCGCGACGAAGGCGTCGTGCCGCGAGGCGGTGTCGGCGTAGGAGGCGGCCGTCGCGAGGCCCGCGGCGGCCGTCAGCCCTGCGCCGAGCCAGAACCAGCCCGGCGAGAGGCCCTCGGGCGCGCTCGAGGCGGCAGGGGCGACGGCGTGGTCGCCCGGCGCGCCCGGACCCGCGCGATCGACCTCGCGGATCGTGACCCGCGCCGTGCGGCCGGGCTCGACGGTGACGAAGCTCGCCTCGGAGCGGCTTCCGGCGTCGATCTCGACGCGGTGGATCCCGACGCTCGCCCAGCGCGCGTCGCCCGGCCGCGCGTGGGCGCCGTCGATCCGCGCGGCGCAGCGCACGGCGGGCGGGCACTCGATGATCACGCGCCCGGCCCGCGGGGCGAAGCGGCGCCGCACGTCCGCGGCCTTCGTCGCGAGCTTGCCGGCGATCACGCGCGAGGCCGCCCGCTCCGCGAGCTCCATGCCGAGCGCGACCTCGTCGGCGAGCGTGACGGCGCCGAGGGCGGCCTCGAGCGCGACCTCGTTCGGGAGCGCGTCGTCGGCGCGGGTGAAGAGGCGGGCGGCCTCGGCGTGGTCGCCCCGGGCCTGCGCCGCCGCCCCGCGGTCGTACAGCGCCCCTGCGCGCTGTCGAGCGGTCTCGTCGGCGCGGGCGTCGCGCGGGGCCGAGAGCGCGATCGCGATCGTCAGGGCGACGGCGGCGTCGCGCGGTGCGGAACGCGAAATGGGCTTCATTTGTAGGGGTTTGCGGGGGGGCGCTGGCCGCGCGGCGCGTCGGGCGGTGCGCGGGTCGGCCGTGACGGCGCGGTCCTCGTGCGCGCCCCGCGAGGCGGGGTGGGGGTGACGTCGGTCGGCGGCGCGGGCGGATCGGTCGCGTCGAGGACGATCGGGTCGTCGGGGATCGCGGCGAAGCGGCCGGCGTCGGCGCCGCCCATCGGGGCGGTCGTCGGCGCGACCGGCGACGGCGGAGGGGCGACCTCGACCCCGAGGGCGCTGCCGACCCTCGGAGGGGGCGCGGGCGCGGGCGCGTCCGGCGAGGCGATCACGAACCCCACGATCGCGACCGCGCCGAGCGAGGCGAGCGCCGCGGCCGCGCGTCGTCGCGCCGGCGAGGCGGGCCGCTCCGCGACCGACGGCGCCGCCTCCGTGGTCGTCGCGTCGCCGGCTGCGGGCCCCGCGTCGGCCCGCACGAGCTCGCGCGTGTGATCGACCTCGGCGTCCCGCGCCAGCCCGCCGCCTTCCGACGTGGCCGCGCCCGTCCGCGCCGCCGCGCGCCGATCGGCCAGCGCCGGCCCCGCGAGGCGCTGCACCGTGGCCGCGACCTCGCTCGCCGACCCGAGCAGCCCGCCTTCTCTCGCCGCGGCCTCGAGCGCGGCGGCGAAGGCGCGCACGCTCGGGTACCGGCACCGCGGCTGCGGGTCGAGCGCCCGCGCGACGACCGCGTCGAGCGCCTGCCCGAGCGCCGGCGCGGCCTCCGATAGCCGCGGCGCGTCGCCGCGCAGCAGGCGCAGCCGCGTGTCGTGATCGCCCGCGCCGCGGAAGAGCCGCCGCCCCGCGAGCGCCTCCCACGTCACGACGCCCGCCGCGAACACCTCGCCGCGCGCGTCGTACGGCCCGCCATCGACGTGCTCGGGCGGCAAATACGCCATCTTGCCGGCGAACGTGCCGCTCGCGCGGGATAGATCCTGCGCGAGCTTCGCCAGCCCGAAGTCGGTGATGCGCGCGGTGCCGTCGACGCCGACGAGGACGTTCTGCGGCGACACATCGCGGTGCAGCAGGCCCATCGGCCGCCCCGCGTCGTCGTCGAGCTCGTGCACCGCGACGAGGCCCGCGCAGGCGTCGAGGAGGATCGTCAGCGCGACCGGCGCGGGCAGCGGGGCCGCACCGTCCTCGCCCGGCTCGAGCAGCTCCGCCAGCGACGCGCCCTCGACGTAGTCGAGCACGAGCAGGAGCTCCTCGCCCGGCGCGTCGACGTCGAGCACCGAGACCACGTTCGCGTGGTTGACGCGCGACGCGACGGCCGCCTCGCGCAGCAGCAGGCGCCGGGCCTCGGGATCGCGCGCGAGGTGCGGGTGCGCGCGCTTCACGGCGACGAGGCGCGCGAGCCCCCCGAGGTCGGCGCGCAGCCGGCCGAGCCACACCGTCGCGGTCCCGCCCTCGCCGATGCGCGCGACCAGCTCGTAGCGCGACCCCGGGATGACCTCGCGGCGCGCGCGCGGGCGCGGGGCCATGGCTAGTCCTCGCCGGCGCCGCCGGAGCCGCCGCGCGCGAGCCCGTGCTTGACGAGCAGCCTCCCGAGGTAGCTGCGGTTCAGCCCCGCGAGGCGCGCGGCTTCGCTCTGGTTGCCGCCCGTGTGCGCGATCAAGGCGGCGAGGTAGACGCGCGTGAAGCGGTCCGTCACGTCCTCCTTCTGGTCGGCGTACGGGCGCCGCACGTCCACGAGCCGCGCGAAGGCGCCGTCGACGGCCTCGACGCCGGCGAGCGTCGCGCCGGGCAGCAGGCCGAGCGCCGCGTAGGACTGCACGGCGTTGGAGAGCTCGCGCGCGTTGCCGGTCCAGGCGCGGGCCTTCAGCTCCTCGATCACGTGGGAGGGCAGATCGTCGAGGCCGACGGACGCGGCGAACCTGCGCGCGAGGGGCTCGACGTCGTCGGGGCGGTCCCGGAGCGGCGGCACCCTCAGCCGCACGACGGCGAGGCGGTAGAAGAGATCCTGTCGGAAGCGGCCGGCGCGCACCTCGGCCTCGAGGTCGCGGTTCGTGGCCGCGACGATGCGGACCTTCACGCGGTGCGCGGCGTCGTCGCCGACGGACCGGACCTCGCCGAGCTCGACGGCGCGGAGCAGCGCGGGCTGCACGTCGACGGGCAGCTCACCGATCTCGTCGAGGAAGAGCGTGCCGCCGTCGGCGCTGTCGAGCGCGCCGCGACGGGCCTCGTGCGCGCCCGAGAACGCGCCGCGGCGGTGGCCGAAGAGCTCGCTCGCGACGAGCTCGCGCGGGATGGCGCCGCAGTTGATCACCACGAACGGGCCCGCCGCGACCGAGGATCCGGAGTGCAGCGCGCTCGCGACCAGCTCCTTGCCGACCCCGGACTCGCCCTCGACGAGCACGGTGGCCACGGATCCCTCGAGCCGGGTGAGCAAGGCGAAGAGCCGCCGCATCGCGGCCGACGCGCCGACCATGCCGCGGTAGCTCGTGCCCGAGTACTCGAGGCCGCGGACGAGCGCCTCGGTGTCGGCCTCGAGGACGACGGTCGCGGCGCCGACCTGGATCATCCCGCCGAGGCCGAGCACCATCTTCTCGACGCGCTGGCCCTGGTAGAAGGTGCCGTTGCGGCTGCCGAGGTCGCGCACGGTGACGCCCTCGGCGACGAGGCCGAGCTCGACGTGGTTGCGCGAGACGGTGGCCTCGTCGATGACGAGGTCGGCGTCGGGAGCCGATCCGAGGACGCAGGTGCCGTGGCGCAGGCGGAAGGTCGGCGGGGTCGCGCGCGCGTCGAGCACGCGCACGACGGCGCCGAGGGGCGCGGGCCGGAGCGGCGAGCCCGGGCGCGCGAGCGGGGCCGTCTCGTCGCCGAATCGGCGCGAGGGCGGGGGAGGGGGCGGGGGGACGCGCGGACCCGGGGGCACGGGGGGTGATCATAGCGGGTCGCGCGCGGTCGCGGGGGCCGGGGCCGCCGCGACCGCGGCGACCGGGTCAGAACGCGCAGTCGTGGAGGCCGAAGGCGGGGTCGAAGGCGCAGTTGGCGCCGAACATGCTGCAGTCGACCTCGAAGGCGAAGCCGTATTCGCAGTAGCGCAGCACGTCGCCGTTGCAGGTGCCGACGAGGTCGAGGCCGTTGCACTGCGCCGGGTCGGGGCCCGGACCCGGGTCGGGACCGGGGCCTGGGCCCGGGTCGGCGCCGCCGAGGCCGCCGGGG
>CAIVJW010000095.1 GCA_903906315.1 uncultured delta proteobacterium | reverse complement strand
TGGCTCAGCCCACCCCCGCACGCGGCGCCGCGATCTCTGCGACGATCACGATCGCGCCGTCGGATCCGGCCACGATCGAGATCGCATCGCCCGACGCGATCAGCGCCTCGCCCTCGCCGACGGTGAGGCGCGTGTCGGCTGCCACGACGTCGACCGACCCGCGCCACGCGAAGGCGATCCGCGTGTGCGCAGGGGCGCCGTCGCGCGCGGCCTCGCCGGGGCCGAGCTGGTGGACGACGACCTCGGCGCTCGCGCGGTCGCGCCGCACCATCACGTTGAAGTCGCGCGCGGGCGGCTCCGCGATCCGGCCGTCGGTCGCGACCTCGCCGGGGAAGCGGTGGGGGACGAGGAGCGCGAGGACGTGGTCGGCGCGGCCCTCGTGCGCGAGCGTCACCGGCTCGCCCTCGAGCTGCACGATCACGCGATCGACGCCCGGAAACGCCGAGAACGGCCCGCTCGCGCCGATCGTGGCCATCGACACGCGCCACGTGAACGCGTCGAGGCCAGCGCCCTCGGGGAAGGCGGCGATCTCGGTGGTCGTGCCGAGGCCGTTCTTCCACGGCATCACGCGGAAGTCCCCCGGGCGGAGGATGCGCGGGGGGGGGATCACCACGGATCCATCGCGTCGCGGATCCGCTCGCCCTCGAGCCCGGCGAGGAAGCAGTCCTCCGCGCGCACGGCCTCGACTACGGCCGCGTCTCCGCCGCCCGTCGCGCCGCGCGTCGCGATCGCGGCGAGCTCGATCGCGCGGGCGAGGTGCGTCTTCGCGCGCGCCTCGGCGTAGCCGGTCATCTCCCCGCGCCGCAGCATGAACGCCCAGTCGCTCGCCTCGAGCAGCAGGAGCTCGCGCACCGCCTGATCGACGGCGCGACCCGCCGCGCCGGTCGCCGACCGCGCGCGCCGGATCGCCTCGCCGACCGCGCGATCGGCGTGGTGGACGTGCCGCCACAGGTGCGCCGCCTCGGGGCCCGACCAGACGTCGCCGAAGCCGCCCTCGCCCCAGGACGACGCGCTCGGCGTCGCGATCGCGAGCTCGGGGCTCCGCTCGAGGTGGGCGCGCAGCGTCGTCGGGCGGGCGCCGCCGGCTTGCGCGGACGCGGCGAGGCGACGCAGGGCCTCCTCGAGGAAGATCGGGCCCTCGAACCACCAGTGGCCGAACAGCTCGGCGTCGTACGGCGCCACCGAGATCGGGGCAGGGTTGCCGGTCGCGCGCGCGCGGGTGAGCGTCGCCTCGCGGCGGGCGACGAAGCGCGCGGCGTCGGCCCGCGCCTGCGCGGCGGCGGCCTCGGGGCGATAGGGGTCCTTGTCGGTGCGCGCGCGGTCGGTGATGCGGAAGTACTTGAGCCCCGTCATCAGGCGCGTGCCGTTCGGGCCGACCTCGCCGAGGAGATCGGCCTCGGGCCGGTCGAAGCCGACGTCGCGGTAGAACTCGCGGTAGTCGGGGTGGCCGGGGTAGCCGAGCTCGCGCGACCAGACCTCGTGCGACGCCTCGGGATCGCGGGCGAAGTAGGCGACGCCGTCGCGCGACAGGATCGGCGCGTGCACCCCGAACGCCGGTCGCGGGCGCGCGAGCTCGACCCCGTGCGCGTCGAGGACCGTCAGGCGCACGCCCGCCCGCGCGAGGTGCGCGCCGACGGCCTCGTCCCATGCGCACTCGGGCAGCCACAGGCCGATTGGCCGCACGCCGGCGAGGGCCTCGAAGCCGCGCAGGCCGAGGCGAAGCTGTGCGCGCGCGGAGGCGGGCGCGGCGCCGAGGCCGGGGAGGTAGGCGTGCGTGGCCGAGCTCGTCAGGAGCTCGATCCGGCCCGCGCGCGCGTGGGCGACGAAGGCGCCGAGCACGTCGCCGCCGGTGCGATGGTGCGCGGATCGCGCCTCGCGCAGGCGCCCCGCGTAGAAGGCCGGGAGCGGCGCGAGATCCGCGTCGCCCGCGAGCCGGGCGGCCTCGCGCGCGACGACCGCGTCGAGCCGATCCAGGTGCGCGAGGAAGCGGCGACCGAGCAGCTCGTCGCGGAGCATCGCCGCGAGCGGCGGCGAGATCGACAGCGCGAAGGGGGCGCGCACGTCGTCGGCGGCGAGGCGATCGATCACCCCGAGGAGCGGCAGGTAGCACTCCCAGAGCGCCTCGAAGAGCCAGCGCTCCTCGAGCGACCGATCGTGCTCGGGGTGGCGCACCCAGGGCAGGTGCGCGTGCAAGACGAGGGCGACGTCGCCGAGCAACGGCGCGGGCTACGCCTTCTTGCCCTTCAGCTGGTAGCCGAGCTCGAGGCCGATCTTCTCCGACTCCTCGGGGCAGCTCGGCCACGGGATCGTGCGCTCACCGCGGCGGACGTTCGACCCGTCGTCGTCGGCGAGCATCGCGCGCAGCCAGAGCGTGTCACCCCGGTGCAGCGCGTACGCGGCGACCGGGATCTTGCAGCTGCCCTCGACCGCGGTCATGACGGCGCGCTCGGCCATCACGGTCAGCATCGTCTCGCGGTCCTCCATCGTCCGCAGCGCGTCGATCGTCGCGCCGTCGTCCTCGCGGCACTCGATGCCGAGCGCACCCTGTCCGATCGCCGGCAGCGAGACCTCCACGGAGAGCACCTCGCTCGCGCGGCCCTCGAGCCCGAGGCGCTTCAAGCCGGCGAGCGCGAGCACGGTCGCGTCGAGCGGGCCCTCGGTGACCTTGCGCAGGCGCGTGTCGACGTTGCCGCGCACGGGCTCGATCAGCAGATCCGGTCGCGCCTCGAGGAGCGCGACCGCGCGGCGCAGGCTCGAGGTGCCGACGCGCGCGCCGGGGGCGAGGCTCGCGAGGCCGCCGCCGGTCTTGGTCACGAGGACGTCGCGCGGGTCCTCGCGCGGCGGGATGCACACGAGGGCGCAGCCGGGCGCGACCTCGGCCGGGACGTCCTTGATCGAGTGGACGGCGAAGTCCGCGCGCCGGTCGATCAGCGCCTCCTCGAGCTCCTTGACGAAGAGGCCCTTGCCGCCGACCTCCTGGAGCGATCGGTCCTGGATCGTGTCGCCCGACGTGACGACCTGAAGCTCGTCGACCGTGAGCCCGGGGACGGCCGCCTCGAGGGCGCGGGCGAACGCGCGGGACTGCGCGAGGGCGAGCATCGAGCGGCGGGTGGCGAGGACGAGGCGCATCCGAGCCTCCTACCACCTCCGGGCCGGCAGTAAATAGCCCTGCGCCGGGGTCGTGCTCACGGGCGTGCGCGCGGCCCGCGCAGCGTGCCTTCGCCGCGCGGTTTGCCATATCCTGTCGCGGTGGTGATGGCGCGCGACGAGGCGGACGAGCACGCCCCGCCGCGCTCGCGGCGAGCGGTCGCCGTCGATGCGGACCTCACGAGCGCGCGGCGGGCATGGTGGGTCGCGCGCGGGGTGGTCGTTGCGGTCGCGGCGGCGCTCTCGACCTTCGAGGCGAGCGACCCGGACCTCGGCTTCCATTTCGCGACCGGCCGCGAGGTGCTTCGCACGGGCCGGATCCCGGGGCACAACGTGCTGTCGTTCACCCAGCCGGGCCACCCCTGGCTGCTGCATCAGGCGCTGCCGGCGACGCTGCTCGAGCTCACGCGGATCGCCGGCGGCATCGGCGCCGTCATCGCGCTGAAGACGGTCATCGTCGTGGTCCTGTGGGTCGTGGTCCTCGCCGCCGCGCGGCGGCTCGGGGCGAGCCCGCTCGCGGCGACGTTCGCCACCGTGCTCGCCACCGCCGCGTCGGCGTTCCGGTTCGCCGAGCGTCCGCTCCTCTTCTCCGACCTCACGCTCGCGCTCACGATGCTCCTGCTCGCGATCGCGAAGGACTCCGCCCGGTTGCCGGACGCGGGGCGCCGGGCGCGGCTCGCGCTCGGCGGCGCCGTCCTCACGTCCACCGTCGGCTGTCACCTCCACGCCGGCGCCCTCTACACCTACCTGGTGCTCGGCGCGCTCGCCGCCGGGGCCGCGATCGAGCCGCTGCGACGCCGGATCGCCCGCGACGAGCCCCGAGGCCCCGAGGGGCCGCGCGCCGCGGTGGCGCTCGCGGCGGTCGCGGCCGCTTCGCTCGCGCTCGCGACCGCGAGCCTCGCGGCGTACCACCCCGAGAGCCTGCGCGTCCTCACCGTGCCGTTCCTGCTCGCCAAGGACCTCTACGCCGCCGACCACCTCGTCGAGTACCGCTCGCCATGGCGTTTTCCGTTCGAGCAGCTGTGGGCGCTGTGGATCCTCCTCGCGACCACCGTGGCGCTCGTCTTCGCGCGCGCCCGTCGCGTGCACGCGGGCGTGCTGCTGTCGACCGCCCTCTTCTTCGCGCTCACGCTCCGCTACGTGCGCGTCGGCTTCGATTTCGCGATCATCGTGGCGCCCGCGCTCGCCGTCTCCGCGACCGACCTCCTGGCGCGCGCGTCCGTCGCGCTGCGCGCGCGCGTGGCCCCGATCGCGCTCGCCGTGCTCGCGGTCGTCGCTCCGATCGAGCGCTGGCAGCACTATGCGCCTCGCTGGCGCTACAGCGAGCGCGCCTTCCCGCTCGCGCTGTTCCACGTCGTCGAGGCCCGCGGCCTTCGAGGCCCGGCCTTCCTCTCCGACGGCTGGGCCGGCCCGTGGCTCGGCTTCTACTACCCGGCGGAGCGCGCGTTCTTCGATCCGCGGCTCGAGGCCTACGACCCGTCCTTCATCGTCGACGTCTACCAGCACGTCCGGTACGCGAAGCCTGGCTGGGAGGCGATCCTCGACCAGTACGGCGTCCGCCTCGTCCTGCTGAAGTACACCACCGAGGGCGAGCGCCGCTTTCAGGACGGCAAGGACAACCTCCGGCAGGCCCTCGCTCGCGACCCTCGCTGGGCGCTCGTCGCGTTCGACGACCTCGGCGAGATCTTCGTGCGCCGCGACTCGCCCGCCGCCGCGCTCGCCATCGATTGGGTGGACCCCGACCGCGGCGTCTTCCTCGGCCCACCCGCGCGATCCGCGCCGTCGCTCGTGGCCGCGTGGCGCCGCGCCGATCTGCGATCGCCGCGCCTCGCGCTCCTCGGCGCGGTCGCGCTCGCCGACGCCGGCGCGCCGCGCGAGGCCCTCGCCCTCGTCGACGAAGCGCTCGCGATCTACCCCGACGAGCCGCGCCTCGTCGACTACGTCGCGCGGCTGGGCGCGCCCTGATCACTCGCCCACCGCAGGATCTCGGCGGCCCCGCGCGCCGCGCCGTCCACGCCCGCGATCGCCGCGCCGAGCGCGGCCGCCCTCGCCGCGCTCGCGCCCCGCACGCGCTGCAGGGCGGCGCGGAGATCGCCGGCCTCGAAGCGCGCCGTGTCGAGGGACTCGCCCACGCCGAGGCGCTCGACGCGCGCGGCGTTCTCGATCTGGTCGCCGCCGAAAGGCAGGACGATCATCGGGCGCCCCGCGGCGAGGCACTCCTGCACCGTGTTGTTGCCGCCGTGCGTGACGACGACGTCGACGCGCGGAAGGAGCGCGACCTGCGGCACGAACCGGAAGACGTGCGTCCGCGGGCGCGGGCGCCGCGCGAGCGCCTCGTGGCTAGCGCCCGCGCTCACGACGACGTGCGCGCCCGCGGCCGCGAGCCCGTCGAGGGTGCGCGTGAACACCCCCGGCTTGCCGTTGAACACGGTGCCGAGCGAGACGTAGACGCGCAGCCCGTCGCCTGGCAGCGCGGACAGCGACGGGTGATCCGCGTCGCCCGGGCGCGCGTGGGCGCGCACGCACGGCCCGATCATCGCGACGGGCCCGTCGAGCGGCGCGAGGCCGGGCTCGAGCTCCGGCAGCGTCGCGAGCAGGTTCAGCTCGCGTGAGAGCGGCGCCGTGAGCAGCGATCGCCGTGGAGGCGGCAAGCCGAGGGTTGCCGCCGCGGCAGTGACGCGCGCGTCGAACGTGGCCGAGAGGCGAGCGAGCGCGCGCCCGGCGGCGTCCCAAGCGGGCGTGCCGCGCGCGGTTTGTGGTAGCCGGCTGCCGAACGGCGCCGCGCCCTCGACGGGGAAGGGCAGCGCCGAGTGATAGATCGCGGCGAACGGCCGGTGCGCGAGCTCCGCGCCGAGGAGCGCCGCGGGCATGAGGTAGTCGCCGACGACGACGTCCGCGTCGAAGCGCGCCGCGTGCTCCGCGACCGCGCGCGCCTGGTCGACGAGGCCGGCCGTGAAGAGGTCGATCGCGACCTCGAGCTCGTCGTAGCCCGTCCTCGAGGCGATCCGCGCCGCGTGCCACAGCGTTGAGGGGTGCGGCGCGAGCGGGAGGACCTCGAATCCGTCGCCGCGGATCGCCCCGGCGAGCTCGACCGCCGCTCGGATCGACGCCGGCCACAGGCGCACGAGCGGCAGGCGCGCGCGCACCATCGCGAAGCCGACCGCGTGGCCCGCCTCGCGGAGCCGCGCGCCGATCGCCCGGAGCGCGCTCGTGTGGCCGACCGTGGCGTGGGCGGCGAAGAGGACGCGGCGGGGCGCGCTACGGGAGGGGGCCATCGGCTCGGATCGTACGCGCTCGGGCGGGCCGCGGAGCCGACCAGGCGGCCGATCGTGGGTCGCTTCGGCCGGCGAGCGGCGCGCCGATGGCGTCGATTTCCCGTCGGGTCGCGCGCAGCTCGGCCCCGTCGGCGCCGAGCCGCGGGGCGTCCGACTCGAGCCGCCGAACCCCGCGGTGCACTCGGCGCTGTCCGGGTTCGAGCGCTCCGCGCGGTCCGCGTCCGTCGGGTCGCGACCCATCGGGATCCACGCGGCGGGGCCGAGGATCTCGCGCGGGTCGCCCGGTTCGTGCGCATCGCCCCGGACGACGTCGTCGAGCCTGCTTGGTGCGACGACGGCCCCGGTTGCCGTCCAGGGAGCATTGCAGGCCTTGCCGCACGATGCGCAGTTCTTTGGCTCCGAGCCGAGCGTCGCGCACACGCGATCGGCTCGTCGAACGAGCGCGCGCGGGGCGAGGCTGGCGACGGGCCGCGCGTCCACCGCGGTCCGGCGGGCGGCGCCTCGCCGGCGACGGCGGAGGTGCCGAGGGCGCCCTCGGGGTCGGCGGCCGAGGAACTTCCCGCGGCGGCTTGGCCGCTCGCGCGGACGGGCCTACGAACGAACGATGATCCGTGAGCCGAGCCGCCACCTCGCCGCCCTCGGGCGCTCGATCCCCGTCGTCGCGCTCCTCGCGCTCGCGGCCTGCCCGTCGCGCCCGGCCGATCCGGCCGCGACCGCCGCCGGCATCGCCTCGTCCACGGCCGGAACGCCGGCGGCGCCCTCGGCGAGCGTGGCGCGCGCCGCGCCGACCAGCAGCGTTCACGCGCCCGGTGTGGCGCCGACCGCGAGGCCCGCGCCCGTCCGCGCGGACGCCGGCCCGGCGCCGGCGCCGACGCTCGCGCAGCTCCCGCCGTCGAAGGCGCGCACGGGCGCCGAGGTCACGAGCGCCGGGTTCACGCGTCGAGGCGACCTCGTGATTGCCGGCCCCTCGAGCGTCGCCCTGATCGACCCCGCGACCGGCGCGGGCGTATCCATCACGCCCGGCGGCGACCCGATCGAGCTCTCGGCCGACCGCGCGCTCGCCGCGATCGCGCAGCCCGACGCCGTGGCGATCTGGGATCTGCGCGCAGGGTCGCTCCGGCGCACCTTCCCGGTCGAGGCGTCCGCGCTTCGCTTCTCGGACGACGGCAAGCGCCTCGCGATCGGAGCCACCGCCGCGCTGCTCGTCGTGGACACCACCGACGGCCGCGAGCTCGCGGCGGCGCACCCGAGCGGCGTCGTGAACGACCTCGCCTTCGGCGCCAAGGACGAGCTCGCCTTCGTGACGAACGTGATCAACGTCACGGTGGTGTCGACGACGACCAGCGCGCAGCTCGGCGGCGGCGGCCCGGCCGAGACGACGGGCACGTTCGGCCTCGTGATCTCGCCCGACGCGCGGTACGCGGCCGCCGGCGCTCCCGCGGGCCACGCGCTGCAGGTCTTCGACGTCCACGCCTGGGCGCCGCGCACGCTCGTCGTCGTCCCCGACGGCAACTGCAAGGAGCACGTCAGCCCGGCGTTCTCGCCCGACGGCAAGCGCGTGATGGCCTTCGGCGGGCAGCGCTGGGTGAAGGCCTTCGACGTGCCCTCGTGGAAGCCCTACGCCTCGTACCACGCGCCGCCGGGGCGATCGATCGAGCTGGCCGCCGCGGACCTCTCGCGCGTGGTCGTGACGCACGACGAGGGCCGCGACGCGGTCGTGGTCACGGTTGCCACTGGCGTGGAGACGCCCCTCGAGCGCGCCTTCGTCGCGGGCGCGTCCTACTCGATGTCGCCCGATGGCCTGCGCGTCGTCGGCGCCGGCGGCGGGCTGGCGCGGGTCTGGAACGCGAAGACCGGCCGCGTGGAATACGAGCAGACGAAGTGACGGGCGCAGAGCTCACCCCGAGGCCCTGATCGCTCCGGGAAAGGGGCTCGGAGCGCGCCAGACTCAGCCGGCCGTCCGGGGGTCGCTCCGGCGGGCGAGCCGCACGCCGCTCGCGTCGAGCTCGCGGAGGGTCGCGCGGAGCTCGGCCTCCTCGGCGTCGAGCAGCGGGTCGTTCGCGTCGAGGCGCCGCCTGTGCTTCACGAACCCGAGCTTCACGACCGCGCGCTGCTTCTCGCTCCGGGCGAAGTACGCGCGGGGCCCGTCGCGGAAGATCGCGCCGATGAGCCGCCGGTCGAGCGCGAGGTACGACGTGACCGCCTCGAGCTCGCTGCGCGAGATGAGCCCGCCGACCTCCGGGCGGAGCTCGCGCACGAGGATCGACCGCTCGCGCACGACCAGCAGCGCGAGCCCGACGAAGAAGGCCAGATCGACGGCCCACGTGAACAGGACGGTGTCGAAGAGGAGCGCCCCGGGGTAGCCCGCCAGCACGTTGTGCAGCACGTGGACGGACACCGCCGCGACGTACCCGGCCGCGGGCGCGCCGAACGTGGCGAGGGCGCCGCGCCGCTCGGCCGCGACGCCGAAGCCGAGCCCGGTCATCGCGCCGTAGGTGCAGTGCGCGAGGCCGAGCAGCACCGTGCGGAGGAACGTCGTCGACAGCGCGCCAGAAAAGCCCGTCTGCGCGAGCTCTTGCCGCACGTAGAGCACGTCCTCGGTCAGCGTGAAGCCGAGGCCGACGACGCTGCCGTAGATGAGCCCGTCGAGGGGCCCGTCGAGCTCGCGCAGCCAGCGTCGCGAGGCGATGAAGAGCAAGATGAGCCCGAACCCCTTGAACGCCTCCTCGAGCAGCGGCGCGATGATCGTGTCGCTCGCCGCCTCGACGGCCCAGCGAGGCAGCTGGAGCGACCCGTAAAGGCCCGACTCGGCGAGCCCGATGCCCACGTACGCGGCGCCGGCGGCGACGATGGCGCCCCAGCTGAACGTGACGCCGAGCAGCCACAGCGGCTCCGGCTCGAAGCGGTCCGCCCACCGGAGCGCGGCGAAGTAGACGGCGACGACCGGCGCCACGATGGCGAGGCCGATCATCGTTGCCTGGCTCATCCAGGGGAGGATAGCGCGTGGTGGCGCTTCGTGTGGTCGGGGGCGGATACGCCGCCGCGATCGCTACTCCGCGTCGCGATCGGTCCGGGCCTCGTCCGCCCGCGGGCGACCCGATGGGTGGCGCCGCGACGTCTGCCCGTTGCTTGCGTCGCCCTCGCCGGCGTCGAGCTCGAAGAGATCGTGCAGCGCCTCGAGGTAATCCCCCGCGCGCTCGTCGGCCGCGAGGGATCGCAGGCGCGTGACCGGCGCGTGCAGGAGCTTGTTGGTCGCGGCCTCGACCATGATCGCGAGCGCCTCGCGCTCGGCCGGGCCGAGGTGCCGGAGCTTGCCCGAGAGGCTGCGATCGACCTCGGCGTGCAGCGTCGCGAGCGTGCGCGCGCGCAGGCTCGCGATCGTCGGCGTGAGCGCGCGCTCGCGCGTCCAGGCCTCGAAGGTCCGCAGCTCGTCGCGCACGATCGCCTCGGCGCGAGCGGCCTCGGCGGCGCGGCCCTCGAGCGACTCGGCCACGATTTGCGAGAGGTCGTCGACGTCGTAGAGGAACACGCCGTCGAGGTCGTTGACCGCGGGGTCGATGTCGCGCGGCACGGCGATGTCGATGAGGAACAGGCTGCGGCCCTTGCGCTGCTTGCGCACGCGCTTCACGAGATCGAGCGGCAGCACGTAGCCGGGGCTCGACGTCGACGAGATCACGATGTCGGCCTCGACGAGCGTCTTCTCGAGGTCCGTCCACGGTCGCGCCTCACCGCCGACGTCCGCCGCGAGGGCCGCGCCGCGATCCAGGCTGCGGTTGACGACGACGAGCTGCACGCCCGCGCGCGCGATGAGCTTGGCGGCCTGCTCGGCCATCTCGCCCGCGCCGACCATCATCGCGCGGTGGCTGGCGAGGTCGCCGAAGATCTGCCGCGCGAGGTCGACCGCGACGCTCGCGACCGAGACCTGGCCCGCGCCGATCTGCGTCTCGCTGCGCACGCGCTTGCCGGTGCGCACCGCGCCGTGCATCGCCTTGCCCAGGTTCGCGCCGAGCGACCGGGTCTCGCGCGCGATCTCGATCGCGTCCTTCAGCTGGCCGAGGATCTGCGGCTCGCCCACGACGAGGGAGTCGAGCGACGCCGCGACGCGGAAGAGGTGCTCGACCGCGTCGCGGCCGGCCGTGCGCACGAGGTGTGGCGCGACGTCGCTGCCGCCGATGGACGCCATCACGCGGGCGACGGCGCGGGCGGTGTCCTCCGTGTTCGCGTCGTCGAGCGCGGAGACGACCTCGCCGGGGCGGGCGCCCCGGGGGCGGTCGATCTTCTTGACCGAGGCGTAGACCTCGACGCGGTTGCAGGTAGACAGCACGACGGCCTCGCCGATCGCGTCGTCGGCGGTGAGCCGCGCGAGCAGGTCCGGCAGCGCGTCGCGGCCGATCGCGAGGCGCTCGCGCACCTCGATCGGGGCCGTCTTGTGCGAGAGGCCGACGACGACGATCACGGCGCCCCCGCGGCCTCGGTGACGGCGATGACCGACGCGACCGGCGCGCTCGAGGCCGCCGCGTCGCCGCGCTTGCCGGTCGGCGGCGGCCGCACGAGGTAGAGGCCGAGCACGGCGAGCGCGCAGCCGAGCCCCGCGAGGGTGCCGTACGCCGCGCGCCGCCCGCGCCAGCCCGCCGCGACGCGCAGCAGGAGCACCATCGCGATGAGCAGCCACGTGGCGTAGCCGAGGACGATGCGCAGTACCTCCTCGGGCGCGCCCATCTCGAGGCGCTTCGCCCAGATCGTCCCCGTGACCACGCCGAGCGTGAGCAGCGGGAAGCCGAGGACCAGGAAGCGGTGCACTGCGCGGTCGAGCGTGTCGAGCGCGGGCAGGTTGGCGCGGCCCTTCGCGGGGCGCTTCTGCTTCAAGCGCCGCTCCGCGAAGAGGTAGAGGCCCGCCGCGCCGCCAGCGAGCAGGAAGAGCGCGACGCCGAGCAGGTTGGCGAGCACGTGGGCCGCGATGAAGAGCGGGCTGAGCTTGGGGGCCGGGCCCGGCGCCCCGAGGAAGAACGTGCCGAGCAGGAACGCGAGGCCGAGCGGGCTGACGAGCAGGCCGAGCGCGTGGATACGCAGGCGCGTGCGGAACGCGAGGTACAGCGCGATGGCCGTGATCGACAGGAGCGACAGCGTGAAGTGGATCGAGTGCACGGGGCACACGTGCACGACCGCGCTGGCGAGGGTCACGTAGACCGCGTGGCCGAACGCGCCGGCGCCGAGGAGCTTCGGCGCGAGGCGGGCCGCGGAGCTCGGCGGCTCGGGGCGCAGGCCGCCGCCGGGCTGCGAGGGCCTGGCCGGGCCCTTGTGCGGCGCGACCTCGAGGAAGAACAGCACACTCGCCGCGCCGTAGAACGCGAGGGCCGCGACGAACGTCAGGATCGAGATCACCGTCATCGACAGATCCCCCGTGCGCGCGACGTCCCCGCCGCGTTCATCGGGCCCCGAGGTGCAGCGTCAGGAGATCCTCGTCGCTCGAGAAGCCGCTGCCGCCCGGGCGGGACCGCAGGTGATCCTCGAACGACCCCGCCGGCGCGCCCACGAAGCCCGGCACGACGTCGTAGGCGTTGTCGCCGAGGATCATCGACCCGCCGAGGATCTCTGCGCCGAGCTCCGCGAGGAACGCGCGGGACTTCACCGTCCCGACGATCTCGTTGGAGTCGGGCGTGCCGGTGACCTCACGCACGATGCGCAGAGCCTCGACCGCCCGGTAGCTGCGGTGGCCTCCCTTGATAGTGAGCTCGTCGCCGTGGACGTCGACGCGGTCCGCGGCGACCCACTCGTCGAGCGCGGCCTGGGGGAAGAAGACGCGGTTTCTCGCCATCGAAGAGCTCGTTCAGCGCGGGGCGGAGGGGCCGCGCGTCGGGGTCGACGTCGGTCCTCGCGGGAGGCACTCGTCGGGGCGAAGGCCGGCGACGAATATCCGGCCAGTCTAGTGAAGGTTGGGGCGCTGCGCCAAGGCACCCCGCGGTTTCGTCACGGAGGGCCCCCCGGCGTCGGAGCCCGCCGCGGAGCTACTCGGTCGGGTGGCTGCTCGGGCGCCCGCTCGGGGCGGCAGCGGCTTCGCGGGCGAGGGCGGCGCGTTCGCGCAGGCGGCCCGGCAGGTTCCACAGCGTCTCGAAGATGCCGAGCATCACGTAGACGCTGATCAGCCAGATCAGGACGAAGGCCGGCTTCGTCTGCGTCGAGACGACGACGCTCGATCCGACCGCGAAGAGGACGAAGAGCACGGTGCGCAGGTTGAGCTTCACGTCCTTGAACGAACGGAAGCGGATCGTCGACACCATCAGGAACGAGAGGCCGATGGTCACGCCGAGGATGACGCCCGCGTACTCCGCGCGGCCCATGGCGCCGGCGGCGGCGTGGTTCGCCACGACGATCGCGACGAGGATGCCCGCCGCGCCCGGGATGGGCAGGCCGACGATGTACTTGCCGGGCTTCTGCGGCTTGCCCTCTTCGCCCATCGACAGGACGTTGAAGCGGGCGAGGCGCACGGCGCCGCACGCCGTGAAGAGGAACGAGACCAGGAGGCCCGTCGTCCCGAGGCGATTGAGCGTCCACTCGTAGACGAGGATCGACGGCGCGACGCCAAACGAGACGACGTCCGCGAGCGAGTCGATCTGCAGCCCGAACGCGCTCTGCGTCTTGGTCGCGCGGGCGACGCGGCCGTCGAGCGTGTCGAAGAACATCGCGAACACGATGAGCAGGGCGGCCTTGTAGTAGTCGTCGTCGCTCGTCGCGTGCGACGACGTGCGGATCGAGTCGAACCCGCAGAAGATCGACGTGAGCGTGATCATGTTGGGCAGAAGAAACAGCGTCTTCTTCAAGTTCAGTCGACGCCGAAGCCCTGTGGTCATGCCTGCTGCCTCCTGCTCCGCGGGGAAGCTAACCGCCGGCGGGTGCTGGACGCAAGGCGAAGGGGCTCGCGTGGGCGCGTAAAAGGCCGCGAACGAGGCTTCGCGCCGCGCGGCGATCCTCGTCGGCGTCGCGCGCTCGGCGGCTCGAGGAGGGGTCACGCGCGTCGCTCCCGTTCACGTCGCGCGCGCCGCAAGCCGAGGTCCGCGCTGCGGTCGTCGACGCGCTCGGCGCCCGGTGCGAGGGGCGCGCGGCTCGCGCCCGATCACCGCGCTGCTGGGCGCGTCCGGGCCCACCCCGTTGCGCAAGGCGCCCGCTACGGCCCCTGTCGCACCGCCCCCGGCTCGTTCCACACCGCCTCCGGCGGGCGCGCAGTCGGGTCGAACCGGCACGACATCGCGCGGACCTCGATGGCGCTGCCTTGCTCGACCGGGCGCGCGGCCTTCGCGGGCTTGCCGCCCTTGACCGCTTTCGGCGCCTTCGCCACGGGCTCGCTCGCCGCCGGACGGAATAGCCACGATCGGCCCAGATCGGCGGGGATCACGGCCGACACCTGCGCGCGCGTCGCGCCGATGGCCTGCCAGGCGGCGAGGCACGGTGACGCCGGCGTGCCGTGGATCACGGCCGAGCTCGTCAACAGCAGGTAGGCGTCGCCTCCGGTCGGCGGCGCGGTCTTCGGGCTCGCCGGGGCCGGTCTCGGCGAGCCGCCTGTCGTCCTCGCGGCCGCGCCCGGCGTCGCGCCGAGGGCCTCGCTCACCATCACCGGGTGGCGCGTGCCGACGAACATCAGCTGTCCGCCCTGGAACAAGGGGGCTTCCATGCGCGGGCTGCTGGCACGCTCCACGGCGCTGCAGCCGCGCGGGCGGTCGGGCAGGTCGAGCTGCGTCGGCACCGGCATGACCGGGCCGAAGGTGCCGTCGGCGCGGAACGGGTGGTAGTAGCCCCACGCGCGGTCGCGGCGCGCGTCCGTGACGAGCGTCGTGAAGCCGAGCGCCGGGCCGACGTAGGTCCACTCGTCCGCGACCACGAGGCCGCCCGTCGCCGCGGGCGCGACGCTCGTCGCGACGATCTCCCAGGCGTGCGACCCGCCGCCGCGCGGGGGCGGCCTGCCGAGCAGCACCGTGCGGGGCTCGTCGGGGCCGGAGATCACGCGCGCGACGCCGAGCGTCGCCCCTTCGGCGACGGCCGCGTCGCTTCGGATCTCGACCTTGCGACCGTCTTGCGAGGTCTGCGGCCACGGCGGGTACTCGAAGCGCTCGGCCTTGCCCGAGGCGTCGAGGAAGTAGGCCGATGACGAGGACGCGGTCCCCGGGCCGTGCGGGCGCACGAAGACGCCCTTGAGCGACACGGAGACGAGCGACGCCTCGAGGTGGTCCTCCGGGTCGAGCGGGCTCGCGCGCACGTCGCCGGCCTCGAACGGGCCGGCGTCGGCGACGGTCGCGTGCGCCGAGGTGCCGTCCATGAAGTTCTCCCAGGCGACCTCGATCCCGGTCATCGGCGCGCCGACCTTCAGCTTGCCGGCCGCGTCGAGCGGGAGCCTCACGCGCACGGCCGCGTAGCCTTCCATCTGCGGGGCGAGGTCGACGGCGACGCGCGCGCCCTTCGGCGCGGGGCCGAGCAGGCGGTGGGTGACGATGCGCGCCTCGCCCTCGCCGGACTCGGGCAGCATCGCGGTCACCGTCGAGACGGCCCCGGTGGAGCGGTCGCGCGTGAGCACGCTCCACACCGATCGGCCGCGCGCGGCCTCGTTCTCGTCGGGCAAGGGCGTGCGGCCGCTGCCGACGACGCCCTCGATGCGCGCCCAGCCCGAGGGCGCGAGCTCGCAGACGATCGGCGTGCGCGTCGCGGGATCGCCCCGGCCGCTCGCGTCCGCCGTGGGAGCGGGCTCCGCGGGCGTCTCGGCCTGGCCGCTCCAGCCCACGCGCGCGACGGTGTCGCCGACCAGGCAGCCGCCCGACCCGCACGTGACCGCGCCCGCGCCCGCAGCCAGCTCCCGGGCGAGCGCGCGGGGCGTGGGCAGGTCGGTCCAGGTCGATCCGCCGTCGAGCGACTCCCACGCCGACGCGCCGGCGCCGGGGCGGGTCTCCTCGGGCGACACAGCGAAGACCCGCCGGCCGAAGCCGCCGAGGATCGCGGTCTCGCCCGGCGACGAGGCGATCGCGATCACGCGGCCGTCGTCGTCGGTCGTCAGCCACGCCGCGCCGCGCTGCCGGGCGAGGCGCGCGCCCACGGTGCCGTCCTCGCCCGGGCGCACGACGACGGCATCGTCGAGCTCGAAGCCGTCGTCGCGCGGGCCGTCGTCGTCCTCGCCCTCGCCGTGGGCCTTCGACGCGCCCGGCGCGTCGAGCGGGCGAGGGGAGAAGCTCTCTCCCCCGTCGTGCGAGACGAAGAGCGCGGGCCGGTCGTCCTTGCCGCGTACGCCGAGGAAATAGGCCGATCGTCCGTCGGTCGAGAACGCGGGCGCGACCGCGATCCCGCCCAGCTGCGCGGCGGCGGCGACCATCGCGGTCGACTGCTTGCCGTCCGGCCTCACGAGCAGCGGGGCGGCCGGCTTGCAGCCGATCTTCTCGGCGGGCTTGCACGCGCCAGCGACGATCACGGCGCCGTCCGGCGCGACCGCGACCGCGACGTGGTCGATGGCGTCGGTGGCGAGCTTCACGGCGATCTCGAAGCTCGCGCCGCCGTCGTCGCTGCGCAGCACGACCGCGTCGACTTCGTCGCCCGAGGCGCGCGAGCACACGGCGACGACGTGGCGGCCGTTCGCGCCGAGCTTGATCGCCCCGCAGCCCGCGCTCCCCGCGATCGGGGCCGTCTCGAGGCGACCGTCGATGCGCCCGCGGCCGAGCTGCCACAGCTCGCCGTCATCGTCGGGTCGCAGCGCCTCGAGGTAGCGGTCGCCGTCGATCGTGGCCCGCCCCGCCGCGACGGCGCCCGCGGTCGCGGCCTTGCCGACCTCGAGGTCGCTGCCGGTGGGCGTGAGGAGCACCGCCTCCGTCGATCGCGCGAACGGCGCGCGATCGCGCGGAGTCCAGACGAGCGACGCGGCGAACCCGTCGACCGCGAGCTGGCCCGCGGCGTCGAGCCCCACGCGCCGCGCGCCGATCGGCGGAGCGGCCGCGCCGACGCGCGTGAACGTCGCGCCGCCGTCGTCGCTCGTGAGCAGGGCCTCGGGGAGCGCGAGCGCGAGCGCGCGGCCGCCCTCCGCGAAGGCGAGGTCGAACACGCGCACGCCGGGGTCCGGGCCGGGGCGCCACCCGGTCTGCTCTTCCCAGCGCACGAGGCGCCCGTCGATCGTGGCCGCGATGAGCGCGCCGCCCGAACCGGCGACGCGCGCGAGCGGCTCGGGCGAGGGCACGGTCCGCACGAAGGGGCCGAGCGGGTCGGTGGCCTCGTAGAGCGTGCCGCTGGCGCCGACGAACACCCACGCGGCCTGCGTGCGGCGCACGACGCCCGTCAGCTCCTCGGGCGCGAGCACGTCGGCCGCCTCGGCGCGCCCGCTGCACGGTCGTGCGGGCCTCGGCTTGCCGCCCGATCGCGCCGGCCCCGCGCGCCGCTTCGCGTCCTCGGATCGCGGGGGCGCGACGACCCAGCGCTGCCCGTCGTCGGCGACGAACACGCACGATCCGTCCCCGAGGCGCACGTGGGCGCGCACGGTCTCCGGCGCGCCGGGGTGGTAGTCCCACCGCGCGGGCGAGGCCCACGCGGGCGCGCCCATCTCCGTCGGTGGCGGCGTCGGCTGGGCGCCGGACGTCGCCGGCGAGGGCGCCCCCGCGCACGAGGTGGCGCCCGCGAGGCCGCAGAGGAGCGCATACCGTGTCCGCATGCTCGGTCGACCCCCCGCGCCCGAGCGTCCCACGATCAGGGCGTCGTGGCGAGCGCGCCCGGCCGGTACGGCGGGTAGCGCGGCCTCCACTGCGCCTTCGCGATCACCGCCTCGATCTCGGCGTCCTCGAGCAGCCGCCCGAGCCCCGCATCGCGCGCCTCCTTGCCGACCGCGACGGCGACCCGCGCGGCGACCGTGCGGATGTCCTTCATCTCGGGCAGCAGCAGCCCGCGCTGCTCCTGATCGGGCGTGACCATCTCGCTGATGGCGCGGCTGGCGGCGAAGATCATCCCGTCGGTGACCCGCGTCGCCTTGCACACGAGCGAGCCGAGCCCGAGCCCGGGGAAGATGTACATGTTGTTGCACTGCGACGCCTGGAGCGTGCGCCCCTCCCACGGCATCGTCTTGAACGGGCTGCCCGTCGCGACGAGCCCCCTGCCGTCCGTCGCCCTCCACACGTCCTCGGGGAAGCACTCCGATCGGCTGGTCGGGTTCGACAGCGCCATCACGACCGGCTGCGGCGTCGACTTCGCGACCGCGGCGAGGATCGCGGGGCTGAAGAGCCCCGGCTGCGCGGTGACGCCGATGAGCACCGTCGGGGTGCCGTTGCGCAGCACGTCCGCCATCGTGATGCGGTCCGGGTTGTCGAGCGTCCAGCCCTCGACGGCCGATCGGCGCTGCGCGAGCGGCAGCTGCGGCTCCTCGAGGAGCGGGTCGCCCTCGACGAGCAGGCCTTGCAGGTCGACCGCGAAGATGTGCTTGCGCGCCTCGTCGTCCGACAGGCCCTCGCGCAGCAGCATCGTGCGGATGTTCTGGGCGATGCCGGTGCCGGCCTGGCCCATGCCGACGATGAGGTAGCGCTCGTCCGAGAAGCGCGACTTCTTGATGCGCATCGCGGTCATGAGCGCGGCGAGCGCCGTCGCGCCGGTGCCCTGGATGTCGTCGTTGAACGACAGGATGCGGTCGCGGTAGCGCGCGAGGTTCTTGAACGCGGTCTGCTTGGCGAAGTCCTCCCACTGAAGCAGGCAGTCGGGGAAGTTGCGCCGCACGCCGAGCACGAATTTCTCGATGAACTCCTCGTATGCGGCGCCGCGCAGGCGCGGGTGTTTCACGCCGAGGTAGAGCGGGTCGTCGAGCAGGCTCTGGTTGTTCGTGCCGACGTCGAGGCAGACGGGCAGGCAGACGGCCGGGTGCACGCCGCCCGCGGCGACGTAGAGGCTGACCTTGCCGACGGGGATCCCCATGCCGTCCGAGCCGAGGTCGCCGAGGCCGAGGATGCGCTCGCCGTCGGTGACGACGATGAGGTTCAGCTGCGGGTTCGGCAGGCCCTGGAAGATCTGGTCGATGTTGCCGATGTTGTCGGGCGTGACGTAGACGCCGCGGTAGCGCCGCTGGATCTTGCTCATCTGCAGGCACGCCTGGCCGACCGTGGGCGTGTAGACGATGGGCAGCATCGCCTCGAGGTGCTCCATGAGCACGCGGTAGAAGAGCTGCTCGTTGCGGTCCTGCAGGCCCGAGAGGTAGATGTAGCGCTCGAGATCGTCGGGCTTGCGCAGGTAGGCGCCGTACGCGCGCTCGACCTGGCCCTCGATCGGCGAGATGCCCGATCGGAGGAGGCCGTCGAGCCCGAGGCTCAGGCGCTCCTCGCGGGTGAAGGCCGTCGCCTTGTTGAGCATCGGGTCGTTCAGGACCTGACGACCGCGGATGTAGACTTCGTAGAACTCCTCGCCGGTGAGAGGGTCGATCTTGAAGCCGAAGGTCTTCATGTCGCCGGTTCTAAGGGCCGACGCGCTGCGGACACAAGCCCGGGCTTGGCGCGCACGGCGGCCGCTCGGCGAGGGCCGCGCGCGCGGCGTGCAGAGGCTGCGCGGCCTTCGCGCCCTGCCGTTTAGAGCGCGTAGCAGACGCTCTGGTAGCACGCCTCGCCGGCCTTGCAGTCGGCGTGCTTCAGGCACTCGAGCGTGGTGCGACAGATCCGATCGACGCAGTACATGTAGGGTCCGCAGTCGGCGTTCAGCGCGCACGTCGTGGGAGGCGCGTTGCAGTCTTTCGGGCCGCCCTTGCAGTGGCCCTCGATGCAGAAGCCCTGGTCGCAGGGGCAGTGCAGGTCGACCACGCATTCGTTCGGGGTCTTGCACGCGCCCGCGACGCACACGCGGTCCTTGCCGCAGTCCGCGTTGAACGTGCACTCGGCCTTGGCCACGCACGCGCCGCCCGTGCAGAGCCGCCCGCCGGTGCAGTCCGCGTCGACCTTGCATTCGGACTCGCCGCAGCCGGGGGGCTCGCACTCGGCGCCGACGAGCGGCGAGCCGCAGGCGAGCGAGGCGAGCGCCGCGAACGCCAGCGCCGCGACGACGCCGGCGATCGGGCGCAGCCGCGCGCCGGGACGGATCGCGGGCTTCATCGGGCACCTCCAGGCTTCGTCCCGCCGCCCGCGGGCGCGGCCTTCGCTGGGGCGGGCTTCGCCCCGGGCGCGGGCTTGGCCGCGGGTGCGGGTGCGGGCGCGGCAGGCGCTTCGGCGGGCTTCGCCGTCGGCGCGGGGGGCGGTTCCGCGGGCTTCGCTGCGGGCGCGGCGGGCGGCGGTTCTTCGCGCTGCTTGGTCGCGGTCACGTCCACCTTTCGATTCGTCGCCTTGCCCCGCATGCGCTCCGGCCCGAGCCGCCCCTTCGCGATGGTCACGAGGCGCTCCTCCGCCACGCCGGCGCGCACGAGCGCGGCCTTCACCTGCCCCGCGCGCTTGTCCGAGAGCTTCAGGTTGTACCCCTCGCTGCCGACCTCGTCGGCGTAGCCCTCGACCGTGACTTGCGCGTACTCCGGGTGGGCGAGGATTGCCTTGGCCAGCGCGGCGATCTTGCCGGTCTCCGTCGGCTCGAGCTCCGCCTTGTCGAAGTCGAACAGCACCGCGGGGCCGACCGCCACGCGGATGTCGCGCAGGCGCGGCGGCGCGACGTCGGGGCAGCCGTCGTCGTCCTGGAAGCCGTTCACGGTCTCCGGCTCGCGCGGGCACTTGTCGATCACGTCGCGCAGCCCGTCGTGGTCGTCGTCCTCGTCGGGGCAGCCGTCGTCGTCCTCGAAGCCGTCCTTGTCCTCGGGCTGGGCGGGGCACTTGTCGCGGCTGCCGAGGATGCCGTCGCCGTCGGCGTCGTCCTCGGGGCAGCCGTCCTGGTCGTCGATGCCGTTGACCGTCTCGGCCTTGTCCGGGCACTGGTCGGTCGCGTCCGGGATGCCGTCGTGGTCGCGGTCGGGCACGGGAGGAGGCGGCGCCTTGCGCGGGAAGTCGAGCAGCGCGTGGACGCCGAACGTGAGCACGCGCGCGTCTTCGGGCAGCACGCCGGACTTGGTCTCGATCACCTGGAGGTAGCCGAGAGCTGGCCCGACCGCGATGCGGCCGACCTTGAAGTCGAGGCCCGCGCGCAGGTCGAAAGCCGGGCGCGCGCGGCTGCCCGTGACCGAGAGACCGCCGCCCGCGGCGACCCACAGCGTGCGCGGCGAGTCGACGCCGGGCTCGACGAGCAGCCGGAAGCGCACGCCTGGCAGGGCGGTCAGCGCCGTGCCGACCTTCGTCGGCGCGAGCGGCGCGCCGAGCCCGTCGAGGGGCGCCAGCACGGTGAGCCCGATCGGAAGCTCGAGGCCGATGCGTGGGGACAGCAGCAGCTCGGGCGCCACGAGGCCGCTCGCGCCCCAGCCGAACTCCGAGCTCTTGGGGGAGCCCGTCATTCGAGCGACCGAGAGCTCCGCGTGCAGGTTGAAATTGAGCTCGGCGCGCGCCGCCGGGGTCGCCCCGCCGAGCGCCACCAGCGCCGCCAGGGCGGCGACGCGCTTCGGAGCGCGCTCGCTGTGGCTTCGTCGGGCGCTCATCGGCTGTGGCATCGTCCGGGACCTCGTGCTCGGCGAGTGGCCGTGGGGCCTTCGCGAGCTTCCTATGCCGTCTGAGAACGGCTGCCGCCTCCGGTTCCTTGAGCGGCTCCGCCGACCCGTCGGCGGCGGGCCGGGCGCCTTGACGAGCCGCCCCCGGGCGCCCACCCTGCCGCCGTGGACCCCTACTCACCGATCAACGGCGTCTCCCTCGAACGGTACGCGGACCTCGGCGCCGAGCTCGACGGCATCACCGACCCTGGAGAACAAGCCCGTAAGGTGGGCTCGCTCGGTGTGGCCGCGGGGGACTGGGAGGCCGCGAAGGCCGGCTGGACCGCGCGCATGCAGGACATGAGCCTGATGGGCCAGGTCGCGACGCGCTACATGCAGCTCTACAACGCGGCGCTCGCCGCGAAGAAGGGCGTCGCGAGCGCGAGCTTCGAGGACTGGGTGGCCGTGTCGGCCGCGATCCAGGTCTACGGCTTCGAGGGCGCGGTCGGCCACTACCAGCTGTCGCAGGGCGACTGGACGACCATCAGCGCGCACTGGAACAACGAAATCAGCCGCGATCCGATGAACCTCGCCGTGCGGCGCAACCAGCTGCAGGAGTCCGAGGCCAACCGCCTGCGCGGAGGCGGGCAGCCGAAGCCCATCCAGGTCAACCGGCAGGCGGCGGGCGCCGCGCCGGCGGGCGGTGCGGCGGCGTTCGACCCGAACGCGGCGATGGCGGCGACGATGGCGGTGGGGCAGCAGAACGTCGCGCAGTGGCAGGCCTATTCGGCGGGCGTGATGAACCAGCCGGGCATCCAGCAGGCCGTCGGGCTCGCGGGCGCGATGGCGCAGGTGACCGGCGGCTCGGGCCTCGTGATGGGCCGCAAGGTGCTGGTCGCGTGGAGCGACGGCAACAAGTATCCGGGCACCATCGTGCAGTTGAATGGCAACACGCACTGCCAGGTCGTGTTCCCGGACGGCCGGAACATGTGGGTCGAGAACCAGTACCTGACGCCGGCCTGATCCGGCCCCGGGGGGCGCGATGTACAAGCCCGTTCAGCAGTGCAACCACTGCGGCGCGAACCTCACCCTCGACGACCTCCGCAAGCCGAACTGCACGTACTGCGGCACCGTCTACCCGCACCACGCGCAGGCGGCTCAGCACGCGCAGGTCGTCGGGCAGGTGATGAACCAGGTGATGGCGCAGCAGGCGGCCGTGCAGGACCAGTGGCGGGCCGGCTATGGGCTCGGGCCGATGCCGGGCGGTCCGCCAGGTGGGCCGCCGCCGGGGATGCCGGGCGCGTTCCCCGGGTACGGCATGCCGCCGCCGCCTCCGGGGATGCCGGGCGCGTTCCCCGGGTACGGCATGCCGCCGCCGCCTCCGGGGATGCCGGGCAGCCCCTACGGCGATCCGTCGCGCATGGTGGCTGCGCACCTCGATGCGGCCAACCGAATGACGCGCACCATCTTCGTGTGGGTCGCCGTGGCCGTCGCGGGCAGCCTCGTGCTGACCGGCGTCATCGTGGCGATCGCGCTGATGCGCTGAGCGTCGGCGCGGAAAGTAGGCGGGCCGCTCGCGGAGATCGTGACGCGCCGGGCGGGCGCGCTGCGCACGTCAGTCGCGCCTGGCGGCCTGGGCGGGCTTGCCCGCGGGGCTCGCCGATCCGATCCACTCCGGTTGGGCCGAGGTGACGGCCGAGGGCAGGTGGCCGAGCGGCTCCTGCTTCGGCGGCGGGGCGGCGGCCGAGCAGCCCGCGAGGGCCACGAGCGCCACGAGGGCCGAGACGAGCGCGGCGGCGGGCGGGGAGGGGGAGCGGCTCACGCCCGGACTCTAGCACCGCGCTCGGCGATTCCCTCGGGATGCGCGCGCCCGCCCGCGCGCTACCGTTGCGGGATGTCGTCCACCCTGCTCGAGGTCGTGCCGCTCGCGGGCCCGCCGTGGGTCACCGCCGATCCCTTCCTGTTCTGCGTCCACCACGTCGACGCCTTTCCGGCCGGCGATGACCGGCTGGGCCCGGCCACGTCGCTCGCGGGCCGAACGATCGGGCAGGATTTCGCCGGCAAGGACGGCTTCAGCATGTACCACGGCGACGTGGTGCCGGGCTTCCCGCAGCACCCGCACCGCGGCTTCGAGACCGTCACGGTCGTGCGCCGCGGGCTCGTCGACCACTCCGACTCGCTCGGCGCGGCGGCGCGCTACGGCCGCGGCGACACCCAGTGGCTCACCGCGGGCGGTGGCATCTCGCACGCCGAGATGTTCCCCCTGCTCGACCGCGAGGGGCCCAACCCCGTCGATCTCTTCCAGATCTGGCTGAACCTGCCCGCCGAGGACAAGCTCGCGCCGCCGCACTTCGCGATGCTGTGGGCCGACCAGATCCCCGAGGTCGCCTTCCTCGACGACGCGGGGCGCGCCTCGGCGGTGACCGTCGTCGCGGGCGAGCTCGAGGGGCGACGACCGCCCCCGCCGCCGCCGCGATCGTGGGCCGCGCGTCCGGACGCGGACGTCGCCATCTGGACCATCCGCATGGCGGCGGGCGCGACGCTCGTGCTGCCCGCGGCGAAGCACCCGGATGCGCTGCGGACGCTGTACTTCTTCGCGGGGGCCTCGATGAAGGTCGGTGGCGAGATCGTGCGCTCGCGGTCGGTCGCCGCGGTCGACGCGACCCGGTCGCTGCGCCTCGAGTGCGGCGACGCGGACGCGGAGGTTCTGCTCCTGCAGGGGCGACCGATCGGGCAGCCCGTCGCCCAGCACGGCCCGTTCGTGATGAACACGCGCACCGAGCTCCAGAAGGCGTTCCAGGACTACCAGCGCACGCGCTTCGGGGGCTGGCCCTGGGACCGCAGCGACCCGACGCACGGGCGCGACCCCGGCCGCTTCGCGAAGCACGTCGACGGTCGCGTCGAGCGGAGGCCCTGATCGGAGTCGCGCCGCCGCGCTCGCCGGCTGGCTCCGGTCGCGCCGTCGTGCTTTAACCCCGCGGCCGTGCCGAGCCTCACCCACGCCGAGCTGCGCGAACTCCTCTCCCGACGGCCGGTGATCCTCGCGCCGATGGAGGACGTCACCGACGCGGTCTTTCGCAAGCTCTGCCGCGACCACGGCGCCGATCTCTGCGTGACGGAGTTCGTCAACGTCGAGGGCCTGCTGCGCGGCTGCCGCCACGCGCGGCGCAAGATGGCGATCGAGGCGACCGACCACCCGACGGCCGTACAGATCTACGGATCGAACCCGGAGCGCCTGGCCGAGGCAGCGCGCCTCGCGGAGGAGGCGCGGCCGGCGTTCCTCGACGTGAACTGTGGCTGCTGGGTGCCGAAGATCGCGGGCCGCGGCGCGGGCGCCGGCTGGCTCAAGCACCCCGCCGCGATGGTCGAGATGGCGGCCATGATCGTGAAGAGCACCTCCCTCCCGGTGACGGTGAAGACGCGCATCGGCGTCGGGTCGGAGTCGGACATGCCGATCGTCGACCTCGCCCGCCGCCTCGAGGACGTGGGCGTCGCGGCCATCACGCTGCACTGCCGGACGGCCGAGATGGGCCACTCGGGCCAGGCCGACTGGTCGTGGGCGGGCAAGGTGCGCGAGGCGGTCTCCGTGCCGGTCATCGTCAACGGCGACATCAAGACGGCGGGCGACGCCCTGCGCGCGATCGAGGAGACGGGCTGCGCGGGCGCCATGGTCGGACGCGCCGCGATCGACCACCCCTGGCTTTTTCGGGAGGCGCGCGCGCTCATCGACCTCGGGGTGCACCTGCCGCCGCCGACCCCGGCCGAGCGCCTCGGGCTGTGCCGCCGGCACCTGCGGGACAACGTGGCCGCGCGCCAGGAGCCGCACGGTGTGCGCGTCACCCGCCGCCACCTCACGGGCTACCTCAAGGGGCTGCCCGGCGCAGCGGCGCTGCGGCGCGAGCTGCTCTTCTGCGACTCGCTCGCCGGCTGCCTCGAGATCCTCGACCGGGCCGAGGCGCGCCTCGCCGCCTAGCCCGCCGCCGAGGCGTGCGTGGTTGCGCGCCCCCCGAGGGCCTCCGGGCCGGGAGCGGGAGGATTGACGAGGGGCGCGGCTCGGGTCCGAGGCGAGCGCGTGCGCATCGCGCCCTGGGCTGCTCGCGGCCCCGTCGCGCCTACGGCAAGGCGTCGGCGCAGCAGCGGAAACCGGTGTTGAGGCCGCCTCCCGCGCGCGTGCTCGTCGCGTCGACGCCGCAGTCGAGGGCGACCTTGCCGTCGGAGAAGCTGCCTCCGCGCACGCGGCAGCGGTCGCCCGGGCCCGACCAGCCCTCGCACGAGCCCTCCCACTCCCAGACGTTGCCGCTGAGATCGAGCAGCCCCGTGACCGACCCCTCGCAGCCCGGGAGCGATCCCGTCGGCGCGGGGGTGCTCACGCCGAGGTCGGCGCCGTTGCACGCGGCCGGGTCGTAGGCGTCGCCGTACGGGTAGTGGTGCCCGTTCGGGCCCGCGCAGGCGCGGAACCACTCGCTCGCTTCCGGGTCGGTGTACGCCGCGTACGAGGGCGCCCCACCGCCGATGGCGCCGCAGAGGTGCTTGCCCGCGGCCGCGCAGTACGAATGGGCGTCGCACCAGTCGAGGTCCACGACCGGCAGGTCGTCGACGGCGGCGTCGGGCGGCCAGAAGGCCTTCGGCGCGAAGGTGGTGTTGAGCTGGCAGTACGGCGGCTGGGCGGCCGTATCCGGGTTGCCCGTGAGCCACGCGGCGTACTGCGCGCGCGTCACCTCGGTGGCGTCGACGCAGTACGCGCCGCCCGCCACCGGCACGCGCACGAGCGCGGGGCCGACGAGCCCCTTCGGGCATTCGCCCTGCCCGATCACGGCGCCCCCGTCCGGGCCGCCGTCGGTCGCAGCGCCGCCGCCGGTCCCGCCGCCCGCGCCGCCGCCCGCGCCCGCGTCGTGATCGGTCGTCGTGGCGCCGCCTGCGCCCCCGGAGGCCGCGCCGCCCGACCCTGCGCCGCCCTGGCCGGTCGCGGTGGTCGTGACGGTCGTCGTGGCGGGGTCGCTCGTCCTCGGCACGAGCGCGTCCCAGTCGTGGTGACACGCGCCGGCGATGGCGACCGCGGCGATGCCGGCGACGGCCGCGACCGGGCGGCGGAAGGTCGGCGTCTCCGCGGGGGCGGTCGGGTTCGTTCGGGGCGGCACGGGCGAGCCTCGAGGCTACCACAGCCGCGGATGCCGGCCGGCGCGCCGCCCCCGCTCGCCCGCGCGGCGCGCTTCCCGTATGTTGGACGCGGGAAACCCCTGCCGGATGCCTGCCTTGCGCGTCGGACGCTGGCCCTCCCGTGCAAGGGCAGCTCCGTGCGCTGCGCGCGCGCGGCGAGCCGAGCCCGCCGCTCGCTCCCGCCACCCCGTTCCGCCCCGAGGATCCCTGATGCGCCTCGCCCCCGTGCTCTCGGTCGCCGCCTCGGTCACGCTCTCGATCGCCTCGCGGCCGGCGCTCGCGGACCCCGATCCGACCGATGCGTCCGCCGCGAAGGCGCGGTTCTCCGCCGCGCAGGAGCTCTACGACCAGCGCGAGTTCGCCGCCGCGCTGCCCGCGTTCCGTGAGGTGCACCGCGCGCTCGGCAGCCCGAACGCTCACCTCTACCTCGCGCGGTGCTTGCGCGAGCTCGGCCAGCTCCCCGAGGCTTACGAGGAGCTCTCCGCGACGCTTGCCGAGGCGGCCGCGCGCGCCGAGAAGGAGCCGCGGTTCCTCGCGACCCGCGACGCCGCCGCGGCCGATCGAGCGCTGCTCGAGGCCAAGGTCGCGCGCCTCGTCGTCGCCGTCGCCAAGCCCCCGCCCGGCCTCGAGGTCCTGGTCGCCGGCAAGATCCTCCCGGCTGCGCGCCTCGGGCAGCCGATCGCCCTCGCGCCCGGCAAGACGCGCGTGGTCGCCACCGCGCCGGGCCGCGCCGGGGCCCGCGAGGACGTGACCCTCGCGGTCGGCGCCCTCGAGACGGTCTCCCTGTCGCTCGACCCGCCGTCGGCTCCTGCGCCCGTCGCGGCGCCCACGCCCGCGCCGCGGCACACGCTCGCGCGCGAGGCGCCGCTCGCGCCCGCCGCGAAGCCGGACGCCACCCTGCGGTACGTCGGCTTCGGCGTCGCGGCGATCGGCGTCGGCGGCTTCCTCACGGCCGCGATCACGGGCGCGATGGCCAACGCGCGCTTCCGCGACGTGCGCGACGAGTGCGGCGGCATGCGCTGCCTCGACCCTGCCGTGAACGACCGCATCGACGGCGGGCGCAGCCTCGACACCGCCGCCAACGTCGCGCTCGCGGTGGGCGCGATCGGCGTTGCCGGCGGCGCCGCGATGGTCTGGTTCGGCGGGCCGCCGCTCCTCGCGAGCTCCCGCGGCGTCGGCCTTGCCGCTGCTCCCGGTGGCGGCGTGATCCGCGGCGCGTTCTGACGGACGGGCTCCCCACGGCGCGCGGCCTGCTATCGTGCGGGCCGCGCGTTCGCGCGGAGGGCGCCATGGCCGACGAGCGTCGCTTCGACAGACGGTTTCCCCTGCGCCTCGCGGTGACGGTGACGTCGACCCGGACGTCGCGCGACCTCTTCAGCGAGGACGTGAGCTTCCGCGGCCTGTTCGTCGCCACCGACGAGCCGTACCCGCTGCGCAGCCTCGTGCGCGTGCACCTCGTCGCGCCCGACGACGGCCGCGAGCTCGAGGTGCTCGCGATGGCCGTGCACCACGTGCCGTTCGACAACGCGGGCGGCCACCCGCCCGGCAGCGGCTTGCAGCTCTACGCCATCGATCGCGACACGCGATCGCGCTGGGACGGGATCGTCGACTTCGCGCGCAGCCACCCCGACGCGGGCGACCTCGTCCCCGAGGGCGCGCCGGAGCCCGAGCCCGCGCGGCGCCGCTCCCCCCGTTACCAGGCCGAGCTCGCCATCCACCTCGAGGGCGCCGACGGGCCCGTGCTGTTCACGCGCGACCTGCAGAAGGGCGGCCTTCTGCTCGGCACCGACCTCGACCTCCCGGTCGGCGCGTCGCTGCTCCTGCACGTGGCCCACCCTCGCACCGGCGAGCTCATCGACGTCGAGGCGGTCGTGCGCCACCGCCTGCGCGAGCGCGAGTACGCCGGCCTCGGTCTCGAGATCGTGCGCCTCGACGACGCGCGGCGCGCGGCCCTCGCCGAGATCGTCGAGCCGTGGGTGCCGGTGTTCGACGACCCCGACATCCTCTCCTCGCGCCGCGGCGCGACCCCCGTGCTGCCGCCCTCGCGCCGCGGACCCCCGTAGCCGCGGCCCCCTCGCGACCCACGAGGGCGCGGCCGGCGCCCGGGGTTTGGGGCCGCCCGCGGCCCCATCGCGACCCACGAGGGCGCGGCCGGCGCCCGGGGTTTGGGGCCGCCCGCGGCCCCCTCGCGACCCACGAGGGCGCCGCCGGCGCCCTTGACTAGATCCCGAACTGCCGCAGCTTCTTGTGCAGCCCCTCGCGCGTGATGCCGAGGGTCTTCGCCGAGTTCGTCTTGTTGTTGCCGTGCGCGCGGAGCGACTCGATGAGCAGGAACTTCTCGACGGAGTCCATCATCTCGCGCAGCGTCCCCTTCGTCACGCCGGCCCGCGTGACGACGCCCTCGACCTGACGGATGCGCGGCGACAGCAGCTCCGGCGTCGCGAACGCCCCCGGCTCGAGCTGGATGACCAGCCGCTGTACCTCGTTTTGCAGCTCGCGCACGTTGCCCGGCCAGTCGTACGCGGTCATCAGCTCCATCGCCTGCTGCGTGAAGCCGCCGACCGGCTTGCCGATCTCGTCCGAGTAGCGGACCAGGAACGCCCCGGCGAGCTCGACGATGTCGTCGCGCCGCTCGCGCAGCGGCGGCAGCCGCAGGGGAAAGACCTTCAGCCGGTAGTAGAGATCCTCGCGGAAGCGGCCCTTCGCGACCTCGTCCTCGAGGTTCCGGTTCGTGGCCGCGACGATGCGCACGTTCACGTTGCGCGGCTGCGTCGCGCCGACGGGCCGGATCTCCCCCTCCTGCAGCGCGCGCAGGAGCTTCGACTGCAGCGAGAGCGGCGTCTCGGTGATCTCGTCGAGGAACAGCGTGCCGCCGTCGGCGATCTCGAAGAGGCCCTTCTTCTCCTCGATCGCGCCCGTGAACGAGCCCTTCTTGTGCCCGAACAGCTCGCTCTCGAGCAGGCTCTCGGCCAGCGCCGCGCAGTTCTGCGCCACGAAGAGCTTGTCGCGCCGGCGCGAACGGTAGTGCACCGCGGCCGCGATGAGCTCCTTGCCCGTGCCCGTCTCGCCCTCGATGAGCACCGTGACGCGCGTGTCGACGACCTTGTCGAGCTGGGTGATGACCCGTCGCATCGCGTCGCTCTTGCCGATGATCTCGACCTGCTTGCCGCCGCCGCGTCGCTTCTCCTCGCGGCCCTTGAGGAACGTGTTCTCCTTCTGGAGCCGCTCCTCCGCCGACACGAGCCGCTTGATGAGGCGCGCGTTCGCGACCGCGAGCGAGGCGTTCGCCGCGAGCACGAGCAGCCGCTCGACGTCGGCGGCGTTGAGCATCGCCGGCGCGTTCCGGTTGTCGACCTGCAGGACGCCGAGGATCTCCTCGCCCTTCCACAGCGGCACCCCGATCGTGCTGCGGATGGACGCGCCCATGATCGACTCGGTCTGCGCGACCTCGCTCGGCGCGTCCGCCGCGAGCACCGCGGCGCGCTCCTTGACGACCTTGCGGTAGACGCTGCGCGCGATCGGCACCGGGCCCGTCGGCGGCCCGCTCTGCCCGCCCGGCAGGCGCACGCGCGTCATCACCGGCACGAACACGCTCGACGCCGTGTCGTTGCCGCCGTCGTCGTCGCGCAGCACCACGGTCACGTGGGTCGCCTGCGGCACCAGGAACAGCGTCGCGTCGGCGATCTCGACGAGCACGCGGTCGAGGTCGGTCGCGCCGCCGATGCGCTTCTGGGCCGCGTAGAGCGCCGACAGGATGCTCGGGTCGCGCTCGAGCTTGGCCGCCGCGGGCTCGAGCTCGTCGAGCCGCCGCATCGAGACGACGTGCGCCTCCTCGGCGTCCTCCGCGAGCCTCACGCGCAGCACCGCGACGCCCTCGCCGGATCCCAGCTCGACCAGGTCGCCGCTCGCGAGATCGAAGGTGGGGCGATCGGGTCCGAGCGTCACGCGCTCGCCGCCGCGGACGGCGGTGGTGCCGTTGGTGGACCGGAGATCGACGAGCACCGCGCGATCGCCCTCGAGGACGATGCGCGCGTGCTCGCCGGAGACGTGGCTGTCTTCGAGGACGACGTCGTTCGATGGCGCGCGGCCGATGGTGACCGCGTCGCCGGGCAGCTCGAACGTGCGGCCGGCCGCGAGCCCCTGCGTGATCTCGAGGAAGAGCATCGGGAGCTCGCGGCGGGATCGGGACTACTGCGCGCGCGCGGTGAGGCGGTAGATCACCGTCTTGAACGGGGCGTTGCCGGCCATCTTGTTCGAGTCCTTGCTCGCCTCGCCGTCGTCGACGATCTTCTGCAGCTTGGCCGCGAGCCCGGCGTCGCCCTTGGGCGAGTACCGGTCGATCACCTGCACCGAGACGAAGCGCAGCGCCGCGTGCGTGAGCTTGGGCATGATGTCGATGAGCTTCTGGCGCACGTCGGGGTTGCCGTAGACGGCGACCATGTACGCGGCCTTGATGCCCTGGAACTGGTTCTCGTTCGTCTGCGACGCCGGCTCGGCGAGCTTGGCGAGGTAGCACTCGGTCTTGTCGCCGCACGCGGCGAGGAGACCCTTGGCGATCTTCCACTCCTTCTCGTACGCCTTGCCGAGCGTGCTCGGCTTGCCGTCGGGGCCGTTCGCCTTGGCGGCGACGAGCTTCTCGACCTCGGCGATCTGGTCGCTCGTCGCGAGCTTCATCACCGTCGTCAGCGACGCGGCGCGGATCGGGTCGACGTCGTCGGCCTCGCCCTTGAGGGCCATCGCCGTCGACACGATCCACGGCACGAAGCTCGCGTCGTAGAACGTGCCCGACGCATCGAGCAGCGCCTCCTTCGCGCCCATGCCGGGCGGGATCGAGAGGCTGTTCGGGGTCTTCTCGTACGCCGCCTGGAACGCCTTCACGGTCTCCGGCGACTTCGGGAGCTTGGCGAGCTCGCGCGCGATGATCGCGCGCGGCATGTCCTCGGCGCTCGCCAGCGCGTCGATCATCGGCGGCGCGGCTTCCTCGCGGCCGATCGTGCCGAGGATGATGGCGGCGATGCCGATGTGGGCCTTGTCGGCGGTCTTCTTTGCGGCCTCGGCGGCCTTCGGGTCGAGCGCGGCGGCGCCCTTGTGGTTCTCGGCGATCGAGTAGTCGACGAGCTCCTTGTCCTCGCTCTTGAGCAGGGCGATCGTCGGTCCGACCGCGTCCTTGCCGATCTTGATGAGCGCGCTCACGGCCGTGGCCGCGATGTCCGCCTTCATCGGCGAGATGACCGCCTTGATGAGGGGCTTGACCGCCGCCTTCGACTTCATCGTGCCGAGCAGCTCGGCCGCGGTCGTCTGCCAGTAGACCTCGTCGCGGAGGTTCTGCATGTCCTTGCGGTCGTTGATCGGGCGGTTCAGCTGCGTGATGAGCTGCGGCTCCCAGGCCGGGTCCTTCAGGTCCACGAGCGCGTCGTGCACGTCGCGGTAGAGCTCCGGCACCTTCTTGAGCTTCGACGGGCGCAGCTTGACGAAGACGTCGAGCAGCGGGCCCGAGGCCGCCTTGAGGTTCATCGGGCCGACCGCGCGCGCAGCCCAGCGCACGTCCTCCTCGTTGACCTCCGGCTTGAAGTCCTTGAGCGCCTTCACGAGGCAGTCCGCGCCGCGCGCGTCGCGCGCGTCGGAGATGAACCGCACGAGCTTCGACTGCGTCTTCTCGTCGAGATCGCCGCCGACGCAGACCTTGGTCATCGGCTCGATGATCTTGTCGAGGAGCGGCTTCACGTTCGGGCCGTTCCGGTCCTTCTTGTCCTTCGTCATCGCGTCCTCGAAGAACTGGACGAGGCGGGTGACGGCGGCCGTGCGGCGCGCCACGTCGTCGAGGTACTTGACGTGGGTTTCGGGCTCGGACTCGTCGGCGCAGCCGACCAGGGTCGCGGCGGTGGCACCGACACTCGTGACGGTGACGGCTCCGAGGAGCAGCGACTGGAGCAGCGGGGCGATGCGGCGAGCGGTGCGGAACATGGCGTTTCCTCCGGAGGTCTCGGGATCCGACGGACGGCGTGGTGCGCGGGCGGACGGGCGGCCGCCGCCCGCTCCCCGGCGAAGGGGGTCAGGCGGCGCGACGCGCGCGAGGCGCTTGCCCGCTACGCACCGCAAAGCTGCGGAGCGGCACGCTATTCGCCGCCGGGAGGGGTGTCAACGCGGCCGGGGCAGCCCGAGCGCGCGTCGGACGCCGGTCGCGAACAGCCGGTCAGGCACCATGCTGCGGAGCGCCACGAGGGTGCGCGCGTCCATGCCGACCACGGCGGTGCGGAACTTCGGCGTCGGGGCGGCCACGACGCGCGCGATCGCCTTGCCCACGGCCTCGGCCGACGGCGCGCTGTCGGCTCCGTCGCGCACCAGGCGCTCGATGGCCTCGTCGAGCACGCGGTAGGGGCCGGCGACCGGCTTCACGTCGACCTCGGCGGGGTTGCCGCCCGTCGCGGAGCGGCGCCGGTCGGCGTCGAGCGCGATGGGCGCCTTGATGGCGCCGGCCTCGATGACGCAGACCTCGATGCCGAAGGGCTCGAGCTCCCAGCGCAGCGACTCGCTGAAGCCCTCGACGGCGTGCTTCGTCGCCGCGAAGACGGCCAGCGCCGGCAGGCCGACGCGACCGGCGACGCCGGAGACGTTGACGATGCGCCCGCGCTGGGCGGCGCGCATCATCGGGAGCACGGCGCGCGTGACGGCCATCAGCCCGATCACGTTGGTCTCGAACTGCAGGCGCACCTCGGCGTCGGTCTGCTCCTCGAACACGCAGCCGACGGCCTCGGAGGCTGCGTTCACGAGGGCGTAGACGGGGCCGTACTTGAGCCCGAGCTCGCGGACCTTCTCGGCGACGTCGCGCGTCGTCACGTCGAGCTGCTCGAAGGCGACCTGGACGCCGCGATCCGCGGCCTGCTTCTGGAGCTCGCCGCGCTGCGTGGGGTCGGCCATCGTGGCCACGACGCGGTGACCGGCGGTGGCGCACGCGAGGGCTGCGGCGGCGCCGACGCGGCTTTCGGCTCCCGTGACGAGGACGAGCTGGCTCATGGGGGAACGCAGCCTAGCAATCTCGCGCGCAGAGCGCCCGCGTCCGCTGAAGCACGTCGGTAGTCAGCCGATGATCATCGTCTCGCGCAGGAGCTTGCCCTCGCGGAAGCGGCGCAGGTTCCACCGTTCGAACAGGGGCGACACGGCGCGCGTCGCGACGAGCTCGGCGACGAGGCGCCCCATCACGGGCGCGATCATGAACCCGTGCCCCATGAAGCCCGAGGCCTGGACGAAATCGTCGACCTCGTCGACGAAGCCCACGATCGGGTTCGCGTCCGGGGTGAGGTCGTAGCAGCCGGACCACTGCCGCATGACCTTCACGCTCCCGAGGCGCGGGCAGGCCGCGAGGATCGCCTTGGCGTAGAGCGCGAGGAACCGGTGCGACGACCCGTGGTCGAGGCCGTGGGGCACGTCGTCGTTCGACACGCCGCCGACGATCTCGCCGCGCATCGACTGCGAGAAGTAGAGGCCGTTCGACAGGTCGGCGACCAGCGGGCCGAGGAAGGGCTTGAGCGGCTCGCTCGCGCAGATCTCGTGGCGGTGGGGCTTGTTGGGCAACTCCACCCCGAGCATGCGGGCGATCCCCGGGCTCCACGCGCCCGCCGCGTTCACCACGCGGCTCGTCTTGATCGTCCCGCGCGAGGTGACCACGCCCTCGATCGCGCGGCCGCGCGTCTCGAAGCCCACGACCTTCGTGAACGTCGCGATCTCGGCGCCGAGCCGCTCGGCGCCCTGGGAGTAGCCCCAGATGAACGGCCACGGGAAGACGACGCCGTCGTCCGGGTTGAAGGCCGCCGCGACCACGCCCTCGGTGGACAGGTCGGGCACGATCGCCTGCGCCTCGCGCGCGGTGAGGATGCGCGTCGGCAGCCCGCACCGGTTCTGCACGGCCGCGCTCGCCTCGAGCCGGCGGCGGCCCGCCTCGTCGCGGACGAGGAACAGGTAGCCGCCCTGGCGAAACCACACGTTCACGCCGAGCTCGGTGGCGAAGTCGCGGCAGATGCGGATGCTCTCGCGCATCAGGTTGATGTTCTCCTCGGTGGAGAACTGGGCTCGAACGCCGCCGCCGTTGCGCCCGCTCGCCCCGCCGCAGAGGTAGCCCTGGTCGACCACGACGACGTCGCGCACGCCGTGGTGCCTGGCGAGGTTGTACGCGATGGCGAGGCCCATGATGCCGGCCCCGATGATCACGACCTCTGCGCGGTCCCGCATGCGCCGGAGGCTAGTACAGCTTTCGCGCGGCGGCGCCCCTCGTCGACGTCCGCGCGGGCGCGCCCCGATCGCTCGCGCCGTCAGCGCGCGTCGCGCAGCTCGCGGATCGCCTCGAGGACTGCGGGGTGCAGCGCGCCGTTCGACGCGACGATGCCGTTCGGCAGGGTCAGGTCGGCGTCGGCGTAGTCGATGCGCTCGCCGTCGAGGTCGGTGAACAGGCCGCCGGCGCCGGCGAGGATGGCCTCCGGCGCGCAGCTGTCCCACCGCGAGGCGCCGCCCCCGCCGTGGACGTAGAGGTCGGCCTGGCCCGACGCGAGGCGCGCGACCTTCACGCCGACCGACCCGCACGGCACGAGGCGCGTGAGGCCGAGGCGGCTCGTGAAGGGCTCGACCAGGCGGGGCCGGTGCGAGCGGCTGACCAGCAGGCGGGCGTTTGCGGGATCGCGCTCCGTCGTGACGCGCAGGTCCGACCGGGCGCCCGACTCCTCCTCGACCCACGCGGCGGCCCCGGGGCCCACGCGGCCTACGAAGGCCTGGCCCGTGACGGGCAGGAGCACCACGCCCGCGAGGGCGTGGCCGCGCTCGCTGATGCCGATCATCACGGCGAACTCGCCGTTGCGCGCGGCGAACTCCCGCGTGCCGTCGAGCGGGTCGACGTAGAACACGCGCGGTTGCCGGACGAGCGCCTCGATGGTCGCGCGATCGGTCGGCACGCTCTCCTCGGCGACCACGGCCTCGCCGGGGAAGCTCGTCTCGAGCGCGGCGCAGATGAGGTCGTTGGCCTCGCGGTCCGCGCGCGTGACGACGTCGCCGATGCCCTTCTCCTCGACCGCGAACGGGGTCGCGTAGACGGCGCGGATGACCTCGGCGGCCAGGCGCGCGATGCGGGTCAGCTCCGTGAGATCGGCCTCGAGGCGCATGGCTAGAGCGCCACTCCCGCGCTGCGCAGGCGCGACGCGAGCTCGGCGAGCGCGGTGTCGCGCAGGTAGGGAGGCCCGCTGCCCGCCTCGCGCACGAGCTGCTCGAGCTGGGCGACCGATCGCGGCCCGAGGATCGCCGACGTGACGAGATCGTTCGACAGGACGAACCGGAGGGCCGCCGCGCGGAGGCTCGACACCGATCCCGTGACGAGGGGCCGCAGCGCGTCGAGCTGCGCGATGCGGCGCGCGAGATCGGCGTGGGTCCACCGTTCGGCGCGATGATCGCCGGGCTGGAACTCGCGCTCCGCGCTCCAGTGGCCGGCGAGCAGGCCGTGTGCGAGCACCGAGCGGGCGAGGACCGCGACGCCGTTGGTGCTCACCACGTTGGCGATCGCGTGGAGATCCTTCGCACAGAAAGCGTTGTACGCGATCTCGACGAGGCCCGCGCCCTGCTCGATCGCGGCGCGCGCGACGGCTGCCGACCCGGCCGCGACGCCCCAGGCGCGGATCCGCCCCGCGTCCTTCAGCTCCTTGAGCGCGCCGGGCCCCTCGCCCGTGGCCAGCGCCGCCGCGCTCGGGTTGTGCAGGAGCACGACCTCGACCCGGTCGCGCCCGAGGCGCTCCTGCGACCGTTCGAACGCCTCGCGGACGTACGCGGCGTCGAACCGCTTGCGTGGCGGGGTCTGCGCGAGGTCCGTCCCGAGCTTCGTCACGATGCGCGCGTACGAGGGGACGATCGCGCCGAGGCGCCGCTCCATCGCGCCGTCGCCGTAGACGTCCGCCGTGTCGAAGAGGGTGACGCCGAGCTCGACCGCGCGGGACAGCACGCGATCGATCTCCGCCTCGGCGACCGGGCCGTAGCCGTCGCCGGAGAGGCCCCACGTGCCGAGGCCGAGCTCGGTGACCTCGAGCCCCGTCCTGCCGAAGAGCCGCTTTCGCACCGGGGCGATCTACACCACGTCGGCCTCCGCGCCAGCCCCGTTCCGGTCGGGCGCTGCGCGGCGCGCGCCGGAGTGGTCCTCGCGGGCGTCGATCGGCCTCGTGCGTGCTGGGATCAGGGGCGGACCGCTTCGTCGTCGGTGTGGACCCAGTAGTGGAACGACGCGAACGTGGCGCCCGGCGTCGCGGGCGCGACGGACACCGGCATCCTCGCCGCGGCGACCCCGGCGGGGATCGCGATCTCGCGCTCGACCCAGGCGTCCGCGGGGACGGGTACGCGTCCGATCTCCCGGTCGCCGGATCGCACGACGAGCTCGACGGCCTCGTCGGCGCCCACGCGCATCGCGAGCCGGGCCGCGCGCCCCGGCTCGGCCCGCACCGTGAACTCGTCCCGCGCGCGCAGGAAGCGGCCGCCCTCGGCGATCCGCGGCGCGACGCCGTCCGGCGACTCGAGCCACACCGCGCGATCGTCGAGGTCGCGCGCCCCCGCGAGCGCGTAGCCGTGAGCGGCCTCGGACTCGAGGTCGGCGACGTCGAGCTCGTCGACGAGGCGCCCGGCGGGCGGGATCAGCACGGGGCGCGCGCCCGAGTCGACGTCGTCCCAGCGGGCCTCGTACACGACCATCGTCGGGCCGCCGAGGATGCTCTGGTCGACGACCGTCGCCTCCGTCAGCACCCGCCCGAGCACGGGCGCGCAGCCCATCCAGTGCGGATACACGAAGAAGTGCGTCGGCCTGCGATCGGCCGGGAGCCGCTCGTAGTGCTCGAAGCGCGATCCGGACCCCGCGTTCCAGTAGCGGGCCTCGCCCTCGGTCGTCAGGCCGACGACGTCGAACGTGCGCCGCCCTCCGAAGTACGCGATCGCGCCCGTGTCGTTGACCCCGAGGCGCGCCGTCTTCGGCAGGTTGGCCGCGGCCCACTCGCCGAGCGCGACCTGCTGGCCGTCGATCGCGTGCGCGGACTGCGCGAGGTCGCGGAGGGCGCCCGGGAGCTTCGTCGCGAGGGCGCCGGCGAAGACGCCGACCAGCATCGGCGTGACGAACGCGAGGCGCGCGCGAACGAGCCGGCAAAGTGAGCCGATCTCGCGCGCGACGCACGCGGCGCCGATGAACGCCGCCGGCAGGAAGGGCCACACGTAGCGCAGGCGGTTCCAGAGGAAGCTCGCGTACGTGCAGGGGATCAGCGCGCCGAGCGCGATCGCGAGCGTGAACGCGGCGCGCGCGGGGCTGCGGCGCAGGCCGGCGAGGAGCGCGACGAGCCCGGCCAGGAGGATCGCCGCCGTGCCCTGCGGCAGGAAGATCCACGTCCAGTCGCCGCCGTCGAGGATGCTGCCGACGAGCAGCTTCGCGTTGGTGAGGACCGCCTCGCGGAGCGCCGCGTGCGTCACGTACGGGCTCATCGCGAGCCACTTCACCTCCGTGGTCGTCGACGCCGCGTGGCCTGCGAGCGCGAGGTTCGTGAGCGGGACGACCAGCGGACCGAGGAGAGGCGCGAGCGCGGCCAGGCGCGCCACGTGCCCGAACCGCGCCGATCGAGGCCGGATCGCGAGCGCCGACGCGACGAGGAGGGACGCGAGCAGGCCCTCGGGCCGGATCAGCGGCGCGACGAGCCCGATCGCGACGAGCTCGGCGCGCGCGCGCGGCGACGCCTCGGCCTCGCCGGCGCGCGCCTCGATCCACTCGGCCGCGACGCGGGCCGCGCGCAGCAGCACCCACGCGAGCGCCATCGTCTCCATGCCGCTCCACGCAAACCAGGCGAACGGCGCGAAGGCGAGGCACATCGCGCCGGCGCCGACGGCCGCCGCGCGCCCTGTCAGGCGGGAGGCGAGGCGCGTCGTCTCGACCGCGGTCGCCGCGTGCGCGAGCGTGCCGAGGAGCCACGCGACCCACACGAGCGCGAGCCCGCGGACGCCGATCGCGTGGAACGGCGCGAGCACGAGCGGCCACGCAGGGCTCGTCGCGCCCGTCGAGAAGCCCTCGCCGGGCACGAACGAGAAGAACGAGCCCTCCGCGAGGCGCTTCGCGTACTGCAGGTGGATGAAGGCGTCGTCGAGCGGCAGCGCGGGCCGCCCGGTCGCCGCGAAGATCGCGCGGATCGCGGACGTGCCGAGCGCGGCGCTCGCGGCGAGCGCGGGCGCGTAGGCGAGCGCCCGCCGTCCGAGCGTGCGCGCGGGGCGGGAGGGGCTCCGGGCGGTGGCCTCGGCCGACACGGGCGGAGGCATAGCAGAGCGAGCGCCGCGCGTGCCGCACCACGGCCCGCCCCGAGTCTGCTAGGAGACGGCGCCGAGGTGGGCGCCCCGAGGGGCGGCACGCGCCGGCCCTCCCCATGCGAGCCGCCCGAGCTTCGCGCGGGGAGCCGCCCCTTCGGGCCTGACGTCGACACATCGAGACCCCAGCGAGCCCCAGTCGCACCATGAGCTTCCGACCCCGCGCGAACCATCCCTACGCCCACGCGCCTCGCCTGCCCGAGGAGGGGCCCGTCGAGGTCGCCACGCTCGTGCTCGGCGACGGCCCGATCGAGCTCGAGATCGGCCCCGGCCGGGGCGGGTTCCTGTTCGAGCGCGCGGCGTCCGCGCCCGAGGCGCGCCTCATCGGCCTCGAGATCCGCCTGAAGTGGGCCGCGCTCGTCGACGCCCGCCTGCGCGCGGCCGGCCTCGGGTCGCGGGCGCGCGTGATCAACGCCGACGCGCGCGAGGCGCTCCTCCGGTTCGCGCCGGACGCGTGCGTGCGCGCGGTCTTCGTGCACTTCCCCGACCCGTGGTGGAAGAAGCGCCACGCGAAGCGGCTCGTCGTGGGCGCGGGGCTGGTCGACTCCGCGGCGAGGCTGCTCGTCGACGGGGGCGAGCTCTACGTCCAGACCGACGTCGAGGAGCGGGCGGCCGAGTACGAGGCCGAGCTCGCCGCCTGCGCCGACCTCGAGCCCGCCGGCGACGAGCCCGGATCGATGCGCCTCGCCGAGAACCCTTACGGCGCGCGCAGCCCGCGCGAGCACCTCGCCATCGCCGACGGCCTGCCCGTCCACCGCCTGCGCACGCGCCGCAGGCCTCGCTGATTCACGCCCCGCGCGGGCCGAGCCTCGCGCGCACCGCGCTCTCGAGGTCGCGCAGGCCGAACGGCTTGCCCAGGAAGCCGGCCTCGCCCGCGGCTACCGCGCGTAGGGACGTCTTGGCGTCGGGGCGACCCGTCATGAAGATCACCTGGAGCGCCGGCCGCACGGCGACCAGCCGATCCGCGAGCGCGTCCCCGGCGGCCCCGGGCAGCACGAGGTCGGTGAGGAGCAGCTCGATCACGCCCGCATGCGCCGCCGCGAGATCGATCGCCTCCTCGGCGCTCGCGGCCTCGATCACCCGGTAGCCGGCCTCCCGCAGGTGGCGCGTGGCCAGCCGGCGCAGCATGCCCTGGTCCTCGACGACCAGGATCGTCTCGATCGCCGTCGCGGGGTCGCCCTCCGGCGCGTTCGAATCCATCGTCACGGGACCTCGACTCGAGCGTGCTTCACGACCGTGGCCTCGTCGAGCAGGAACAGGGCGTCGAGGAGCTCGGCCTGGAAGCCGCCCGGGCCGCGCGAGCGCTCCGCGGCGAGCTCGCCCGCGATGCCCATCACCACCATGGCGTGGACGGCCGCGTCGAACGGCGTCGCGCTCACGGCGGCGAACGCCCCGGTGAGCGCGCTCGCGGTGCAGCCCATCCCCGTCACGCGAGCCATCCATGGGTGCCCGTTGCGCACGCGGACGACCGCGTCCTTCGACACGACGACGTCCGTCTCGCCGCTCACGGAGACGACGCAGCCGTGCCGCTCCGCGAGGGTGCGCGCGGAGGCGATCGCGTCCTCGACGGCGTGCGTGCTGTCCACGCCCTTCGTCGCCGCGTCCGCGATCACGAGCGATCGAATCTCCGACGCGTTGCCGCGGACGATCGTCGGCGGCGCCTCCGCGAGCAGGCGCTCGACCGTCGTCGTGCGCAGGCGTGTCGCCCCGCTGCCCACCGGGTCGATCACGATCGGTACGCCCCGCCGCTTCGCCTCGCGGCCCGCCCGGATCATCGCCTCGACCCACGGGCCGCTCAGCGTCCCGATGTTGATCACGAGCGCGCTGGCGAGGCCCACCATCTCCTCGACCTCCTCGAGGGCGTGGGCCATGACGGGCGACGCGCCGAGCGCGAGCAGGGCGTTCGCCGTCGGGTTCATGACGACGTAGTTCGTGATGTTGTGGACGAGGGGCGCGGCGGCGCGGATGCGCGCGACGTCGGCCCAGGCGAGCTTGGCGTGGTCGGTCACGGCAGTCAGTCGCCGCTCTTGAACGAAACGCGGGCGGTCTCGCCGGCGCCGACGTGCACCGACTGCCCCATCGCCGCCCCCGATTCCGGCTTGCACGACACGCGCGCCGACCCCGACGCGACCGTCGCCTCGACCGGCGTCGGGCCGTAAGGCGTGCCGTTGATCGTCACGTTGCAGAACCCGCCCTTCGCCCCCACCCGCACCTTGCCGGGGCCGGCCGCCGCCGCCGGCGCTGCCGCCGCTGCGCTCGGCGTCGAGGCGGGCGCGGATCCCGGCGTCGACGTGGCGACCGCAGCGACCAGCGCCGCCGCGTCGCCGCCGCCCTTGACGAGGTGCTCCTCGATCGTCTTCGTCTCGCCCGCGCGCGCGGTCATCGTGATCGTCTTCGGCGTGAAGCCCGCGGCGGCGAGCACGATGCGGTGCTCCTCGCCGGCCGTCAGGCCGTCGATCTTCGCGCGGTCGCCCTTCCACGGCTTGCCGTCGACCCAGACGGTCGGCAGCGGATCCACCTTCAGCACGACCGTCACCGAACCGCCGCGGAGCTCGGCCTCGACGACGCCGTCCGGCTGCGCGTCCGTGAGCGTGACCGTGGTCGTGTACGGCTCGAGCCCGTCCTTCGTGAGCCGCACCGTGAGCTCGCGCCCGCGCGGCAGCCCCTCGACCTTCGCCGGCGTCGTCTCCTTGCGGAGGTCGCCGTTGATCCAGATCGAGCAGCCGTCGGGCTTGCCCTTGACCGCGAGCGTCCCGCGCGCCTCCACCGGTTGCGCGGTCGCCGTCGCGCGGCTCGCGTCCTCGTGCGCCCTCGCCTGCGCGTCCCGCTCCGCCGCCGACCGCTGCGACAGCAGCAGCGCGGTCGCGCCGATCGCCGCGGCCGCGATCACCGTGGCCGCGATCGCCACGGGGCTCCGACGCGCCGGGGCAGGCTGACCCGGGCTCGTCGCCGAGGCCGCGAGCCCCGTCGATCCGGTCACGGCCGTGCCCTCGTCCATCGTCGACGTCGCCTGCGCGGCGATGATGTCGGCGAGCTGCTTGACGTCCTGCAGCGCCTCCTTCTGCGCGGCGAGCGTGTCGTCGAACAGCGACTGCATCCACGTCGTGAGCGCGATCTGCGAGCACGCGACGCGCTCCTCGCGGACGAACGCCTCGAGATCGGCCTGCATCTCGCGCGCGCTCTGGTACCGATCCTCGCGGCGCTTCGCGAGCGCCTTGACCACCACGCGCTCGAGCGCCGGCGGGTAGTCGAGCCGCACCATCGAGGGCGTCGGGTAGTCGCGCTCGCAGATCATCTTGAGCGTCTCGTACTCGCTCGGGCCCTTGAACAGGCGCTTGCCCGTCGTCAGCTCGAAGAGCACGACGCCGGCCGCGAAGATGTCGCTGCGCCAGTCGATGCCCCCATCGCCCGCCGCCTGCTCGGGCGACATGTACGGGACCTTGCCCTTCAGCTGCCCGCCCTTCGTCTCCTCGCCCAGCTGCGCGCCGCTCTTGGCGATGCCGAAGTCGACGACCTTCACGTCGCCGGTGAAGGTCACGACGATGTTCTGCGGCGAGATGTCGCGGTGGACGATCTCGAGCTTCGAGCCGTCGAGGTCGCGCCGGTCGTGCGCGTAGCCGAGCCCCGCGCAGACCCCCAGCACGATGCTGATCGCGTGCTCGATGGGGAACTCCCTCACGCCCTTGCGCTTCATCGCGCGGACGATCGAGCGGATGTCCTCGCCGTGGATGTGCTCCATGGCGATGAAGAAGGTGCCGTCGACCTGCCCGACGTCGAAGATCTGGACGATGTTCGGGTGCGAGAGCGTCGCGGCGATGCGCGCCTCGTGGAGGAGCATGTCGATGAACGCGCGGTCCTGGTTCATCGAGGGCAGGATGCGCTTGATGACGATGAGCTTCTCGAAGCCCGCGACCGATCGCTGGAGCGAGAGGAACAGCTCGGCCATCCCGCCCGCGGCGAGCTTGCGCAGCAGCGTGTACTTGCCGAACTGGCGCGGCAGCGCCTCGTCGTTCGGCGCGCCCGCCCGCGCGTCGTCCGCTGCGCCCTGGCCCGCCATCAACGGCTCCTGAAGCTCCCCACTCGGTTCACCCAGCCCCGCATGTTGACACGACGGCCCGGTGTGTCGAACCGGCGAAGGAGACGCTACGACGTGGCGTCAGGCCGGTCAACGGACCCTCCGCGCGCCTCGGCCCGCGTGGTAGAGGTGGAGCGTGTCCGAGGCCACTCCGCGCAGGTCGATCGCGGCCGTTCTCGCCGCGCTCGCGCTCTCTCTCGCCGGCGTGGCGCGAGCCGACTCGCCCGCGCCGAGCGCGACGGCGAGGCCGGTCGCGGCCGCGCCCTCCATCACGAAAGGCCCGTACCTCCAGGGTCTGAGCACGACCGCGGTGGTCATCAAGCTCGAGCTCGACGTCCCCGGCGACGCGAGCGTCGAGATCCTCGGCCCCGAGGGCGACGCCGGTCCTCGGCCCTCGGCGAAGGTCGCGTCGGCGGAGGCGCGCCGCTTCCACGCCTTGCGCGTCCAGGGGCTCTCGCCGGCGACGTCCTACGAGTACCGCGTGCGGGTCGGGGGCGCTGCGGCCGCGGAGGCCGGCCGATTCACCACGGCGCCCGCCGACACGCGCCCGTTCCGCTTCCTCCTCTACGGTGACAACCGATCCGACGCCTCGACTCACGCGGCCGTCGTGCGCGCGCTCGAGAAGGTCGAGAGCGATTTCCTCGTGCACACCGGGGACATGGTGCTGTCCGGCGCGGACGAGGCCGACTGGGCGGCGTTCTTCAGCGCGGAGTCCCACCTGCTGCGCGACCGCTGCCTCTACGCGGCGATCGGCAACCACGAGCTCTACGGGCCGGAGCGCGTCGGCGAGTCGGCCTTCCTGCGCTACTTCGGGGCGCCGCCGGCGGACGGGGCCGACCGGCCGCGCCTGTACGCGACGTTCCGCTGGTCGAACACGCGCTTCTTCCTGCTCAACGCCATGGACGACTGGACGGGCCCCGAGCGCGACTGGCTGCGCAAGGAGCTCGACCTGGCGGCCTCCGAGGTCGGGCTCGCGCACCGCATCGTCGTGCTCCACCACGGGCCGTTCTCGAGCGGCCGGCACGGGGCGAACGCGCGCCTCGCCGACGGCGGCATCCTCGAGGCGATGCGCGCGGGCAAGGTCGACCTCGTCCTCGCCGGTCACGACCACGTCTACGAGCGCGGACAGGGCGCGGGGCTCAAGTACGTCGTCTCGGGCGGGGCCGGCGCGCCGCTGTACCAGCGCGGGCGTGACGCGAAGGAGACGCTCGCGTTCGAGTCCGTGCATCACTTCGTGCGCTTCGCCGTCGACGGCGACCGCGTCGAGCTCGCGGCCGAGCGCTTGAGCGGCGGGCTCATCGAGCGCTGCTCCTTCCGCGCCTCCGGCCCGTGGGAGTGCGAGGCCGGCGCCGGCGTCGCGAGCCCGACGGCGCCGGCCGCGAGCGCACCTCCGTCCAGGGGCCCGGCCGTGCCGCCGCCGGCCCGATCGGCCCCGGGCTGCGGCTGCGGCGTGGCTCCGCCCGGCGGCTCGATCGCGGCGGGGATCGGCCTCGCGATCGGCCTCGCGGCGGCCGCGCGCCGGGCCCGGCGTCGGTCGTGAGCGCGACGCCGGCGCGCCTCGGCCCTGCGGTCGGCGTCGCGACGCTTGCACGCGCGAACCTCGGGGCGATACCCTGCGAGCGCATGCGTCGCTCGGTCTTCTTCGCCCTGGTTGCGGCCGCCTCGATCTCGGTCTCCGTGACCGCGCCGGGGTGCGCCACGTACACGCAGGACCTCGAGCGCGCACAGCGGCACTACGACTCGAACCAGTTCGAGAAGGCGCTCGCGCTCTGCCGCGTCCTCGAGGACGACCTCGACTCGCTCTCCGCCGCCGACAACGCGAAGTATGCGTACCTGCGCGGGATGACGGACTACCGGCTCGCGAGCGTCGCGCAGCAGGGGACGAACGTGGCCGATCCGCGCAGGGCGTTCCGCGACAACTCGCGGCACTGGCTCGCGCTCGCCTCCGCCATCGACCAGAAGACGCCGGGCGGCATCTCGCCGGAGCAGAAGCAGCGGCTCACCGAGGCGCTCGACGACCTGAACAAGGACGTCTACGGCGGCGCGGGCGACCCCGGGCCCGCCGCCTCGGCCGCCGCCTCCGCCGGGGCGCCGCCTGCCCCGCCCGCGAAGTAGTCCGGGCCGTCGGCGCCAGCGGGCGCCCCCTCGGTGCGCTTGCCGGATCGGGCCGATCCGGCCGCCGAATCGCAGCGCTCGGCCGTCGGCCTCGGCGTGAGCGCCTCCCACGTCGGGACTCGTCGACGCCGGAGGCTTCCGCCCGGTGATCGGCGTGGACGTGGGCGATTGGCGCTGGCTCCCCCCGGCGCGACCCGTCAGCCGGAGGCCTTGCGCAGCTCGGCGATGGCGTCCTTGGCCTGCAGCTTGTGCTTCTTCAGCTCGGCGACCTCGCGCTGCTCGGTGGGCGTCAGGTAGGCGCGGCGCCCGAGCTCCCGGAGGCGCGAGTCGAGCGAGCGGTGCCGCGCTTCGGCGTCCGCGAGCGGATCGGTCCGGGGCCCCGTCGACGTTCCGCGCTGGGAGCTCGCGCTGCGTGCGGAGACGGCCTGCTTCATGCGCTTGACCTCCTGGGCCCGTCGGAGCGGGCGAGCCGTCGATGCGGCTCTACCGCGGGGCCGGTCGGGCCGCGCGGGGACCATCCGTCGTCGAACGTCCGCGGCGTCGCGGTGGACGCCTTCACCAACGGATCAGCCTAGCCGAAAGCGGGGCCTTGTAAGCACGATTTGCGCTTCCGATCGGCCGCGGCGTTTCGCGGCGGACCGCACCTGCCGCGCGCGTCTGCCGATCACGAACGTCCGTGGGAACAACGAGCCGGTCTTCGGTATCTTCTCCCGCAGCATGATCAAGAAACTCTCCGCGTCGCGCGCCGTGTCGATGTCCGGCCTCCTCGCCCTGACCCTCGCGATCGGGTGCGCCGCTCCGACGGCGGCGGCGCCGAAGGCCGCGGCCGCAGGGACCGATCGCCCCGCGGGCCGGACGGTCGAGGTCCCTGGCCTGGTCGTCTCGCCGTATTCCGAGGCGGAGCTCGCCGTGGAGTTCGAGAAGGCGCGCGCCCTGCTCATCGCGGGTCGCCGCCGCGAGGCCGCGGACGCGTTCGATCGGCTCGTCCGGCTCGCGCCCGACAGCGCGCTGCTCGCCCCGCCGAGCCTGCTCGACGCCGGCATCGCGCACGAGGACCTCGGCGAGCGTGACACCGCGATCGACCGGTACCGCGAGGTCGCGCGGCGGTTTCCCGCCCACGAGACCGCGAAGCAGGCGCTCCTGCGATCGGCGCGCATCCAGGCCGACCTCGAGCGGTGGCGCGAGCTCGCCGCGACGTCGGGCGAGCTCGTCGCCCGCGGGGATCTCACGGTGCTCGAGGCCGTCGAGGCGCACGGGCAGCGGGCGCTCGGGCTCGTCGAGCTCGGCAGCCTGGAGGACGCCGCGCGTGCGGTCATGGACGCGCGCGATCTCATCGAGAAGAACCGGCTCGGGGAGGCGGGCAAGCCTCCGACCGAGCTCGCGGTCGTGGCCTTCGCGCTCGGCGAGGTGCGCAAGAAGAAGAGCGAGCAGGTCACCTTCTCGCCCGTGCCGCCGAGCTTGGCCGACGTCCTCGAGCAGCGTTGCGTGGGCTTGCTCGATGCTCAGGCGGCCTATTCGGATGCGATGCGCAGCCTGGACGCGCACTGGTCGGCGATGGCGGGCTACCGCGTGGGTCAGCTCTACCAGCAGCTGCACCACGACGTGATGCAGATCCTCCCGCCGGGGAAGGCCGACTCGCTGAAGAAGAAGCAGCTCTTCGAGGGGGCCATGCGGCTGCGCTACCGCGTGCTGCTGGAGAAGGGCCTGAAGATGATGGATGGGACGGTGCGTCTCGGGCAGCGCACGGGCGAGTCGTCGCCGTGGATCGCGCGGGCCGAGGAGGCCAAGCGTGACCTCGAGCGCGCGCTCGCCGACGAGCGGGCCGCGCTCGCGCGGCTGCCCTTCAGCGAGGCCGAGATCCAGTCCGCGCTCGACGGCCTCGCTTCGAAGAAGCCCTGAGGGCCCCCCGGGCCGAGCCCGTCAGTTGATCTGCGTCTCGCAGCCGAACAGGACGTCGAGCTTGGCCTTGCCGTCCTGCTGCAGCATCTCGCACGTCCCGGGGCACAGCAGGATCTTCGTCGGCTTGGCCGCGTTGTCGTAGTACCAGCCGGGCAGGTTGCCGCAGTCGGCCGCGTTCGCCGCGCGCGGGATCGTCTCGGGCGCGCTGCCGTCGCCGGGCACGTAGTTCACGTTCACGCGCTCCGAGTCGAGCTTCTCGCCCTCGGGGGGCGGCGGGATGGCAAACTCGCACGCCAGCGCGGCCTTGCGGATGTCGGCCATCTTCTGGCTGAACGCCTGGATGTTCTGCGAGACGTCGTACGCCTGCCCGGTGCCGCCGGCCGCGGCCCACTGGTTCAGGTTGTCGATCGTCGCGCCGGCCATCGCGATGACGTAGGTCTGGACGCCGTTGTAGTTGAGGGCGCTCTGCGGCAGCTGCGCGATGATGTCCGGCTCCTGCTGGTCGCTCGTGCACGCGGTCGGATCACCGTCGGTCGCGAACACGAGGATGACCTTGTGGTTCGGGTTCGCGTCTTGGCGCGCGGTCGCGAAGCGCAGCGCGCCGTTCAGCGCGCCCCACGTCGGCGTGTCGCTTCCGTCGGGCAGCTCCTTGTCGATCGACGCGACGAGCGCCTTCGAGTTGGCGGGCAAGGGCCCGACGTCGATGGCGGGCTTCTCGTAGAGCTGCTCGATGCAGTCGTCGCCCTGCGTCTCGACGGGGAAGTAGGTGATGCCGACGTTGACCCCCGTCGACGCGGGGTCGTTCACGAACGCCTTGAGCGCGGTCGTCGCGCCGGGCCACTTGACCGAGTCGTCCATGCTGCCCGAGCGGTCGAGCAGGATGAGCATGTCGAGCGGGATGAGCTCCGCGGCGGCGCTCGCCGACACGCACGCGGTCGCGTCGGTGAGCCCGGCCTCCGACACGCCGGCGTCGAACGCGATCTCGCCGCCCGCGCCGTTGCTGCCGCCTTGCGAGTGGCCGCCCGATCCGCCGGTCTGGCCGCCCTGGCCGCCGGTGGTCGTCGTGCTCGCCGAGGGGCTGCCGCCGAAGCCGTTGTTCTCGGCGTTGGCCTGGCAACCGCCGCTCGCCGCCGTCCACGCGCCGGCGAGCACAAGGGGGGCGAACAGCATCGAGCACACCGAGCGGAACGTCATGGAGGACTCCTCAGAGGAAGAAGTGTGGGGCCGGCCTCGCCCCGCGCGCGTCGGGCGCGCGGGCGACCTCGCGGGCGTGGGCCCGGCCCGAGGTGCAAGGCAATCAGGCTACTTGCGGGCCGTGCCGGATTCCACCCCGAACCTGCACAGCGCACGCGACGGTGGGCCGGTTCCTGCGCTATCTTCGGGTGTGCCCGCGCGCGGCGCGCGGGGCGTACTCGAGCACACCGGAGCCCGGGGGTGCCTCCCACGAGGGGCCCGAGGGCTCACCGTGCCGGCCGGTGCCGGCGCTTCTCCGTCCTGCCCGGCGCGGGCGGTTTCCTTGGGGTTTTGACGCATGAGAACCAAGTTTGCGCTCGCGGGGACCGCGGTCTGGCTCCTGTCGGTCGGCTGCACGAGCGCCGCGACCGCTCCGCTCGACGAGAGCGGCAACGCCGGCGGCAGCGGCACGACCACCACGGGCGGCGAGGGCGGCGCCGGCGGGGCCACCACGAGCAGCGCGGGCGGCGCGGGCGGCGCGCCGAACGAGTGCGGCCAGGATTGCTCCAAGGTGCAGGTGCCGCCGTGCCTCGTCTCGGTGTGCGATCCGGCCACCAAGCAGTGCACGATCATCCCCGACCCGGACCCGACGCCCTGTGACGACGGCCAGTTCTGCACGGTGGGCGAGGCGTGCAAGGCCGGCAAGTGCCAGGGCGGCGTCACGAACGCCTGCGGCATCGAGGGCGACGCCTGCACCGCGATCGCGTGCAAGGAGGCGACGAAGTCGTGCGTGAAGGAGCCGCAGTCGGACGGCACGCCGTGCGACAACAACAGCGACCTCTGCACCGTCAACGCGCAGTGCAACAACGGTCAGTGCGTCGGCACGCCGAAGGACTGCTTCTTCGCGCCCGGCGTCGACGAGTGTCACGTCGGCACCTGCGACCCGAAGACCGGCAAGTGCTCGGCCGAGCCCGGCAATGACGGCGCGGCGTGCGCCGACGCCGCCGACTTCTGCACCGAGAACAAGGCGTGCTCGGGCGGCGCGTGCGCGGGGGGCACCCCGAAGGACTGCTCGTGGCTCGGCAGCGGCTGCGACGCCGGCGTGTGCGAGCCGGCGACCGGGGACTGCGTGACGAAGGTCGTCCCCGCGGGCGGCGCGTGCGACCAGGCCGCGGACGAGTGCCACGCGGGGCTCTGCGACGCGAACGGCGACTGCAACCCCGTGCCGCTGAAGAAGGGCACGGCCTGCCCTTCGGCGGACTCGGCGTGCGCCTTCGGGCAGTGCGACGGCAGCGGCGCGTGCATGCCGGTCGCCGCGAACGACGGCACGGCGTGCAGCGACAAGAACGCGTGCACGAGCGGCGACGTCTGCACGAAGGGCGTCTGCGCGGGCACTCCGCAAGGGGGCCTCACCTCGTACTTCACCGAGACGTTCGCGAGCAACGCGAAGGGCTGGAGCCTCGGCCAGGAGTGGGCGATCGGCGCGGCCAAGGCGTCGCCCGGGCTGGGCGAGGGCAGCTCGTACGAGGACCCGGCCTTCGACCACACGCAGGCCGGCGACAACGGCCTCGCGGGCGTCGTGATCGGCGGCTATCCCGACACGTCCGTGGACCACGGCTTCTACTACCTGACGAGCCCGGCCATCGACGTGTCGGCCGCGCCCGCGAAGGTCTACGTCCAGTTCTGGCGCTGGCTGAACACCGACAGCTCGCTCTGGATGGACAACGTCGTCGAGTGCTCCGCCGACGGCGTCACCTGGAACAACCTCTGGTCGAGCAGCGGCGACAACGACGACGCGTGGACGCCCGTCAGCTACGACGTGAGCGGGTGCAAGAGCGCGACGATGAAGATCCGCTGGGGCTTCTCGATCGAGGACCATTTCGGCGTGTACACCGAGTCGAGCTGGAACGTCGACGACGTGGCGATCGTGAATCAGGACTGCTTCTAGCGGGTGACGGCCGGCGGCGCCTGTCCGTCGGCCTGCCCCCCCCGGGGCCCGCCCTACCTCTCGCCCTTGCGCCGGCGCGCGGCGATCGCGATCGCGCCGAGCGCCGCGAACGCCCACGCCGCCCTGCGACCGCGCGGTCCGCCCACCGCCTCGCAGCCGCAGCCGTCGTCGGCCTCGCCCGCCGGGGTCGCCGAGGGCGTCGCGCCGTCCGGCTTCGTCGTGGCCGCGCCGCCCGCGCCGCCGCTGCCGGATCCGCCTGCGCCGCTGCCGCCCGCGCCGTTCGCGTCGAACGTCACCCACGCGACGGCCTCCGCGAAGTGGCCGGATGCGTTGCGCACGCGCACCTTGTACGCGGCGCGGCCCGCGGCCTTCGCGGTCACCTCGCGCGGCGCGACGGCCGCGTACGGCGTGTCCCACGTCCCGTCGTAGCCGTCGTCCCACTTGGCCTCGACCGCGGTCGCGTCGCCCGCGTCGGCGGTCGGCGTGATGGTCGCCGGCTCGCCGACCCTCGGGTGCGCGGGCGTCACCGCGAGCGTCACCGTCGGCGTCGCCCCGGTCCCCTTCGCGCCGAGCGCTGCCGCGATGTCGAGGTGCCCCCAGCCGTAGTCGCCGTTCGGCACCGCGCCCGTCTGCGCGTCCTGCATCGCGCCCGCGCGGATGGCGTCGCGCGCCGCGTCGCCGCGCAGGCCCGCCTGCGCGAGGAGCGCGCCGGCGCCGGTCGCGTGCGGCGACGCGCCCGAGGTGCCGCCGAAGACGCGCAGCGCGCCGTACTCGATGCCCGCGCCGGGCAGGTGCTCGGTCGCGACCCACGGGTTGTCGGGCGCGGTGACGTCCGGCTTCATCACGCCGTCGATGCGGGGGCCGCGCGGCGAGTACGCGCGGACCTGGCGCTGCGCCTCGTTGAAGCCCGCGGGCACGTCGTACACCGAGTCGTACGGCATCGCGTACCAGGGCTCCTTTGGCGTCGCGACGTGGCCGGGCTCCGCGTTGATCGCGAGGCAGTGGTCGGCCGTCGACGGGATGCCGATCGTCGCGGCGTCGGTCGCGACGGCCTTGTCGAACGCGACGCCGAGCCCCCAGCTCGACTTGTCGTCGCTCACGTAGGCGTCGATGGAGAGCGCGCCGTTGCCGTTGCCGACGTTCACCTGGTAGCCGCCGACCGGGATCGGCGTCGTGCCGTCGGGGTCGTAGAGGATCACGTCGACGTACTCGGTGCCGCGCGGGGTGAGCTGCGCGGTCGCGTACCAGAGCGCGCCGGTCGACAGCGTGCCCGTCGGGGCGCCGAGCACGTCGACCGCCGGGCCGCCGGGCACGCTGAGCGAGACCGCGCCAGCAGCGCCCCCGCGGATGTTGAGCGTGATCTGGACGTACGAGAACGGGCCCGCGCCCCACTTCGTGGCCTTCGGGACCGCGAACGGGATGGAAACCTGCTGGCCGAGGGGCAGATCCGCGTGCGCGTGCTTGCGGGCCGAGGCCTGATCGCCCGTCGGGCAGGTGTGCAGGACGCCGTCCTTCGCCGTCGAGCTGTCGACGAGCGCCGAGAGCGCGTCGGACCCGTCGAGCGGCGACCCCGTCCACGGCGCCATCTCGTGGAGCATCACGGCGGGCTGCTGCTGCAGCGCCCAGGTGACGCCCTTCACGGGCAGCCCGTCCTGCGTGTACTCGATGTCCCAGGCCAGCACGAGGTCCGCGTCCGGCGCGATGCCGACCCAGCGCCGCCCCGCGAGCGGCACGTCACCGACGAGGATGCTGCCGACGCCCGTCCCGTGCATCGAGTCGGCGAAGCCGTAGAAGGAGCCGCCCGAGTAGTCGATCTTCGTCTGCGCGAGGTTCTTGCCGCGCGTGTAGGTGTCGTCGACCTTCTGGCCGTACTCGAGGTGCACGTAGATCTTCTTGAACTTGCTCGTGCCGAGCCGCATGACGCGCTCGCCCACGTCGAGGACGCCGTTGCGGTTCAGGTCGTCGGGCACGAAGAGCGGCTCGCCGAGGGCCGGCGTCGCGTCGTCGAAGCCCGCGTCGGCGCCGTAGTCGCGCGCGTCGTTGCCGTTGGTGTCGAGGAAGATCCAGTCGATCGACGGGTCGAAGCCCTCCGGCCGGATGGGCACGACCGAGTTGCCCCACGAAGGCTCCGCGCGCACCACCCGGGCCGTCTCGCCCGCGGTCGCCGCGCCGTCGCGATCGAGGTCGATGGCGTCCTTGCCCGGCGTGAAGACGCCGTCGCCGTCGGCGTCGATCCAGTCGAACGCGCCCGCGTCCGCGCGGAAGAACATCGGGTGGAACGGGTCGGCGATCGAGTCGACGTCGGCGATCGTCACGCCCGCGCCGGTGAGCAGGTCGAGCGCCGGGCGCGCACCGCGTGCGTCCGCGAGGCGCACGAGGGTCGCCGACTGATCGAGGGGCAGGGGGCCGCGCCCGGAGGCGAGCGCGATCCGCGCGACGAAGGGCAGGGCGGTGACGGCGTGCAGGCTCGCGGGCGTCAGCGCCGCCGGCACGAACCGGTCATAGGCGAGCCAGCGGTCGTCGACGAAGGTGAGCTCGGCGCCGGCCGCGCGCAGCCGCGCGAGCGTCGCGGCGGTCGCGGGGTCGTCGAGCTCGATCAGCACGGTCGCGCGCCCCGGGCGAGGCTTCGTGCGCTGCCACGGACCGACGAGGCCGGTGGCGAGCGCCCGGCCGACGTTCGGGTCGACGACGGCGCGCCCCGCGGCGCGGGAGGACCCGGGCGCGAGGACGGTGGAGGAGCCCAGGGCGAGGGCGAGGGTGACGGCGAGGCGGCGCATGGGGTCCGCCGCGCATCAAGACGCATGCCGGGGTCGAGATCGCGGTTTTCGGCCGGAATGCGAGGCCGCTGCTGCGTGCCGTCAGCGGACTGACGTCGCGCGCGTCACCCGCCTCGGGCCCGCCTCGGAAGAAATGGCCGCGAGGCGTGTCGACCCGCGCGACGATCGGGGCGCGCGCGTCAGCCCACGATTGGCGCGAGCGCAGCCTCGATCGCGTCGGTCACCGCGCTGACCGGCGCCTCGCCGTCGAGGTGGATCACGCGGTCGCCCGGCGTGAGGTCCTCGGCCCGTCGATACACCTCGGCGAGCCGCGCCTGCAGCTCCGTGGTCTCGTAGAGATCGCGAGGCCCGCCGCGCTTGTCGCGGCGCGTGGCCGCCACCTCCGGCGAGACGTCGAGCACGATCGTCGCGTCGGGGCGGAGCGCGTGGCGGTTGAGCTCGCGGATCCACGCGACCATCTCGGCGAGCTCGCGCGCGCCGCCGGCTCCGGTCGTCGCCTGGTACGCGAGGCTCGACAGGTCGTAGCGGTCCGAGAGGACCACGTAGCCCTCGCGCAGGCAGGGCTCGATCTCCGACCCGAGGTGGTCGAGCCGGTCGGCGGCGAAGAGCAGGGCCATCGTGTCCGGCTGGCGGCCCGAGGGCATCGCGACGCGGTGGCGCAACACCTGGCGGATGAGGCTGCCGATCGGGCCGCCGCTCGGCTCGTTGGTCACGTGCACGAGGCGCCGCCTGGCGCGCAGGCGCGCGGCGTAGAGGGCGGCCTGCGTCGTCGTGCCCGCGCCGTCGATGCCCTCGAAGACGACGAAGGCTCCGCCCCGGGGCTCGCCCGCGTCACTCACGAGGCGGCCTCCCCGTCGCGGGTCGGGTCGATCGGCGGAGGGTCCTCGCCGAGCACCACGTTGTCGATGAGGCGCGCGCCGCCCAGGCGCACGGCGAGCGCGACGAGCGCGCGGTCGCCCGTGCGATCGCCGACGAGCACCGGCGCGAGGCTCTCCGGGTCGGCGACCTCGACGTAGTCGACCGACGTCGCGACGAGCTCGACGCCCGCGCGCACCATGCCGGCGAGCGTCTCGGCGTCCCGCTCGCCCTCCTCGAACGCTTTGCAGGCGGCGGAGAGGGCCTCCGGGATCGCGCGGGCGGCCGCGCGGTGCTGCGGCTTGAGGTACGCGTTGCGGCTCGACATCGCGAGGCCGTCCGCCTCGCGGACCGTCCGCATGCCGACGACCTCGACCGGCAGGAACAGGTCGCGTACGACGCGGTGGATCACGCGCAGCTGCTGGTAGTCCTTGCGGCCGAAGACGGCGACCGACGGGCCCGTGAGCCCGAGCAGCTTGGCGACGATCGTCGCGACGCCCTCGAAGTGGCCCGGCCGGTGCGGGCCGCAGAGCGGGCCGGCGGTCGCGCCGACGTGGACGCGCGTCTCGTCTCCCGCGACGTACATGGCGTCGACCGTCGGTGCGAAGACCGCGCTCGCGCCCGCCCGCTCGCAGAGCGCCGCGTCGCGATCGAGGTCGCGCGGGTAGCGGCCGAAGTCTTCGTTCGGCCCGAACTGCGTCGGGTTCACGAAGATCGTGACCGCGACGAAGTCGGCGCGCCTCCGTGCCTCCTCGACCAGCGCGAGGTGCCCCGCGTGCAGCGCCCCCATGGTCGGCACCAGCCCCACGCGCGCGTGGCGCGCCCTCGCCGCGTCGCATGCCCGCCGGAACGCTTCAGGCTCACGCCAGAGCTCCATGGGCCGAGGCTAGTCCATGCGCGCGGCGCCGACACGGAGAAGCCGTGGTGGCGACGCCGATGGGGCGAAACTCCCCGCGCCCGGGCGGTCAGCCGCCGAGCCGTCCCCTCACGGCGCGCTCGTGCGCGTCGCGGTCGGCGATCGCGTCGAGGGGGGTCCACGACGGATTCGAACGGCTTGCGCGGCCAGCGCGCGCGCGCTGCGGGCAAGGCCACGCCGGCGCACGTCGTGCGGCCTCGCGCCGTTCGCCGCGTCGGGCGGGGCGCGGCGGGGGGACCGGCCGTGCGGGATCGGCGAAGGGTCTGGATCGTGCAGCAGGGCGGGCCGGAGGCGAGGCATGAAGGCGAGGTCACTCGAGGCGGGCCACGTCCGCCGCGTGCTGTTCGCGACCGACTTCAGCGAGGCTTCGGCCGCCGCGGCGCGGACCGCGCAGGTCTTCGCTCGGCGCTTCTCGGCGGAGCTGCACGTGCTGCACGCGGTCTGCGTGTCGGACGTCGACGAGCCACTCGAACAGCTCGATCGCCTCGCGGCCGAGCTCGGCGAGGGGCGGCCGGTCATCGCGGCCTGCGTCCGGGGGCAGCCCGCGGACGCGATCGTGACCTACGCGATCCGACACGCCATCGACCTGTGCGTCGTCGGCACCCACGGCCGCACCGGCCCGACGCGCGCGCTGCTCGGCAGCGTCGCCGAGCGGGTCGCGCGCCTCTGCCCCGCGCCGGTGGTGGTCGTGCCGTCCGGCGCGTCCGGCGCGCTCGTCGAGCCGCCCCTCACCCGCTGCGCCGTGTGCGCGTGCCTCGGCGACGACCTCATCTGTGCCCTCTGCCGCGCGAAGATCCGGGGCGAAGCGCTGGATCGCAAGTGGCGCGACGAGCGCGGGGGGCGCTGAGGTCCGCACCGGCCCCGGCCGCGACCCGGAATGCCGCCCGGCGAGCGGGCGTGCGCTATGCTGCCCGCCCACGATGCGCGCCGATCCCCCGCCGACGCCCGATCCCCCCGCCGTCGCCCACGGCCCCGCCTCCACGCCCACGCCCTCCACGGTCGCCGGGACGGTCGCCGCGCCGCTCCTCGAGGCGGGCGACCCAGCGCACTACCTGAACCGCGAGCTCTCCTGGCTCGAGTTCAACGCGCGCGTGCTCGCCGAGGCCGGATCGCCGGACGTCCCGCTCTTCGAGCGGCTCAAGTTCCTCGGCATCTTCTTCTCGAACCTCGACGAGTTCTTCATGGTGCGCGTCGCGGGCCTCCAGGCCCAGACGCTGCGCACGATCACCGAGGTGCCTCCCGACGGCCTGCGCCCGCACGAGCAGCTGGTCGCGATCAGCGCGCGCGCGCACGCGCTCTACGACGCGGCCTACCGCCTCTGGAACACCGAGCTCGTGCAGTCGCTCGCGCGCGTCGGCATCCTGCTCGTGCGCCCCGACGAGCTCGCGCCCGCCGAGCAGCTCGCGCTCGACGAGCGCTTCCGCACCGAGGTCTTCCCCGTCCTCACGCCGCTCGCGGTCGACCCGGGCCACCCGTTCCCGCACCTGCGCAACAAGACCATCAACCTCGGCATCATGTTCGCGCGCGACCACGAGCGACAGGAGCCGGGCTTCGGCGTGATCCAGGTGCCGGCGATGCTGCCGCGGCTCATGCGCGTGCGCGCCGAGGGCAAGGTGCGCGCGTTCGTGCTGCTCGAGGACGTCGTCGCGCGGCACGTGAAGGACTTCTTCCCGTCGACGCGCGTGCGCGGCACCTATCCGTTCCGCGTGACGCGCAACTGGGACCTCGAGATCGACGAGGAGGAGGGCGAGGACCTCCTGCAGACGATCCAGGCCGAGCTCCGCCGCCGTGACCGCGGCAACGCCGTGCGCGTCGAGATCGGTCCGGGCGGCGTCGTCGACGCGTCCGTCGAGAAGCTCTGCAAGGCGCTCCACATCGACTCGAGCCTCTCGGTCTACCGGGTGACCGGGCCGCTCTACATCACGGATCTCCTCGGCCTCGTGGCCGACGACGAGCGCAAGGATCTGCGCGACGAGCCCGCTGCGCCCCAGGTGCTGCCGCCGCTGCGCGACGCCGAGGACCTGTTCGCGGTCATCCGCGAGCGGGACGTCCTCATGCACCTGCCGTACGAGTCCTTCGACCCGGTCGTCGAGTTCGTGCAGAAGGCCGCCGACGACCCGAACGTGCTCGCGATCAAGCAGACGCTCTACCGCACGGGCGCCGACTCCCCGATCGTGAAGGCGCTCGCGCGCGCGGCCGAGAACGGCAAGCAGGTGACGGCCATCGTCGAGCTGAAGGCGCGCTTCGACGAGGCCTCGAACATCCGCTGGGCGCGCGAGCTCGAGCAGAGCGGCGTGCAGGTGATCTACGGCCTGCTCGGGCTCAAGACGCACGTGAAGGCGAGCCTGGTCGTCCGCCGCGAGCGCGACAAGCTGCGCCGCTACGCGCACCTCTCGACGGGCAACTACAACCCCGGCACCGCGCGCCTCTACACCGATCTCGGGCTCTTCACGGCGAACCGCGAGATCGGCGAGGACGTGACCTCGCTCTTCAACCTGCTCACCGGCTACAGCGCGCCGCCGCGGTGGAACCGGCTCGTCGTCGCCCCGCTCGGCCTGCACGAGTCCGTGCTCGGCCTCGTCGCGCGCGAGGCCGCGCACGCGCGCGCCGGCCGAAAGGCGCAGATCGTGGCGCAGATGAACTCGCTCGTGGACGTCGACGTGATCGACGCGCTCTACGGCGCCTCGCAGGCGGGCGTCGAAATCCGCCTGCGCATTCGCGGCATCTGCTGCCTCCGCCCGGGCATCCCGGGGCTCTCCGAGCGCATCCAGGTGCACGCGATGATCGACCGCTACCTCGAGCACGCGCGCCTGTTCCGCTTCGCCAATGGCGGCAGCGAGGAGCTCTACATCTCGAGCGCCGACTGGATGCCGCGCAACTTCCACCGCCGCGTCGAGGTGCTGCTGCCGATCCTCGACTCGGCGATCCGCGCGCGACTCGAGGACATCCTCGGCGTGCTGTGCTCCGACACGCTGAAGTCGTGGGAGCTCAAGGCGGACGGCAGCTACGTGAAGGTCGCGCCGACGGCGACGCCGATCCGCGCGCAGCAGCGCTTCCTCGAGCTCGCGCGCGACCGCGTGCGCCACGCCGATCAGAGCTCGCGCGGCCGGCGCTTCCACGTGCTGCACGTCCCGACGAGCGTCGAGGAGCGCGCCGAGGCGCGGCGCGTGAAGCACAAGAAGAAGAAGGGCGTCCTCCCGCCGGGCTGAGCGCCGGGCGCGCCGCGCGGGCGCCCGGCTCGGTGCGGGATCGGATCAGTAGGGCTCGTCGTTCACGGCCTTCGCGGCCTTCGGTCGCGGGGCGGCCGGCGGCGGGGCCGGGGTCGCGGTCGGCTTCGCCTCGGGCTTCGCTTCCGGCTTCGACGTCGGGTCGGCGGTAGCGGCCGGGCGCGGCACCGCGGCGGGCGCCGTCACGATCGTCGGCGGCGAGTCGTCCACCGGCGGCGCCGTGGGCAAGCTCGACGGAGCCGGCTTGCCGACGATGGGGCCCGCGGTCTTCGCGGGAGCGTCGTCGGCGCCGGTCATCGAGCCCGCACTCCCGCCCTTCGACTGCAGGCCGTACGCGACGGCCGCGGCGGCGAGCACGAGCAGCGTGAGCACGAGGCCCGTGCGGTTCGCGCCGCCCTTCTTGGAGGCCGCGGGGACGGGCCGATCGAGCAGATCGGGGTCGACCGCCTCGGGCGCGGGGCGGGCGGGCGCCGGCCGTGGCGCGCGCGGGGGCGTGGGGCGGGGCCGGACCGGCGCCGCTGGCCGGGCGACGACCTCGCCCGTCGCCCCCTCGCCCGCGGGCGCGACGCCCTCGGGGCCATGCCGCTGGCTCTTCTCGGCCAGCTTCCTCCGCTGCTCTCTCGAAAGCTTCTTCGCCACGGTCGCGACGGTACAGAACCCGGAGCCGGCCGCAAAGGGCCGCCGCACCCCTGCGCGTGCGGCGCCGCTCGCCCGCGCTACGGGGCGGATTCGGTCGCCGGGGCCAGCCCGAACGTCGCGCCGAGGTCCCGGGCGCTCCTCACCACGTTCCCGTCAGCGTGATCGCGCCGATCCCCGGGCCCACGACCGGCACGATCGAGGCGCTGGGGGCGGGCTCGGTCGGGGGCGCGTCGGGGGTGTTCTTGCGGGGCGCGGTCGCGACGAGCACGATCCCGGCCGCCACCGCGACGCCGCCGACGACGAGCATCACGTCGGCGGTCGTGGCGGCGGCGCTGCCGTCTTGCCACGCGCGGTAGCCCTCCTGCGTGCACACGCCGCCCTGGCATTTGTCCTTCGACTCGGAGCCGAGCGACAGCGCCCTCGCGCCGAAGCCTATGCCCACGCCGAGCGCCACCAGCCCGACCGCGCCCACGCCGAGGCCGACCGGCAGGCGCCAGCGCCCCGGGGGCGGCGCCTCCTCGGCGATGCGCGGCTCGGGCTTCGGCACGGGGACGAGAGGCGGGACGGCGAACGTGCGCGCGGTGTCGCCGGGCGCGATCTCGATCGTCGTCTCGAAGGGCTGCATGTCGGGCGCCGTCGCTATCACCGGGTGCGATCCCGGATCGATCGGCATCGGCGTGTCGAGCGCGCCCGGTCCGAGCTCCGTGCCGTCGATCTTGACCACGAGCCCCGCCGGCGATCCCGCGCCGACGGTGAGCGTGATCCGCGACAGCTTCGGCTCGAGCGCGGCGACGCCCTTCTCGGCCAGCTTCGCGCGATCGGGGCGATTGGCCTTGCGGGCCATCTCGACCGAGCTCTTGTACTCCGCCCACGCCGTCGCGGTCCGGCCTTCCTTTTCGTGGCACGTCGCGAGGTTCAGCAGCGTGCCGGCGGCCGGGTCGAGCTTGTAGCTCTCCTCGAGCTTGCGGCACGCCTCGGCGACCTTGCCCTCGCGCAGGAGCTTCTTGCCGTCGTGAAACAGTGCCTCGGCGAGCGGCCGTTGACCGGGCGCTCCGGGGGCGCTGCCCGGCGGATCCGCGGCCGCGTGCGCCGACCCGCAGGCGACCGCGGCGACGATCGCGAGGCCCACGCCACGGCGCGCGACCGGGTCAGAGGCGCTCATCGAGGGGATCCACGGCGGCGCCTGCGGGGTGGGCCGCGGGGTGCGCGAAGCCCGGGGCCCGGCGCGGGGGCTTCGGCGCCGGGGCCGAGGCGGCCGGGGCGTCCGTGCTGGCGGTCGCGCTCGCGGAGGCCGTGGGGCCGGCCGAGCCGTCCGGTGAGGCCGCCGTCGGCGTGGCGGTCGCCGTGGTCGCTGTGGGGAGCGCCACGCTCGCCGCAGCGATGGGGTCGGGCGGCGACGCGGGCGCCGGTCCGCCGCCGGCCTGGGTGCGCCCGAGCTGGATCCCTGCCAGGAGCGCGGCCATCACGATGACGGTGACGCCGGCGATCGCGATCGCCGGGCCGCGGCGTCCTGGCGCGCCGGAGGTCGTCCACGCGCCGTGGGTCGCGTCCGGCGCGCTCGGCGGCTGCGCGAGCTGCGCCGACGCCGCGCTGCCCCCGCTGCCGCTGATCGGCGCGGCCAGCCCGCCGTCGCCGCTGCCGGTGAGGCTGCCCGGGCCCGTCACGCCGAAGCGGAAACCCGCCGGAAACGCGAGCGAAAACGGGGCGAACGGCGCGAGCGCGTCGGCGAGCTCGGCGGCGTCCTTGCACCGGGCCTCGCGCTTCTTCGTGAGGCAGCGCATCACGATGGCCTCGAGCTCGACCGGGACCTCCGGCCGCCGCTGCCGCATCGGGATCGGCTCGTCGGCCGCGAGCGCCGCCAGCAGCGAGGCCGCGCTGTCGCCCTCGAACGCGCACTCGCCCGTGACCAGGCGGTAGAGGATCATCCCGAGCGACCACACGTCCGCGCGCGCGTCGACGCCCTTCGGCGCGCGCAGCTGCTCGGGCGCCATGTACTGCGGCGATCCGAGCACGTCGTCGGTCACGGTCAGCGTGAGCTCGGCGTTGCCCTCCTGGTCCGCCTCGCCGATCTTCGAGATGCCGAAGTCGAGGACCTTCACGAGCGGCGAGCCGTCGGGCCTGCGCGTGAGGAACAGGTTCGCGGGCTTCAGGTCGCGGTGCACGATGCCGAGCGCGTGCGCCTCCGCGACGCCGGCGCACGCCTGCACGACGAGGCCGACGGCCTCCGCGATCGGCAGCGGGCCGCGCGCGCGCAGCACGCGCCCGAGGTCGTGCCCCTCGAGCAGCTCGAGCACCATGAAGGGCAGTCCCGACGACAGCACCGACACGTCGAGGACCCGCGTCACGTGGTCGCTCTTGATGCGCGCGGCCGTCTGCGCCTCGCGCAGGAACCGGCTGACCGTCACCTCGCGCCCGACGAGGCGCGGGTGCAGGAACTTCAGCGCGACCTGCTCGTGCAGCGAGAGGTGCGTGGCGGCGACGACGACGCCCATGCCGCCGCTCCCGAGCGATCGCTCGACGCGGTACTTCTCCGCGACGATCTCTCCAGGCCCTGGCACCCGGAGGATCTCGTGGGGTGGATCTCGCTTGGGCATGGGCGCGCGCCGGAGGCCGGCGACTCGAGCTTAGCACTGGTGCGGGGGATTCTCGGCGGATGGACTCCGCCGGCCGGCGCGAGGGGGCGACTCGGCGAGCCCCCGGGGCGTCCCGTCTAGGGCGCAGCGCCCTCACCCGTGGCGACGGCGACGACTTCCGGGGCCATGGGCACCCCGGCCTCGTACGCCCGCGCACACGATGCGCGCGCGACGGCCGGGGCGCGGCGCCGAAGCCCTGCCAGGCACCTCGCGTGGTGCACCGGGCCGTTGCCCGGGTCGACGGAGAGGATGCGCTCCGCCTCGGCGGTGGCGTCGTCGGCGCGGCCGAGCACGATGAGCGTCTCGAAGCGCGCGACCCGCGCGGGGAGCGCGGCAGGATCGAGGGCGAGCCCGGCGGCGTAGAGCGAGGCTGCTTCCGCCGGGTCCGTGCGACCGACGACGGTGGCGAGCGCGAAGTGGGCGCCGGCCAGCGCCGGGTCGATCGCGACCGCCCGACGCAGGTGCGGGACGGCGGCGTCGAGGCGCTCGAGGGCGACGAGCGCGAGGCCGAGCCGCAGCTCGAGGACGGCGATGCCCGGGCGCTCGGTGACGAGCGCGGCGAGCGCCGCGAGGCGCGGGGGCGTGAGGGCCTCGGGGGCGAACGGGTCGAGGCCGACGAGGCTCGTGAGGTAGCCGCTGCGGGTGACGGCGCCGGCGATCGAGCCGTCGTCGCCCGAGAAGAGGTCGGCCGGATCGACGGTCGAATCCCCCGCGCGGTAGTTGCGGAACGATCGGAACGCCTCGCTGGCGTAGAGCGCGCCCGTCACGCGCAGGTGGGCGGCGAGGTCGGGCAGTGGCGTGGCCCCGAAGCACGCCGGGCACCACGTCGCCGCGCCTCGCACGTCGAAGAGCTCCGCGGGCGCGCGGGTGGCGAACACGTTCGAGACCGTCGAGTACTCGGTGATTGGCCAGTCGTCGGTGACCGGCGCCGTCGACGCGGTGGCCGCGCGCAGCGCCGCGCCGTCGGCGGCGAACATGCCGACGAGCTCGGACGGGCGCGCGAGGTCGACGCGCGCGAGGTCTGCGCGGACCGCGGGGCGCGCCGCGAGCCGTCGGGCGAGCGCGCTCGGATCGACGGTGACCGCTCCGCTCGCCGCGCCGAGGAGGATGAGCTCGCGACGCTCGCCCGAGAGGAGCGTCGCGTCCGGGAACACGTCGACGAACGCCCGCACGAGCGCGAGCACTTCGGGGCCCCGGAGCTGGTAGAAGGGGAGCCACTGCGTCACGAGGCCGCCGGGCGCGAGCCGGCTCTTCGCGAGCTCGTAGAACTCGCGCGCGTACAGGGCGGAGACGCCGGCGAACGCGATCGGCGGCGGCTCGAGCGTGACGAGGTCGTAGGTGCCCGGGGGGGCCATGCGTAGGTGCTGCCGACCGTCGTCGACGAACACGCGCACGCGCGGGTCGCGCAGGACTCCGTGGTTGGTCGCCTCGAAGAAGGGCGCGTGATCGAGCACGTTGCGCGAGAGATCGGCGAGCTCGAGCCGCTCCACGGAGGGGTGCAGCGAGGCCGCGTGCAGCGTGTTGCCGACGCCGAAGCAGATCACGAGGACGCTCCGCGGCGACTCGGTCAGCAGCAGCGGCACGTGGGCGAAGGCGCGCATGTAGCGCTGGGCCTCCGGCGAGTTGCCGGACATCGAGTGGCCGTTGGTGCAGAGCCGCCGATCGCCGAGCGGGTCGACCGTGACGGCGACGACCTCGTTCTCGCCCTCCGTGACGTCGAGCAGGCGCTCGCCGGGGAACTTGGCGAGCACGCGGCGACGCAGGTCGTCGTCGGGCAGCAGGGATCGGTAGCTCGCGAGGCCGACGAAGAGCGCGAGCGCGGCGGTCGCGACGATCACGTCGGCCGCGCCAACGGCGCGTCGCGAGGACAGGCGGCGGCGAGCGAGGCCGAGCGGAACGACGGCGCTGGCCGCGGCCAGCGCGAGCCAGAACACGCTCGCCTGCGCGCCGAGCTGCGGGAGCAGCGCGAAGCCCGCGACGATCGATCCGAGCACCGACCCGGCGGTGTTCGCGAGGTAGAGCGCGCCCGCGCGGCGCCCGACGCTCGCTTCGGCCCGCTGCACGTGGGCGTTGGCGAGCGGGAACGCGAAGCCCATCAGCAGCGCGGGCGGGCCGACCAGCCCTGCGATCGTGCGGACCATCGCGCCGACCTGCCCCGCGGCGGACGGTCCGGCCGCGGACGCCCCCAGCGCGCGGACGGGGGCCAGGAGCTCCTGGTCGACCACGCTGCGCTGGAACGTGGCGAGGAGCGCGAGCGCGACGAGGACGAGCAGGGTTTCGACGACGATGTACGAGGTCGCCGCGTCGGGGAAGCGCCGGTGGATCGCGCCGCCGATCATCGATCCGGCCCACATGGAGACGAGGAGCACGGCGAGCAGGAGCGAGAAGACCGCCCGGTACGCGCCGAGGGCGTTGCCGAGGACGCGGAACCATACGATCTCCAGGCCCATTCCCGTGAAGCCGGTGAGCCCGATCGCGATCGCCGTGAGCCAGAGCGCGTGGCGCGCCGGGTCGGCGAGGGCCGGCGCGCGCGTCGCGGCCGTCGTGGGCGCGGCCAAGACCGCCGAGGCGGGGCTCCGGCGCGCGAGGGCGAGGGCCGCGAGCCCGACGGCGAGGTTGATCGACGCGGCGACGAGCTGCGTGCGGAGGAGGCCGAGCGCCGGCACCAGGGCGAAGTCGGTGGCGACGCAGCCGATCGCGGCGCCCAGCGTGTTCAGGCCGTAGAGCGCGCCGATGCGCGTGCCCGCGCGGTCGAGGCGAGCGGCGACGACGTGGCGGATGAGCAGGGTCAGCGTCCCGCCCATCAGCACGGTGATGGGCGCGAGCAACACCACCGCCGCCGCGTAGCGGAAGATCATCGAGCCGAACGACAGCTCGAGGAAGCCGCCCGCGCCTGGCGCGTACGCCGAGATGCGCGTCGAGAGGCCGTCGAGGCGCGGTAGCGCGACCGCGAGGCCGGCGCCCATCGCGCCGATCGCGATCTCCGCTGTGCCGTAGGCCGCGAGGAAGCGCCCGCCCGGGGCCTCGCCGGCGGCCTCGGCCGCGAGGAACCGGCGATCGGCCCACGCGCCCGCGAGGTAGCCGCCGACGCCGAGGCCGCACATGAACGCGGCGGTCACGAGCGCCGCGGAATGGACGGTGTTGCCGAAGACGCCGCCGAACTGACGGACCCACAGGACCTGGTAGACGAGCCCGCTGGCCCCCGACGCCAGGAACAGCAGGTAGGGGGCCAGGACGAGCGCCGCGGCGGGGACGTCGGCACCGCGGCCGGTGGAGGTGCGAGGGACGTCGTTGGCCATCGGAACCGGGGGAAGGCGAACCTAGCACGCGCGACGGTGCAAGTGACCGCCGCGCCGGGTCCGCCCCGCGAGGAGCCGGTGCAGCTCCCCGACGCGCGCCGACGCCTGCCGCGCGGGCCGCGGCGAGTCGGCGCCCCTCGGGGGGGGGCGCCGCTCGGCCGACCTAGAAGCGGCGCGCGCGTTCGGTCGCGTCGAGCCCGCCGGGGACGAGGTTCGTCCCCTTCTGGATGCGGTCGTTCCAGGTCTCGACCGGCTTGCCGCTGTCGAGCTCCTTCATCGTGATGCAGCCGGCGACGGGGCACACGAGCGAGCACAGGTTGCAGCCGATGCACTCGTCCTCGTCGACGAACGGGATGCGCGTGCCGGGCACCGCACGCGGCCCGAGCTGGCCGGCGTTCGCGAGCGCGACGGCCTTCACCGCGCGCTCCGGAACGTGCGCCGGGAGGTGAAGGTGTCCGGCCTTGCGCGCCTCCGCCTCGGTGCGACCGGGGAGGTGGATGCACTGGTGCGCGCCGTCCATGCAGGCGACGTAACAGAGCTGGCAGCCGATGCATTTCTCCTCGTTCACGTCGGCGACGACGCGGAACGAGAGATCGAGGTCGCCCCACTCCTGGTACTGGCCGATCGCCAGCCCGCGGAGCTCGTTGACGCTCTTCATGCCGCGGTCGTCGAGGAAGTCCGAGAGGCCCTCGATCATGTCCTCGACGATGCGATAGCCGTAGTGCATGACCGCGGTGCACACCTGCACGGTGGTCGCGCCGAGCGCGATGAACTCGGCTGCGTCGCGCCAGGTGCCGATGCCGCCGATGCCCGACATCGGCAGCGCCTTGATCGTCGGGTGGCGCGTGAGCTGGCTCAGGAGGTGCAGCGCGATCGGCTTCACCGCGGGGCCGCAGTAGCCGCCGTTCGTGGAGTACTTGCCGACGCGCGGTAGCGGGATCATGCGCTCGAGGTCGACGCCCATGATCGACTTGATCGTGTTGATGAGCGAGATCGCGTGCGCGCCCGATCGGAGAACGGCCTCGCCCGGCTCGACGATGTCGCTCACGTTCGGCGTGAGCTTGATGATGACCGGCGTCTTCGCGAAGCTGACGGCCCAGCGCGCGATCTCCTCGAGCACCTTGGGCTCGTTGCCGACGGCCGATCCCATGCCGCGCTCGCACATGCCATGCGGGCAGCCGAAGTTCAGCTCGAGCCCGTCGGCGCCGGCGTCCTCGGCCTTCTGGATGATCTCGCGCCACTCGTCCTTCGTCTCGACCATCAGCGAGGCGATGACGACGTGCTTCGGGTAGCGCTTCTTGACCTCGGTGATCTCCCTCAAGTTCACGTCGAGGGGGCGGTCGGTGATGAGCTCGATGTTGTTGAGCCCCATCATCCGCGTCGAGCCGTAGTCGATGCCGCCGAAGCGGCTCGACACGTTCACGATCGGGTTGCCGAGCGTCTTCCACACCGCGCCGCCCCAGCCGGCGTCGAAGGCGCGCATGATCTGGGCGCCCGTGTTCGTCGGCGGCGCGGACGCGAGCCAGAACGGGTTCGGGGACTTGATGCCGCAGAAATCGACGGACAGATCGGCCATGACTAGTTGGCTCCCATCAGCGTGGAGTGGATGGCCAGGACCGCGACCTTGGCCTCGGCCACCGCGTTGACGACCTCCTTGCCGCCGTTCACGCAGTCGCCGCCCGACCAGACCTTCGCGTTGCCCGTCCGGTGCGTGGCCGGGTCGACGACGACGCGGCCCTTCGGGTCGAGCGCGACGCCGGCAAACGCCTGCGCGATCTGGGTCGCGCGGTTCTGCCCGATCGCGACGATGACGAGATCCGCGGGCAGGTCCTCGGGCGCCGCGCCGCCGACGGGCTTGCCGTCCTTCGCGGGGGCGACCCGCAGCGCGACGAGCTTGCCGCTCGCGCGAACGACCTCGATCGGCGCGCGATCCTCCACCAGGCCGGCGCCGTCGACGCGGGCGGCCGCGAGCTCGTGCGCGTAGCCCGGCATCTTCGCCTCGCTGCGGCGGTAGACCATGGTCGCGGCCACGCCGAGCGACGCGAGCTCGTGCACGGCGTCGAGCGCGGTGTTGCCGCCGCCGACGACGATCGCGCGCTGCACGCCGTCGAGCGTCAGGGCCGGGTCGGCCTTCAGCCGCTCGATGAACGCCGTCGCGCCGACGACGCCCTCGCCGTCCTCGCCCGGCACGCCCATCGCCGAGTCGGCGCCGAGGCCGAGCCCGAGGAAGACGGCGTCGTAGTCGGCGAGCAGCGCGGCGGCCGAGACCTCCTCTGCGCCCGCCGCGCCCGCGACGACGTCCACGCCCAGGCGCAGCTCGATGCGGCCCTTGGCGAGGCCGAGGACCCACGCGATCTCCTTCAGCGCGGCGTCGCCCTTCATCTTGTACGGGGCGATGCCGAGCGTGTTCAGGCCGCCGGGGATCGTCTTCTTCTCGAAGACCACCGCGCGGTGCCCGCGCAGCGCGAGCCAGCCCGCCGCCGCGATCGAGGCCGGCCCGGCGCCGACGAGCGCGACCGTCTTGCCGGTCTCGGGCGCGAGCTCGAAGAGGTCCGGCTTGTTCGCGATCGCGGTCGTCACCGCGTAGTGCTGCAGGCGCCCGATCTGGATCGGGGGCCGCTCCCAGGCGTTGTAAACGCACGCGCCCGCGCAGAGGGTCTCGACCGGGCACACCTGCCCACACGACTCGCCGAGCAGGTTCTCCGTGAGGATCGTGCGCGCCGCGCCGCGGACGTTGCCGGTCGCGACCTTGTGGATGAACGTCGGGACGTCGATCTTCGTCGGGCACGCGGTCACGCACGGCGCGTCCACGCAGTAGAGGCAGCGGTTGGCCTCGGTGAGGGCCTCGTGCTCGTCGTAGAGGGGCTTCTTCTCGTGGAAGCGCTCTTCGAGCCGGCCCGGGGGCAGGCGGAGATTCATGCTGGAGTGGGAGTCCATCGCGCGGCACCTTCCAATCGGGGACGCGGCAGCCTACCAAAATCCTCGCCGCCGCCAGGGGTTCGCGACGCCCGGTGCGTCGGCGGCCCAAACGCGGCGCGCGCGGGGCCGGCCCGGGCGAGGGCGCGGGGGACGGCGCTGGGGCAGAGCGCCCCTGGCGTTCGAGGGGCGCCGGTGCGAGACCACGCGCCCCCATGGCCGACCCTGCTCCGAGCGCCTCGACCCCCGCGACCCCTGCGACCGCCGCCCCGGCCGCGCCGCCCACGAAGAAGCGCCCCAAGGCCGCGATCGTGCTTCCGGTGCTGGTCGTCGGCTTCGGGCTCGGCGGGGCGCTGGCCTGGGCGCGCGGCCGCGGCCGCGAGAGCACCGACGACGCCTTCGTCGAGGCGCACGTCGCGAGCGTCGCCCCCCGCATTCAAGGCCAGGTCGCGCGCGTCCTCGTCAAGGACAACCAGGAGGTCGTCGAGGGCGACGTGCTGGTCGAGCTCGACGACCGCGACGCCAGGGTCCGCCTCGCGGCCGCCAAGGCCGATCTGGCCGCGGCGCGCGCGAGCCAGGCCGCCGCCGAGGCGCAGCTCGCGCTCGTCGAGCGATCGGCCGAGGCGAGCACGAAGCAGGCGAAGGGCGGCATCGTGCAGGCGCAGGCCCTGACCGGCACGTCGCGCGCCGCGATCGACCAGGCGAAGGCCGACGTCACGGCGGTCGCGGCGCGGCGCACGCTGGTCGAGACGGAGCTCCGCCGCGTCGAGAGGCTCTTCGCCGACGGCGCCGTCGCGCAGGCCGAGCTCGACGGGCGCCGGGCCGGCTTCGATCAGGCCGACGCGGCCCTCGATCAGGCGCGCGCGCGGCTCGCGTCGGCGAACGCGGGCATCGGCAACGCGGCGGGATCGCTCGAGACCGCCGAGGGGCGCCTGCAGGCCGCGCTCACCGCCCCGCAGCAGGTGAGGGCCTCGGCGGCGCAGGTCGACGTGGCGAAGGCGCGCGTCGCGCAGGCCGAGGTCGCGGTCTCCCAGGCCGAGCTCACGCTCGGCTACGTGGTCGTCAAGGCGCCGATGCGAGGCGTCGTCTCGCGCCGCACGGTCGAGGTCGGCCAGATGGCCGATCCGGCGCGCCCGATGCTCGCCATCACGCGCCTCGACGACGTGTGGGTGGTCGCGAACTTCAAGGAGGACCAGCTCGGCGCGATGCGGCCCGGTCAGCGCGCCGAGGTGTCGATCGACAGCTTCCCGGGCAAGCACCTCGTCGGCAAGGTCGAGAGCCTCGCGGGCGGCACCGGATCGCGCTTCGCGCTGCTTCCGCCCGACAACGCGTCCGGCAACTTCACGAAGGTCGTGCAGCGCGTCCCCGTCCTCGTGCGGCTCGATCCCGGCGAGGGCCTGCCCGCGCTCCGCCCGGGCCTCTCCGCCGAGGTCACCGTCACCACGAAGGACTGACTTTCGTGGGCGAGACGCCGATCACGGGCTCGAAGGGGCTCATCACGTTCGTGGCCATGACGGCCGCGCTGATGGCGCTCATCGACATCACGATCGTCAACGTCGCGCTGAACGACATCCGCGCGAGCTTCGGCACGCCGCTCGACCAGATCGGGTGGGTCTCGACCGGGTACATGATGGCGAACATCGTCATCATCCCGATGACGGGCTGGCTGCAGCGGCGTTTCGGCTACCGACGCTACTTCGCGGCGTCGATCCTGGTCTTCACGGTCGCGAGCGCGCTCTGCGGCGTCGCCTGGAGCCTGCCGTCGCTCGTCGCCTTCCGCGCGCTGCAGGGCCTCGGCGGCGGCGCGATCATGCCCACTTCGCAGGCGATCCTCTTCGCGCGCTACCCGCGCGCGCAGCACGGCATGGCCGCGGCGTTCATGGGCCTCGGCGCCGTCACCGGCCCGCTGCTCGGCCCGACGATCGGCGGCTATCTCATCGACTGGGCCAGCTGGCACTGGGTCTTCCTCGTCAACGTGCCACTCGGCCTGTTCACCGCGTGGCTCGCCCTGCGGGCCCTCCAGGAGCCTGGCTTCCAGCCCTCGCGCGCGCCGGTCGACGTGGTCGGCATTGGCCTGCTCGCGATCGGCATGGCGTCCTTGCAGTACGTGCTCGAGGAGGGCAATCGCGAGGGCTGGCTCGAGTCGCGCCTCATCGCCGGGCTCGCGGCGGTCGCGGCGGTCGCGCTCGTCACGTTCTTCGTGCACGAGCTCGAGGCCGAGCACCCCGTCATCGACCTGCGCGTCTTCCTGAACCGGAGCTACGCCGCGGGCACTGGCATCAACTTCCTGCTCGGCCTCTCGCTCTTCTCGGGGAACTTTCTCTTCGCGCTCTACTGCGGCGCGGTCATGCGCTACTCGGCGCTCGACATCGGTCGCGTGTTCCTCGTCTCGGGCGTCGCGCAGATCTTCCTCATGCCGATGATTGGCAAGATGGTCGGCAAGGTCGACCCGCGGGGGATGCTCTTCTTCGGCATCACGGGCGTCGCGGTGAGCCTCTGGATGAACGCGCACCTCACGAACCAGGCCGGGTTCTGGGACCTCACGCGCCCCATGTTCATCCGAGCGATCTCGCTCGGCTTCATGTTCATCCCGATCAGCATGCTCGCGCTGTCGGACCTGCCGCACGCGCAGCGCGGCAACGCGACGGGCCTCTTCAACCTGACGCGCGAGCTCGGCGGATCGATCGGCACCGCGTGGATGGGCCTGCTCGTCGACCGCGGGACGAAGGTCCACGCGTCGTACCTGCGCGAGGCGATCTACCCGTCGAACCCGCTCGTGCACGAGATCAGCGGGGCGATCCAGGGCGGCCTCGGCGGGCAGACCTTCCAGCGCGAGCTGGTCGCCGAGACGGTGCTCGAGCTGAAGGTCCGCGTGCAGGCGCTCGTGCTGAGCTTCAATGACGGGTTCACCCGGGCGACCGTCGTGTTCCTCGGCTGCTTCGTGCTCGCCGCCTTCCTCAAGCGCCCGCGCGGCGGCCCGGTCGAGGGCGCGCATTAGCACTACTGCTGGAGACTTTGGTGGAGGGAGTCTGTGGGCGGGGGCAGCGGCGGCCACGTGAGACCGGCGAGGCCGGTGAACGGCACGGTTCCGGTCGATCGTGCCGCGGGGCATGTCGGAGGGCTTAGCCTCCTTCGGCGCCGCGCCGGCCGGGCGCCTTGTGGTCGGGCCAAGGGATCGGCTAGGGTCCGCGCGCTGGGAAACGGAGGGCGCTCGTGACCGCGAAGAAGGGGTTGGGCAAGACCGTACTCGGGTGGTTCGTCGTCGACGAAGACAACGACGCTGCGCCGGAGCCGAGCGCCGATCAGACGGCGCACGAGCTGATCGCCAAGTATGCGGAGGACGCGCCCTCGCCGCCGGCGCCCTCGCCCGCAGAGCGCGCGACCGCTCCCGCGGCGCCAGCGCTCACGGGCGACCTGCCGAGGGCGGAGGGCGGCGTGGTCGACTTTCCGGCCGTCTACCGCGCGGCGGAGATCACGCTCGAGGAGCAGCAGCGCGTCGAGAAGGCGGTCGCGCTGCTCGGGACGCTGCCGGCGGAGGCGCCTCGCGAGATCAAGAAGCGCATCGTCGAGGCCTCCCTCGCGGCGTTCGGCATTCCGGTCGACCAGATCATCGAGGCCGGCGCGCAGCAAATCCAGGCACTCGAGGCCTACACCCAGCACGGCGAGCGTGACACGCAAAGCCTGCTCGGTGAGTCGACGACGCGTATCGAGCAGCTGAGCGCCGAGATCGCGGCCGTCCGCGCCCTGATGGAGCAGCAGGTCGGAGAGCAGCGCAAGCTCGCGTTGACCTGTAACGCGGAGAAGCTCCGCGTGCAGCAGGTGCTGGAGTTCTTCGGGCAAGAGGCGATCGCCCGCGTGGTCGAGCAGTCGCCGAAGCTCATCGCGCCGCGCTAGCGACGCGCGACCAAGGAGCCAATGATGTCGAGCGGGATCTTCGCCAGGTTGGGCAATCTCTGGAAGGGCTTCGTGAGCTTGTGGATTTCCGACATAGAGAAGGAGCACCCCGAGATCGCGTATGAAAACGCCATCGGTGCGATGGTCGGGAAATACGCGCAGCTGAAGAAGGCGACGGCCGCGATCATCCGGCGCCGCGAGGAGCTGTCGGAGCGCTACGCCGCCCGGAGCAAGGAGCTCGCTCAGGTCGAGGCCGAGCTCAACGTCGCGGTCGAGACCTCGCAGGACGACCTTGCCGTGATCCTGCTCCAGAAAAAGGCCGCCCTCGAGGCCGAGGTGGGCGACCTGAAGGCCGAGCTCGACGTCGCGCAGAAGGACGCGGACAGCGCCAAGAGCGCGCTCGTCAACGTCCAGTCCGAGATCCGCAAGCTGCAGGCGGAGAAGGACACGATGATCGCCAAGATGGCGAACGCGCAGGCGCGAATGCGCATCAACGAGCAGCTCGACGGCCTCTCGGTCGACGCCGAGATCAAGGCCCTCGACAACGTGCGGACGCACATCAAGAACGCGGTCGCGGAGGCAAACCTCGGGCAGGAGCTCAAGTCGAGCGAGCTCGACACGCGGCTGGCCGCGCTCCGTCAGGCCTCCGGCGACGTCACGGCCAAGCAACAGCTCGCGCAGCTCAAGGCCGCCTCGGCCGCCAAGAAGGCCTCAACCAAGACGATGTAGTCGCGGCGAAGGCCCCCCCGCACGAGGGCCGGAAGGTACGGAGAGACCGTGAAACTGACCCCGTTCGCGAAGGGCTTCATTGCCCTCGTCATCGTCGCCGTTCTCGGCGTCGTGCTCTGGAAGAAGTTCGGCAGCGAGGCAAAGGACTGGGCCACCGAAGGCGCGGCTTCCGCCGACGCCGGGGCGCCCTCGGGATCCGCGTCGGGCGCAAAGGGCCTCTCGAAGGACGACTTCAAGCTCGAGCAGGTCAAGGACCCGGACCGCAAGGCGCCGGTGACGGGCGTCGCCCCGGTCACGCTCGGCAAGGGCAAGCTCGGCCGGCCCCTCGTCGTCGGCATCAACACCTGGGCCGGCCACGCGCCGGGCATCGTGGCCAATGGGGGCTTCGCCCCGAACGCCGCGGGGTCGATCTACAAGGAGAAGTACGGCCTCGCCGTCGAGTTCAAGGTCTTCGAGGACCCGGCGACCAAGCTGACCGCCTTCGCCAGCGGCCAGATGGACATCATGTGGGACACGGTCGACTCGTGGGCCCGTGAGGCGTCGACGCTGGCCGAGCAGGGCATCAAGGCCAAGTCCATCCTGCAGCAGGACTGGTCGCGCGGCGGCGACGGCATCGTGTCACTCAAGACGATCAAGAGCGTCGAGGATCTCCGCGGCAAGAAGGTCGCGACGACCCGCTACACGCCCTCGCATTGGCTGCTCCTCTATCTGCTGAACCAGTCGGGCCTGACCCCGGACGAGAAGCGCACCATCGAGAAGAACCTCGTGTTCACCAACGAGGCGCCCCTCGCCGCCGCCGCGTTCCGGTCGAAGAACGTCGACGCCGCCGTGACCTGGGAGCCCGACCTCTCGGGGGCGGTGAAGGCGCGCGAGGCCGACGCCCACGTCCTCGTGTCCACCTCCGCGGCGACGAACGTCATCGCCGACACGCTCGTCGCGCGGCAGGAGATCGTCGACAAGTACCCCGAGACGGTGCGCGACTTCATCCACGGCTGGTTCGCCGGCATCGAGGCGATGGCCAAGGACCCGGCCGGCTCGAATGAGCTCGTCGGTAAATCGCTCAAGCTCTCGGGCGAGGACGTCTCGGGCATGCTCTCGGGGCTGAAGCTCACGCCCTTCGCCGACAACGCCCTCTTCTACGGGCTCACCGGCGCGCGCCCGCAGTTCGTCGCGCTCTTCGACGCCGCCTTCGTGGTCTGGCGCAAGCAGGGAGTCATCTCCAAGGTCGTCGAGGCCACGGACTGCGTGGATACGCGCTTCGTCGCGTCGCTCGCCGCCGACTATGCGGGTCAGAAGGTGGTGGAGGACTTCAAGCCCGACGCGAGCAAGAAGGGCGACCCGGCCAAGCAACGCGCGATCGTGAACAAGCAGATCTTCATCCACTTCGCGACGGGCTCCGACAAGATCATGGAAGGGTCCTACTTCACGCTCGACGCGCTCGGCGACACGATGTTGGCCTTCGGCAACACCATCCTCGCCGTCGAGGGTCACACGGACAGCACGGGCAGCCCCGAGGTCAACCGCGGCCTCTCCAAGCTGCGCGCGGATGCCGTGAAGAAGTACCTCGCGGCGAACTTCAAGATCCCCGAGGCCCGCTTCAAGACGTCGGGCTTCGGCGCCGACAAGCCGGTCGCGGTCAACACGACCGAAGAGGGCCGGATGCAGAACCGGCGCACCGAGATCAAGGTCATTCTCAGCGTCGAGTGAGCGCAGACGTGCCGCCGAACGAGGGGAATGTGCCGGCCAGCGGCCCGAAGGTCGGGCCTCCGGGCGTGGCCGTCGTAGCCAAGAGCAGGCTCGCCGCGCGGCGCGCGCCCGAGTCGACGTGGGCCATTCGGCGGCCCGTGTCGGCTCGGCTGCGGCTGCCGCTCGCCTTCGCGCTGCCGGTGCTGCTGCTGGTCTGCTGGTGCGTGCTCACGCTCGGCCAGCCGCCTCTCGTGGGCGAGCTCTTCCTGCCTTCGCCCGTGCGCGTCGTTCAGGTCACGCTGCGCATGATCCTCGACGGGACGCTCTTCGACGCGGTCGCCGCCTCGGCGGTGCGCATCGCCTTGGCCTTCGCCGCGGCGGCGCTCGTGGCGCTGCCGCTCGGCGTGCTCATGGGCGCGTTCGAGCCCGTCGAGCGCTTCCTCGACCCGATCCTGGCGCCGCTGCGGTACATGCCAATCTCGGCGTTCATTCCCTTGCTCATTCTCTGGTTTGGCATCGACGAGGGCGAGAAGATCGCCTTCCTCTTCCTCGGCGTGTTCGTCTACCTCCTGCCCGTGGTGATCACGGCCGTCCGCGCGGTGCCCGAGGAGCTCCTGCAAACGGCGCTGACGCTCGGGGCGACGCGCGCCCAGGTCATCCGAACGGTGATCATCCCGGCCGCCTTGCCCGACATCTTCGACAGCTTCCGCGTCATGAACGCGATCTCCTGGACGTACGTCATCCTGGCCGAGTTCGTGAACGCGCGCCGCGGCCTCGGGTACCTCATCGCGCTGGCCGGAAACCACCTCAAGACGGCCGAGGTCTTCTCGGGCATCCTCGTCATTGGCCTCATCGGCCTTGCCACGGATGCGCTCATCCGGCTGGTGAACTCCCTGCTCTTCCCGTGGAGGGAGACGGCCAATGGTTGAGCCCGAGAGCGGCGGCGCCGAGGGCTCCGAGCCCGCCCGCGAAGCGGCAGCCGAGGCCCCCAAGCTCACCCTCGCCGGGGTCAGCGTGACCTACCGATCACGGTCGGGCGATGACGTCGAGGCCGTTCGAGACGTGAGCTTCTCCATCGCGAACAAGCCTGGTTGCGGGGAGATCATCGTCTTCCTCGGCCCATCGGGCTGCGGCAAATCGACGATCCTCAAGTGCGTCGCGGGGCTCCTCACGCCGACGCAGGGCGAGGTGCGGCTCGACGGCGAGGTGATCGAGGGCGTCGGCCGGGATCGGGGGATGGTCTTCCAGGCGTACACGTCCTTCGCGTGGCTGACGGTGCTCGAGAACGTGGCCTATGGCCTGCGCCTACGCGGCGTCGCGAAGCGCGAGGCCCACGAGGCGGCCATGAAGTACGTCGAGGCGGTCGGCCTGGCCGACTCGGCCAAGATGTACCCGAAGCAGCTCTCCGGCGGCATGAAGCAGCGGGTCGCGATCGCTCGAACGCTCATCAACAAGCCGAAGTTGCTCCTGATGGACGAGCCGTTCGGGGCGCTCGACCCGCACACCCGGTGGGAGATGCAGGGCTTGCTCGTGGACATCTCCAGGCGCGAGGACAACACCATCCTCTTCGTCACGCACGACGTCTCCGAGGCCGTCTACCTGGCCGACACGGTGTTCGTGCTGTCCGCGCGCCCGGCGACCATCGTGGAGCGCGTCGATCTGCCCGCCTTCACGCGCCGCGATCTCGGGCTCAAATCGAGCGACGAGTTTCGCGCGGTCGAGAAGCACCTCCTCGACTTGCTCTACGCGAAGAAGGCCTCGTGAGCCCTCGCAACGGCGACAAGCCCCCGTACGCGAAGTACGCGTTCATCAACGCGTACAACCTGAGCGTGCTCGGCGGCGCCCTCGCCGTCGCCGCGGCCACGCAGAGCGCATGGATCGCGGTGGTCGGCGTCGGCGTCGAGGCCCTTTGGATGCTGTTCGCGCCGGACTCGACCCTGCTCCAGAGGACGTGGTTCGACAAGTATCACCAGCGCGAGGTCGACGCGAAGCGCGAGGCGGAGGCCGACGCGAAGCTCGCGACGCTGCCGGCCGAGGAAGCCGACCGCTGCCGGGCGCTCAAGGCGACGCGAGACCAGATCCTGGAGCTTGCCGCGACGAATCCGGCGTTCACGCAGCAGCTCCTCCAGGGCGAGCTTTCGAAGCTCGACCGGCTCGTCGCGAGCTTCCTCGAGCTGGCCCTCACCTGCACGCGCTACGCGCAGTACCTGTGCTCGGTCGACGTCCGTCAGATCGAGAAGGAGGCGGCGCGCTTCGAGAGGCTGCTCGAAGCGACCGACGACCAGGGCAAGCGCAGCGTGGCCCAGAAGAACCTCGACGTGCTCGCCAGGCGTCGCGACAAATACGCCGAAATTGGCGGGGATCTTCAGGTCGCGCGAGGGCAGCTCGATCTCATCGAGAACACGTTCAAGCTCCTCGCCGATCAGATTGTCACCATGCGCACGCCGTCGGAGCTCGGCGGCCAGCTCGACGAGCTCATCGACGGCGTGGAGTCCATCCGCCAGACGGCGCGCGAGACCGAGCAGTTCATGGCCGCGATCGAGCGGTAGGGGAGGCGTGATGGTGCAAGAGACGACGAGCGCGGCAGCGGTCCCGGACGCGAAGCTCCCCTCCTGGTGCGAGGACCTGAAGCGGCGCTACCTGCGGGGGGAGTCGTCCCAATTCGTCCTGCACGGCAACGTGCACGACGTCGTGCTCCACGAGGGCAAGCTCCACAGCGCGACGGAGTTCCTGTCCGAGGTGCTCTTCGCGAGGACCAAAGACACGGTCGTCCTTTACAACGTGTCGACGGGCGTCCGGTTCGCCAAGCGCAAGGCGGGCGCGACCGGGCTCGACGACCTCGTGGGCCAGCGTGACCCCGCGAAGGTGCTCCCGCTGCTCGAGCGAGCGCTGACGACGAACGACCGGATCGCCGTCGTGCTCGAGTACGCCGACACGATCGCGCCGGCGGGCGACACCTCGTTCTCGACGCAAGACGATCGGGCGGCGGTCGTCACGCTGCACCGGTGGTCGCTCCTGCGGACTCTCGAGCGCTCGGACTCGGTCATCGTGCTCGTGGTCGAGAACCTCTCGGACCTGCACCCGAAGGTGGTGTCGAATCCGCGCGTGGCCACGGTGCGCGTGCCCATGCCGAACAAGGAGGAGCGCGAGCTCGTCGTCCGGTTCGCCGACCCGTCGCTCGCCGCCGCCGACGTCGAGCGGCTCGCCGAGATCACCGCGGGCCTGAAGAGCATCCAGCTCACGTCGATCCTCACGCCGGCCGAGTCCGGCGACGACGACGAGGATCGCGCGCGCTACGTGACGGACCTCCTCGCGGCGGGGGCGAGCGCCGACGCTCAGACGACCGCGCGGGCGCAGAAGCTCGCCTCGATCACGAAGGGGATGTCGCGCGACGAGATCAAGAAGCTCATCGCGCCGGACGGCGTCGCGCCCGCCCGGAGCGAGGACTCACGCGCAGAGATTGACCGGCTGGTGGCGGCTCGCAAGCGCGAGATCATCGAGCGCGAGTGCTTCGGGCTCATCGAGTTCGTCGAGTCGAAGCACGGCTTCGAGGTCGTCGGGGGGCTCGAAGAGGTCAAGCGCGAGCTCGGCGTCATCGCCGAGAACATGCGCGAGGGGCGCCGGGCGCGCTGCCCGATGGGCATGCTCTTCACGGGGCCTATGGGCACGGGCAAGACGTTCGTCGCGGAGGCGTTCGCGAAGGAGAGCGGGCTCACGACGATCAAGCTCAAGAACTTCCGGTCGAAGTGGGTCGGAGCGACCGAAGGCAACCTCGAGCGCATCCTGAACGTCGTGCAGGCGATAGGGCAGGTGCTCGTCATCATCGACGAGGGCGACCGTGCGTTCGGCGGCGGTGACGGGGACGGCGACGGGGGCACCTCCTCGCGAGTCATCGGGCGAATCAAGGAGTTCATGAGCGACACGGGCAACCGGGGCCGCGTCCTGTTCATCCTGATGACCAACCGGCCCGACAAGCTCGACATCGACATCAAGCGCGCGGGCCGGCTCGATCGCAAGATCCCGTTTCTCTACGCGCAGACGGTCGACGAGGTGGAGCGCATCTTTCGGGCGCAGTTCCGGAAGGCGAAGGTCGCCTGCGACCTGCCCTCGCCGATCGACCCCGCGATCACCAGCGCCGTGCTCGGCTACTCCAACGCAGACATCGAGGCGATCGTCCTGTCGGCCGCGGAGCAGGCGTGCGCGCTGCGCGGGCAGGACGCGGTGCTCGGGGCGGCGGACCTCGCGACTGCCGTCGGTGACTACCTGCCCTCGCGAGACGTGGCCATGATCGAGTACATGGAGCTGCTCGCGGTATTCGAGGCCTCGAATCGGCGGATGCTGCCCAAGAAGTACGCGGATCTTTCGATTGACGAGCTTCAGGCCAGGCTTGCGCTGCGCAAGGCCGAGTGCGGCAATCGCCGTTGACCGCCGCCGCGGACTTGGCGACGCGCCGGACGTTCCCGCATACCCCATCGATGTCGAAGAAGGAGACGGACACATGAGCTTCTCACCTGAGATCGCGCTCGACACCACCCAGGCAGAGGCCATCGCGCGGGGGCTGTTCGCCGTGGCGAAGTGCGACGGGCTTCACGAGCGGGAGGCGGCCCTCGTGGCCTCCTTCTGGGCCGACGTCGGGGGCGGCGCGGCGGCGCTCGCCGAGCTCGAGCGGCGCCCGGCCATCGAGGCGGGGGAGCTTTCCGCGTTGCTCCCGAGCGACGACGTCCGGCTGCTCTTCCTCAAGACGGCTCTGCTGCTCGCGTGGGCAGATGGTCACACCAGCGACGCCGAGCGCGGGACGATTCACGCCTTTGCGGCCGCGTTCGGCCACGAAGCGGCGCTCGACGAGCTCGAGGCGAGCGTGAAGGAGTACCTGCTCGGGCACCTGGCGCACCTTGCCAATACGGACGCCACGGTTGAAGTCGCCAAGGGGATGAAGCTCTAGCCCTACCTTCGCAAGCGAAGAGCGATTTCGTTACGCTGCCTCGGCATTTGCGCTGTGCTTCCTTCGCGCTGGCCTACATGCAGCAAGGACCGGCATCCAGCGCGCGAGCTCGAAGATCCGCACGGCCTTCGCTTGA
>CAIVJW010000094.1 GCA_903906315.1 uncultured delta proteobacterium | reverse complement strand
CTCGGCGGCGCCGCGCTCCCGCACGTGCTGCCCGGGCTCGACGGGCTCGCCCCGGAGCCCCGCGCGCGCGTGGCGGTCGCGCTCGCGCCGGTCGCGCGCCGCATGGGGCTCACGCAGCCCGGCGACGCGCGCGACCCGGCCCGCGCGGTCGCGTTCTGGGCACGATTCTGGGACGATCGCGGCATCGAGTTCCGGCGCGCCGCCGTGCGCAGCGCCGTGCGGCGGATCGCGCGCTACGGCTCCGAGTCGCGCGCCGCGGACCTCCATGCGCTCGACACGTTCGCGCTCGAGGAGGTGCTCGCCGCGCTCGAGCCTCCTCGCGACGCCGCCACGCTCGACCACGCGCGCTCGCTCGTCGCGATCGCTGCGCACGCGACCGGCCGCGACGACGTGATCGCCCCCGGAGACGACCTCGCGACCGCGCGCGCGTGCGTCGACCGCTGGCAGACCTTCTGGTCGGTGTACGAGTCGGACTTCGTGGTGCTCGCGGGACCGAGCCGGCTCGCCGCAATGGCCCTCGAGACGCGCTACGGCAAATGGGCGCTCGGCGCGGTCACGCGGCGACTGGGGCTCGGCGCCGACGGCCGCCCGGTGCTCGACGAGCTCGCGGCGCGTGCGCCGGTCACGCTGGCGCTCGTCTTCGGCGGCATCGCGCTCGGATACGCCCTCGCCATCGCCGCGGCGTCACTCGGCGCCGCCATGCGCTCGCGCCCGCTCGACGCAGGCCTCGTCTTCCTCGCCCTCGCGGCCTACGTCACGCCCACGGCCGTCGCCGCGACGCTCGCCGCGCGCGTCACCGGCGCGGCCTCGACGCCGATCTTCGCCGGGGCGTCGGTGCTCGCGCTGGCGCTCTTCGCCGTGCCCGCCACCCAGCAGCGCGCAGCCCTGCGACGCGCGATCTCCGAGGACTGGGTCCGCGCCGCCGTCGGGCGGGGCGCCGGTCGCCTGCGCGCCACCCTCGTCCATGCGTTGCCCGCGGCGCTCCTGCCCGTCGCGACGCTGGCGACGCTCGAGGCGCCGATGGCCCTCGGCGGGGCGTTCGTGGTCGAGCGCGTCTTCGGCCTCGACGGCCTCGGTGAGGCGACGGTGCGCGCCGTGAGCGCGCGCGACACGACGTGGCTGATGGCCCTCGCGCTCTTCGCCAGCGCCGCCGCCGCGATCGGCGTCGTCTTCGCGGACGTCGCCTGCGCGAGGCTCGACCCTCGCCTCGTGCCGGCCGTCACCGCGCCCGCGAGGCGCGCTTGAGCACCCACGCCGGCCTCGCCCTCCGCCGCCTCGGCCGGAGCCGCCGCGCGACCGTCGGCGTCGCGGTGCTCGGCGTGATCGCGCTCGTCGCGGTCTTCGCCGAGCTCCTCGCCGCGGACTCCCCGATCCTCTCGGCGTCGCCCGCCCCGCGCGTCCTGCCGGCCATCACCGCGACCTCGCCGCGGGCCCCCACGCCCTCCCCCGCCGCCGACGACGGCGCCTGCTCCGGCCGAACGGCGCCCGCCACGCCAGCCGACCAGCGCGTCGACGCACCGGGCCTCTGGCCGGTCGTACGCTGGGGCCCTACCTCGCGCAGCGGCGCGGGCGCGTGCGCTCCGGCCTCGCGCCAGCACCCGCTCGGCACGGACGCGAACGGCCGGGACCTCGCCGCGCGGCTCGTCTACGGCGCGCGCAACGCCCTCGGCCTCGCGCTCGCGGCCACGCTGATCGGGGCCGGGCTCGGCGTCGCCTTGGGCGGCCTCGCCGGCTACCACCGGGGCTTCTGGAACGACCGGCTCGTGCGGCTCGTGGAGACCGTCGACACGTTCCCGGCCATCCTCGTCGTCGCGCTGCTACGGGCGATCGAGCGCGAGCCCTCCGCCCTGTCGCTGGTCGTCGCCGTGGCGCTCGTCCGCTGGGCGGAGGTCGCGCGCCTCGTGCGCGTCGAGGTCCTGCGCGCGTCGACCGAGGACTACGTGCTGGCGGCGCGCGCGCTCGGCGGGTCGCCGTTCCACATCTTCCGGCGGCACATCCTGCCCGGCGCCGCGGGGCCGGTCGCCGTCAGCGCCGTGTTCGGCCTCGGCACCGCCGTCCTGCTCGAGGCCGCCGTGTCGTTTCTCGGGCTCGGCACGCCCGCCGCCTCGGCCTCGTGGGGCGAGATCCTCGCCGAGGGCGCGCGCCACCCGGCCGAGCTTCGCCTGCTCCTCTGGCCGGGCGCGGCGCTCCTCGCCACCGTCGGAGCGGCCTTCCTGCTCGCGGACGCGCTGCGCGACGCCCTCGATCCGAAGGCGTCGCGCCGGTGACCTCGGTCACCCCCGGGCCGCTCGCGGCCCGTCGCTACGGGCAGACGATGAAGTGCTCGCTCGTGGGCTGCTGCTCGGTCGATCCGACGACGATCTTGTGGTGATTGCCCCAGGTGTTCAGGTCGAACCGCACGCAGGCCTTCGGGTCGCTGACGTCGAAGTCGAACCCGTCGTCCTTCCCGGTCGGGAAGAAGTCGAACACCATCCCGCTCTGGTTCGTGTTGATGCGCGCGCGGTGATCGGGGTGCACGACGCGGAGCTTCGTCAGCGTTCCAACCGTGGCCGAGGCGCGGCCGCGGAAGCTCTCCGTCTTCGCGCCGACGGGGGCCGTCACGCGGAAGTGGTACTGCCCGTGCTCGTTGCGCCAGACCCAGTAGGCCTCCGGGCCCCCGTCCTTGAAGTGGACGGGCCTGCCGTTCACGACGCCGGGGGGGAGCTGCACGGCGGGGACCGTGGAGGGCGGCTCGACGACCGGCGGGGCTGCGGGCGTCGCGGGCGCGTCGACGTGCTCGACGACGCAAGCGGGCAGCGCGAGCGCGCAGCCGAGGGTGGCCAGGGTGGCGAGCTTTGCGAGAGCGGTCATGAGGGCAATCTCCTTGCGAGGGCGGGAGGCTCCCGAGCTACCCCCCGACGGGGATGCGACGGGCGCGCGCTGAGCCGTTCGACGTACGAACCGGACGCGTGTTCAACGGCTCTCGCTCCATCCCTCGGCGACGAGCCGCGAAAGGAGCGGGACCTCGCTGGCTCGCGCGTCCCAGGTCGAGCCGGCGAGCCAGCCATAACACCCCTCGCCTCCCGAATGTAGAGCCGCTATATCGGCGCGACCATGCCGCTCCCCGTCGTCGCCGAGCAGGATTTCGAGCGCGAGGTGCTCCGCAGCGAGCTCCCCGTCTTCGTGGACTTCTACGCGGACTGGTGCGCCCCCTGCAAAACGGTCGGCCCGGAGGTCGAGGCTCTCGCCAACGAGCTCAAGGGGAAGGCGAAGTTCGTGAAGGTCGACATCGACCGCTCGCGCCGCGTCGCCACCAGCCTCCGCATCCAGTCGGTGCCGACGTTCATGGTCTTTCAGAAGGGCCGACCGGTGGCCGCGGACCAGGGCGTCCTGCGCCGCGCCCAGCTGCGCGAGCTGATCGAGCCCTTCCTCCCGCGCGCCGAGGGCGCCATCCGCACCGCCGAGCTCGCCCGCGGAATGCAGATCGGCCAGGTCGTGCCCGTAGACACCCGGGACCCCGCCCCGTTCACGCGCGCGCACATCCCCGGCGCCGTGAACCTGCCGCTCGCGGAGATCGAGGGTCGCCTCGCCGAGCTCCACATGCTCGCGGGCGAGCCCGTCCTGTACTGCCGCTCCGGCGACCAGTCGAAGGATCTCGCCGATCGCCTGGCGCAGGCCGGCGTCCCCGTCACGTTCCTCGAGGGCGGCTTCCTCGCGTGGGAGGCTGACGGCCTCCCGATCGAGCGCCCCGACTGACGAGGCGCCCGGGCTCGCCACGCGACCGCGGCGACCCCGGGGCGGCCTACCTCAACCCTTCGACGCCGCGAGAGCCGCCTCGAGGACGAGGCGCACGGGCACGCCGTGCGCGCTCGCCGCGGCCGCGCAGTCGTCGAACTCCGGCTTTCGCTGCGCCGGCCCGAACGGGCCTTCGGCGATCTTCACGCGGATCGGGCCGTATTCGGTGGCGACGGTGGTGACGCGCCGCGGGCGCTCGGTGCGCGTCGCTTCCGTCCGGCGGACCCCCAGAGTGGTCGTCTCGCGGAGCATCGCGCTCGCGACGGCGTCCGCCTGCGCCACCGTCGCGAGCGCCGAGATCGTCAGCGCGGGGCGGCCTTTCTTCATGGTGATCGGCGTGGCCCATGCGTCGAGCGCGCCCGCGGCGAAGAGCGCCTCGATCGCGTGCGCGGCGACCTCACCCGTGAGGTCGTCCACGTTCGCCTCGAGCACCACGTGCGTGCCCGCGCCGGTGACCGGGCGATCGGTGGTCGGCACGCCCAGCACGACGCGCAGGAGGTTCGGCCGGTCGGGCAGCTCGCGAGTCCCTGCGCCATAGCCGATGCGCTCGGGGACCATCGCGGGCCACCGCTCGTACCGTGTCGCCGTCGCGGCTAGGATGGCCGCGCCGGTCGGCGTGACGAGCTCCGCGGCCACGTCCACGCCGTACGTGGGGACGCCGCGCAGGCACTCGACCGCCGCGGGCGGCGGCACCGGCAGCACGCCGTGCCGCGCCTTCACGAAGCCGTGGCCCATCGGCAGCGGCGACGCCACGACCTCCGCGCCGAGCCAGGCGATCGCGGCAGCGGAGGCGACGACGTCGACGATCGCGTCGACGGCGCCCACCTCGTGAAAATGCACGTCGTCGAGGGGCATCTTGTGCACCGCGGCCTCCGCCTCGCCGAGGCGGCGGAAGATGCGCCGCGCCAGGTCGCGCACGCCCGGATCGAGAGCCGATTGCTCCAGCGTCGCGTCGATCCACGAGTAGGTGCGCTCGGGCTGCGCGCGCTCGACGTGCACGTCGAACGACGTGGCGACGATCCCGCTCCGGTGCCGATGGCCGCAGTGGAGGTGGTAGCCGTCGACGGGCAGCGCCGCGAGCGCGACCTCGATCACCTCGATCGGGACGCCGAGATCGAGCAGCGCCGCGACGGTCATGTCGCCCGCTGTGCCGCTGAAGGCGTCGAAGAAGAGGATCCGGCCCACGCCGGCGCCGCGCGCGAGCTGGGGCTCGTGCGCCGGCGCGCCCGCGTGCCCCGCGTGCCCCGGAGGGTCGTGCGCGTGCCCCGCGTGCGCGTGCCCCGGAGGGTCGTGCGCGTGCCCCGCGTGCGCGTGCCCCGGAGGGTCGTGCGCGTGCTCGCCGTGATCGTGCCCCGCGTGATCGTGCCCGTGCTCCCCGTGATCGTGGCCCATCGCGGCAGCGGGTAGCATGGACCGCGCGTCGCGCCCAGGACGCGGCGGCGTCAGCTCGACGCCTTGGGAAGCATGCGGTGCACGGCCATGGCCGCGCCGAACCCGCTGTCGATGTTCACGACGACGAGGCCCGAGGCACACGCCGTCAGCATCGCGAAGAGCGCGGTGAACCCGCCGAGCGCGGCCCCATAGCCGACCGACGTGGGCACGGCGACGATCGGCGCGGAGACGACGCCGCCGATGACGCTGGGCAGCGCGCCCTCCATGCCGGCGACCACGATGACGGCTGCCGCGCGGCGCAGATCGTCCACCCGGTGCAGCAGCCGATGGAGCCCGGCCACGCCCACGTCGTAGATCCGCAGCGGCTCGAGGCCGACCGCGATCAACGTCTCGGCCGCCTCCTCCGCGACGCCGATGTCGCTCGTCCCGGCCGTGACCACGGCGACGTAGCCCGCTTCGCGCTTCGGCGGCGGCGCGACCTCGAGCGCGGCGGTGCGCGCGAGCTCCGCGTAGCGCAGCGTGGGGAGCAGGGCCGTCAGGGCCGCTCCTTTCGGGGCGTCGACGCGGGTGATCAGCACGTTCTGGCCGCGGCTCGCGATCTCGCCCGCGATGGTGGCGATCTGATCGACCGATTTGCTCTCGCCGAAGATCACCTCGGGGATGCCCTGCCGCAGGGCCCGGTGGTGATCGACGGTCGCGAACCCGAGATCGCGAAACGGGAGCTGACGCAGCGACTCGAGCGCGTCCTCCACCGAAGCGTCGCCGCCGCGCACCCGCTCGAGAAGCTCCCGTACGACCCGAGGATCCATGGCCGACTCGCCTAGCAGCAGCGCGCGCGCCCTGCAAACCGCACGGCGCTCGGCGCACCCGGGCCCGAACCCTCGTCGGCCGCCGCGCCTGCTACGCTCGCCGCGTGCCCGTCCCGATCGCCCCGCTGCTCGGTCTGGCGATCGGCGCGGCCCTCGCGATCGCGACCGGGGCGCCCGCGGAGAGCGAGCGACCGCGCGCGATCGCGCTCGTGGGCCTGTTCGCGGTCCTCGTGTTCGCGCCCGCGTGCGCCGTGCCTCTCGTCCTCGCGGAGGACTGGGCCTTCGCGTACCTCGTCGACGGCGCCGACGTCCCGTCCGCGATCGAGCTCGTCCTCGTCGCGACCGACGCCGCCGCGCTCGTCGCGGGCTACGCTTGGGCGAGCGACCCCGTGCGGTCCACCTCCCGGCGCGAGGCGGCGCTGCTCGCCGGCGTGCCGGCCGCACTAGCCGTCGTCGTCGCGGCAGTGCTCGCGCGCGCCTGGCGCGTCGACGGCACCTATCACGAGGTGCAGGGAGGCTTCGGCACGGAGCCCGTCGTGGGCGGCCGCCTCGGCTACGTGCTCGCGTGGACGCTGGCGGTGGTCGTCGCTGGAGCGGCCTTCACGGCTCACCGCCTGCGCGCGCACCGAAGCGGCAGCGACGCGCCGAGACCTCGCCGAGCCGGTCCTCCCGGCCGCGGCCTCGGCGCGCGCGCCGGAGACCCGCCGCGACCCGCTCGCGGTTGACGGGACGGGGACCGTCCACCACCCTGCGAGACCATGGCAGCGGCGCGCATCGACGAGGAGACAGGCAAGCTCGAGGATCTCGCCCGGGACGTCGTGGAGCGCGCGCTCGCCGGCGGCGCCGACGTCGCGGAGGCCATCGCCCGGTCGGGCTCCGAGCTGTCGACCAAGGTCCGCCTCGGTGAGCCCGAGCTGGTCGAGGAAGCCGCGCACAAGAGCCTGGGTCTGCGGGTCATCCGACAGCAGCGCGTCGCGCTCACGTCGACCAGCGACCTCACCCCGCGCGGCATCGATCGCTTCGTGCGCGACGCGCTGGAGCTCGCCGAGATCTCGCAGGAGGACCCCTTCGCCGGCCCGGCGGATCCCGCGCTGATCGCGACGGGCCCCTACCCCGACCTCGAGCTCTACGACCCCGCGGGCGGCGAGGTCACGGCAGAGCAGGCGATCGAGATCGCCCGCCGCGCGGAGCGCGCCGCGCGCGACGCCGACCCGCGCATCACGAACAGCGACGGCGCGACGTTCTCGCGCACCGCAGGCGCGTTCGCGCTCGTCCTCTCCGGCGGCTTCCGCGGCGGCTACGCCGGCTCGTACGCCTCGCTCGTCGTCACGCCCATCGCCGACGACGAAGGCGGCAAGAAGCGCCGCGGCCACCACTGGACGGCCAAGCGCCGCCTCGGCGAGCTCGACGAGCCCGAGGCGGTCGGCCGCGAGGCCGCGCGCCGCACGTTGCGCAAGCTCGGAGCCCGCAAGGTGCCCACGTGCGAGGCGCCGGTCGTCTTCGACCCGGACACCGCCCGCGCCCTCCTCGGCATGCTCGGGGGCTGCGTGATGGGCGGCTCGATCTGGCGCAAATCGAGCTATCTCGTGGGTCGCGAGGGCACGCGCGTCGCCAGCGATCTCGTGACGATCGTCGACGACCCGCTGCGCCCCCGCGCGCCGGGCTCGCGCCCATTCGACGGCGAGGGCCTCGCCTCGAGGCGCAACGTCGTCGTCGAGCAGGGCATCCTCCGCACGTACCTCTGCGACAGCTACAGCGCGCGCAAGCTCGGGCGCGCGTCGACGGCCAGCGCCTCGCGCGGCAGCGGCGGCGGCGTCGGCGGGACGACCTCGAACCTGATCCTCCAGCCGTCGAGCATGCCCGGCGACGAGATCGTCCGCAGCACCAAGCGAGGGCTGTACGTGACGGAGATGATGGGCTTCGGCTTCAACGCGGTGACGGGCGACTTCTCGCGCGGCGCGTCGGGCTTCTGGATCGAGGACGGCGTGTTCACGCACCCCGTCAGCGAGGTGACCATCTCGCTGAACCTCGACCTCCTGCTGCAACGGATCGACGCCGTCGGCAGCGACCTCGATCTGCGCACCGCGACCGCATCGCCGACGGTGCGCGTCTCATCGATGACGATCGCGGGCAGCTCCGCCTAGCGAAGCGCGTGAACCGGCGCGCCCCGCCGCGAATGAGCGACGGGACGCATGGACGAGCGCGCCGGGGGCGGGCGCTCTCCGGGTTTCAGCGCGAGGCGCCGCTGGCCGCGCGAGGAGCCTCGACGTGGGCCTCCGCGTCCGCCGCGGAGACGGCGCCGCGCAGACCGGCCGCATCGCCGCGCGAGACGCGCGAGACGTACGCCGGCAGGTCCGCGCCCTCTTCGGCGATCGCCACGATCGTCGCCTGCGGGCAGCCGCGATGGATGGCCTCGATGACCGCGCTGACCTCGACCTCGCCGGACAGCGACTTCACGTCGAAGACGAACGCGTCGGACGGGTCCGCGCCGGCATGAACGAGCGCGTCGACGGGGCTCTTGTCATGCCGCAGCGTGACGGAGTCACCGAGCGCCCGCTGCGTCGAGGTGAGGGCCTCCTTCGAGCCAACGAGCAGCACCGTGCGCGCCATCGCCCGGGCGAGCTCGCGCGGCACGGTGTAGCCCCACGCGCGCAGGAACTCGGCGACATCCACCGCACGGAACCGGAGGTGCCGCCCCGGCGTGCGAAAATGTGGAATGCGCCCCCGGTCCACCCAGTTGTGGATGGTCTTCAGGTCGACCTCGCAGAGCGAAGCGAGGTCCGACGCGGTCAGCAGCTTCTCACGAACTCCAGGCATCTTGGGCTCCAGGCGGTCCAACCACGTTGTATTTGGCCAACCCGCTCGGTCTCGCACGCAAACGGGCCGTAACAGGCAATCTACCTCCGCCGGTCGTGCCCGTCACCCCTCTTGCGCGTTTCCTTGCCCGGACCTCCACATTTCGGCGCTCGCCCCCGCACCCTGCCGACGGCGCAGTGGCACCCAAGCGCCTGCAATCACTTGCCATTCCTGCGCCCTGGCGTGGGCTCCGCGAGCGCGAACGAGGCGGCCTCGTCCGGGGCGGAGGGGCGCGATCGCGCCTGCGACCGCCCCGGTTTGGGTGCTGGCTCGGCAGGGATTCGGGACACGGCCCGCCCATCCGGCCCAAGCAGGCGCACCTCCTCCCCGCCGTTCTTGAGCCCGCCCGCCGCGAGGCGCGGCAAGCGCACGAGCCGCGTCCCCACCGCGGGCGGCACATCGACGCCGTCGTCGGCGACGAACTCCTCGCCCACGATCAGCGCGACCTCGCCCGCCTCGAGCGTGACGTCCGGCAGCGCCTCCGCGCCACCCGAGTCGGCGATCGAGTGGCCCGAGAGCGTCCCGCGCGCGCGACCATCGTTGACGATCTCGACCCACTCTTGGCGCGGCTCCGCGCCGAGCGGATCCGCGAGCGCTTCGTTGAGCACGAAGTGCGGTCGCGGCGCCCCCGTCGTGGCCTCGAACGGGCCGCTGGTCACGAGTCCGACGACGTCGACCGTCCCGACCGCGAGGCGGATCGCGCGCTCGGGCTCGAACGGAGCGACGACGAACCGAGCGCCGGCATCGGTCGCGATCACGACGTCAATCCCCTCGCCCGCGATCGCCCAGAGCAACGGCTCGTCGGGGGCGTGCACCGCGAGGCGATCATCCTCCACGCGCGCGCAGCCGGGACCGAAGGCGCGCTCGTCGGGGTCGCACGAGGCCGGATCTCCGCGCGCGCCGGCGCCGTCGTTCACGAGCGGGCTCGGGTCGAGCAGCAGCACGAGGCCGGCGATCGAGAGCGCGGGAGGGGCGACGAGCGCGTCCGGCGCGATGACCGCGCCGCCGGCTCGGTAGCGCACGCATCGCAGCCCGAGGTCGTCCGTCACCGCCCCCCGACGGAACGCGCCGCCGATCCCGAGCGGCTCGAGCGCGGCCGCCTGCACGAACGGCGACAGCGGGCGCGCCCCGCACCAGACGCCCAGCGCGGAGCTGCCGGAGCGACCGCGAACCGGCCAGACGAGCGCGGCGAGCGGCGCCGCGTCCGCGGCGTCGACGACGACCACGGCGGCCGCCGACCGCGAGGACCCCGACGCGAGCGAGTACGTCTGCTCGGCCTCGAGGGGTGCCGTCGGCTGAAGCGCCACCACGCCGTCGGAGGGCCACACCGTCGCCGGCACCATGCGATCGCGCAGCGCGCGCGACGCGGTCCCCGTCGCGAGCTGGCGAAGCTGCGCGGGGCCGATCTCACCGCGGACGAGCACCAGGTCCTCGTCGGAGGCGGTGGCATGCGTGGTGGGCACGAGGAACCGGGCCACGCGCTCGACGCGCCCGTCGGCGCGCGCCGCGGGCAGCACCTCGAACGGCAGCGAGCCGGACGCGTCGGTCGCGCGCGCGACGCCCGTCCCGCGCGGAGGCACAGGGTCGCGACCGCACGCGAAGGCGAGGAGCACCAGAGCGACGAGGCCGGCCCGGGCGAGGATCGAGGACATGCTGCTTCATCGACTCGACGCAGGCGAAAGTTGCGTACCTTCGCGATCGAACGGGCAGCGGGGGGCGCCCCGAGCGGCTACGCTCGAGGCCGAGATGGACGGCCGACGATGACCGGCGACGAGATCAAGGCGATCCGCACGGAGCTTCGGTGCACCGCGCGCGAGCTGGCCGCTGCGCTCGGGCTCGAGCAGGAGGTGGTACTCTCGTGGGAGCGAGGCGACCTGTTCCCGACCCGGCGACACGTCGACGCGATGACGAAGCTGCGCGCAGCGGGCCCCGCCGCGATCCCTCGGCGACCCAAGAAGTCCGCCGCCCCCTCCGCGATGAGAGCGCTCGCCGATCCCGAGGTGTGGCAGATCGTTCGCAAGATCATCGCGCACCCGGAGCTGCGCGCCGCCGTAGGCGAGCTCGCGGCCCGCTTCTCCGACCCCTCGGACTGAGCTCCTGACGCCAGACCGGCCGCTTCAGGCGTCGTCCTCGTCCTCGTCGTCGTCCTCGTCGTCGTCCTCGTCGTCCTCGTCCTCCTCCTCGTCCTCGGCGTCCTCGTCGTCCTCGGCGTCCTCCTCGTCCTCGGCGTCCTCGTCCTCGGCGTCCTCGTCCTGCTGCTCGACGGCCTCGAGCACAGGGGGTTCGCACTCCCCGGCGATCCGGTCGTCGCCCTGGTCCTCCCCCGAGTTCTCGCCTTCCCCGGCGCCCAGGCTCGCCTCCTCGCTCGCCTCCGCGCCTTCGCCGTCGCTCGAGTCGTCGCCCTCAATCGCGCCCTCGCCCCCGACGGCGTCCTCCGGCTCCGGCGCAGCCAGCGGATCCGGCGGCGCGTCCCAGAACGCGGCCTCGTTGCGAGCCCGAGCCGCATCGGCGTCGGTCACCTCGCGCGGCGCCCCACCCGGGTCCGCCTCGACGTCGTCCGGCCCCGGGGAGCGCAGCTCGCCTTCGCCGCCCATCAGTCCGTCATCGGACGGCTGCGCGGGCGCGTTGAAGTCGGGCGGCTCCTCGCCGAGCTCGCGCTCGAACGTCCTCCTCGAGTCGTCGGAGAGCTCCGTGAACTCCCGAAGCGTCGGCAGGTCCACGAGCGCGCGGAGCCCGAAGAATTCGAGGAAGGCCGGCGTCGTGCCGTAGATCATCGGCCGCCCGGGCTCGTCCTTCTTGCCGAGGATGCGCACGAGCTCGCGCTCGAGCAGCGACTTGATCGCGGCGCCCGAATCCACGCCGCGCACGTCGTCGACCTCGGGCCGCGTCACCGGCTGCCGGTACGCCACGATGGCGAGGACCTCGAGCTGCGCGCGCGACATGCGCACGGGCTTCTTCTCGCTCAGCTCCCGGACGAAGGGAGAGAACGCGGGGCTGGTGCGGAACGCGTACCCACCGGCGATCTCGTCGAGCCGGAAGCCCCGCGGCCGATACTCGGCGAGGAGCTCGCCGATGAGCTCCTTCACGAGCGCGCGGTCGGCCTTCGTCGCGCGCACGATGTCCTTGAGCGGCATCGGTCTGTCCGAGGCGAACACGATGGCCTCGATGACGCCCTTCAGGTGCGCGCGCGCGACGTCGAACGTCGGCCTCGAGGCCTCCGCGGCGGGCGCGGTCCCGGGAGCGGCGCCCCCCGGCAGGACGCGGAGCCGCGCCGACACGGGCTCGAGATCGTCGAGCGCCTCGCGCTCGGTCGCGGACCGGGCGAGCCACGCGAACGCCGCCGACCGCAGCGCGCTCGCGGCATCGCGCGCGGGGTCGCCTCCGTCCCCATCGGCAGCCCCCTCGACGACGCCGGGATCGAACGGTTCGGGCGCTGCACCGTCGGGCGCGTCGTCGCCCTCGGCCGCCGCGTCGATCGCGGCGCCGCTCTCGGCCGCCGGCACGCCCGATCGTTCGACCGATCCGAGGTCGCACGGATCGTCGCCCCTCGGCGCGTCGGCGCTCGGCGCATCGCCGCCGAGGCGCGGAGCCGGCTCCTTCCTCGCTCGCCGGCGCTTGGGCTCCGAATCACTCGACATCGAACTCCCCAGGACCCGGCCCCCCGTCCGGCGCATCGCCCCGAACCTCTCGCTCCTCAGCCGGAGCGTCGCCTTCTACGCCGCGAGCCGGCGTCTCGTCGACCCGATCTGCGGCGGCGCGCCCGAACGACGCCCCCGACGCGCCTCCGTCTGCCTCGTCGAGGCCCACCGCCGCCGCGACGTCCTCGGGCTGGATGGCGAGCTCGACGTGGATCGGCGCGAGCGGGTCCGACTGGTAGACCCGGGCGACCTTCATGCGGCACATCTCGAGCAGCGCGAGGAACGTGATGATCAGGTCGAAGCGCGTCGCCGCGGCCGGCGCGGCCCCCGGCTCGGGCACGCTGACCGGGACCTCGAAGAGCTCCTCGAAGCGCATCGATCGACGGACCGTGAGCCGCTCGGTGAGCTGCAGCATGCGGTCGGTGATGCTGATGCGGTCGAAGACGACCTCGTGCTCGAACTTGATGTTCGCCCGTTTGAGGACCTTCTCGAACGCGTCGAAGAGCGAGTAGACCGACGTCTCCGCGAAGGGCGCGAGCCCCTCGGGCGCGTCCTCCTTCATGCCGCGCTGGAAGACGTCGCGACCGACCATGCTCTCGCGCCCCGAGAGGTCCGCCGCGGCCGCCTTGTACTTCTGGTACTCGAGCAGGCGACGCACGAGCTCCTCGCGCGGGTCGAGGTCGTCCTCGCCCGGCATCGCGTCGTCCTGCCCGGGCGGCGGGGCCGGCAGCAGCATCCGCGACTTGATGTGCGCGAGCGTCGCGGCCATCACGAGGTACTCGCTCGCGACGTCGATCGCGAGCGACTCCATCAGCATGAGGTACTCGAGGTACTTCTTGGCGACGAACCCGACCGGGATGTCGAGGATGTCGAGCTCGTGCTGCTGGATGAGGTGGAGCAGCAGGTCGAGCGGCCCCTCGAACTGCGCGAGCTGAATCCGGTACGTCCCGTCATGGACCGGGGCGCCGCTCCCGTCGGGGCGCGCAGGGTCCACGGGGGGCTCCCACTGCGCGGTCGCGGCGGCCTGCGCACGCGCGCGCGCCTCCGCCCCGCGCGGGGCGCGATCCGCCCCCGCGGCCGGGCGGCGATCCCTCCGGGGTCGCGCTCGCGGGTCGCTCACGCGGCGAACGGTAGTCGACGCCCGCCGGCCGGTCCACGGGCGGGCGCGCCGACGCCGGACCGCGCCAAGTCCGTGGCCGCGTGGGCGACGCCGGGATGCTACACTCGAGCCGCGCCCATGAAGCCCGTCCCCGCGAAGACGTGCCCCTCGTGCGGTGACCGCTACGAAGGCGACGTCCTCTTCTGCCCGAAGGACGGCACGCCCCTCGCCAGCGCCCGCACGGCGACGCTCGCGGCCGTGTCGGCCGAGGGGGATCCCTACGTCGGCCTCGAAATCGCTGGGCAGATCCGCATCAAGCACCTCATCGGCATCGGCTCGATGGGCCGGGTGTACCGCGCCTTCCAGGGCGGGATCGATCGCGACGTCGCGGTGAAGATCCTGCACCGCGAGCTCTCCGGCAACGCCGAGCTCGTCGGCCGGTTCCACCGCGAGGCCAAGGTCGCGAGCCGCCTCGTGCACGCGAACGTCGTGCAGGTGCTCATGACCGGGGCGGTGCCGAAAGGGGCCGATCCGCGCGTCGGCGGCGAGCTCTACCTCGTGATGGAGCACCTCGATGGCCTCTCGCTCCTGTCGGCGCTCGCCGCGGCCGGCGATGCGCTGCCGCTGCCGCGCGCGCTCCACATCGCGCTCCAGCTGTGCGACGCGGTCGGCGAGGCGCACGCGCAGGGCATCGTGCACCGCGACCTGAAGCCCGAGAACGTGATGCTCGTGCCGCGCGGCGACGACGTCGACTACGTCAAGGTGCTCGACTTCGGCATCGCGCGCCTCGACTGGGCGGACCTGGGCATGTCGACGCAGGCGGGCCTCATCTTCGGCACGGCCAAGTACATCTCGCCGGAAGGCGCCGAGGGCCAGAGCGTGGGTCCGCAAGCGGACGTCTACTCGCTCGGCACGATGCTCTACCAGTGCCTCGCCGGGCGCACCCCGTTCGAGGGCGACTCCCCGGTCGCGCTGCTCGTTCAGCACACCCACGCGCCGCCGCCGGATCTGCGCAGCGTGGCGCGCGCGAGCTACGTCCCGCAGCCCATTGCCGCCCTCGTGATGAGCGCGCTCGCGAAGCGCCCAGGCGACCGTCCGGCGAACGCCCGCCAGCTCGGCCGGGACCTGGTCGCCGCGGCGCGGGCGAGCGGGCTCGACCCGGACGCGGTCGCTCCGCACTCGCCCCTGCTCGCGTCGGTCGGCGCGATGAAGCTCGCCTCGCGCGAGCGCACGCGGTCGCTCGACCTCAGCCCCGACCTTGCGGCGCGCATCGGCGGCGTCCCCGCCGAGCAGGCGGACGGGCCCACGCCGGCGCCCGCCTCGGCCTCGCGCCCCTCCGCGCCGGCCGCGGCACCGACGTACCCGTCCACGGCGCGAACGGAGCTCATGGCGGGCCCGCCGCCCTCCTTCGCCGTGGCCACGGGCGTCGAGCGGACGCTCGACGACGACGACGGGCCGCCCCCGCCCGCGTTCACGGAGCGCCCCACGGCGACGAACGGGCCCCCCGCCGTCGCGATGCGCCGCTCGTCGGTACCGGCATCGATCGGCGCGGGGTTCGACCTCGCGACCCCGGCACCGACCTCGACCATGCAAGGCACGGAGTCGCCGGCGTCGACCGCGCCAGCCCCCTCGCCGCGCCGCGCGCTCGGCGCAGCCGTCCTCGTCGCCGGCGTCGCGCTCGCCGTCGCCCTCGCCGTGATCGGCGGGCGACGCGACGTCGGCCCGGGCCTGGCCGCGCAAGGCGACTCGATCGAGGCTCGCCTCGAGTCCGCGCGCGAATGCATGCGGCGCCACGCCTGGGACGCGCCCGCGCGCCAGAACGTGCGCGACATCCTCGACGACGTCGCCCAGCGATGGCCAGCCGACACGCGCGTCGCCGACCTGCGCCACGAGGCCGCCGAGCGCCTCGTCTCCGACGCGCTCGGCCGCAAGTACGCGGGCGATCCGACCGACGCCGTGCGCCTTGCGCGGCTCGCGCTCACGCTCCAGCCCGAGCTCACGACCGCACAGCACCTCGTCGTCGAGCTCGAGCGCGCGCGCACGCCCGACGTCGCGCCCGCCCGCGACGCAGGCAGCGACGACCGCGGCGCGCGCCCCTCGCCGAAGCGCCCCGTCGGCGGCCCACGCCCCGGCGAGCCCGCGGGCACGACGCGCCCCGCCACCCCGCCACCCACGCCCGTCGGCACCGGCGCCATGCCCGTCCTCCCACCGTCGCCCCCGCCCCTGCCGACCGATCAGGCCCCGCCCTCGCCGTCGTCCGGACCATGGCTGTGATGGCCGGGACGCGCCGGGCGGCGGCCCTCGCGACGGGGCTCGCCCTCCTGTCGCTCTCCGCCTCGGCCGTCGCCGATCCCGAGACGAGCGCGGCCCGACGCGCCGCCGCCGCGCGCGAGATGGACCGCGCGTACATGAACGCGGAGCTGGGCGTCGGCTTCCTCGCCCTACCGACGAAGATCTGCCTCTCGTCGCTCAGCCATTGCGATCAGGGCGAGGCCAGCGTGGCGCTCGGCCTGCACAACATCTTTCGATACCGATCGATCGGCTTCGGCGCCGGGATCCGCTGGGCGACGACCCTCCGCGACGACAACGTCCGCGTCGGCTTCCCGGGGATCGAGCGCGATCACACGCGCCGCTACTTCTTCGTCGAGGCAGAATTCCGCTACTACGCCATCCGGCGGGCCGCCTGGGAGTGGTGGGTCGGCACCAGCGCAGGGGGCGTCATCGTCTCCGACTCGTGGACGACGAAGGCCGACCGCGAGCCCTACTCCGACGCCGCGTTCATCGGCCCCCGCGCGGCCACGGTCGGCACGGAAGGCGTATTCGGCGGCATCTCGGTCGGCGGCGAGTGGGCGTTCGCGCCCAACTGGTCCTTCGCGTCGCACCTCGGCTACGCGAGCTGGTTCCTCCCCGAGACCCGCGAGCGATCACCGACGGGCGACTACGCCTCACTCGGCGGCCGCATCGACCAGTTCGACCTCGGGTTCCGCCTCGCGTACCGCATCGCGCTGTAGTCCGCGCGAGCGGCCGGCTCGCACTCGCCCGCTCGCCGGGGCACCGCGCGAGGCGGGTCTCGAAGGGTCGCGAGGACCTCGAGCCCGTTCGGGCCGCAGCGCATCACTTCACCGGGCGGTGATCGAGTCGACGGCAGCCGCTCGATCGCGGCCGCGTCGCCCGCCCCTCGGTTGACGCGACTGGACCGGCTCGCTAGCAATCTCGACCTCGCGCGCCGCCGACGCACCGGCCGCGCCAACGAGGAAGGCCCTGCGCATGTCGTTCGATCTGTCGACGGTCGGCACCACCACCAACCCCCACGAGCTCACCTACGACTGGAAGACGCTCGCGACCTACGCGCTCGGCATCGGGGCGAAACGCGACGAGCTCGCGTACCTCTACGAGGGCGCCAAGGGCGGGATGAAGGTCTACCCGACGTTCGGTGTCGTCCCCGCGTACGAGGCCGTCATCGAGCTGCTCGGCCGCTGCGGCGCCGACCTCGCCATGGTGGTTCACGGCGGCCAGGTCGTCCGCACCCACCGCCCGCTGCCGTCGTCCGGCACCCTCCGGACCACGGGCACGATCAAGGGCATCTACGACATGAAGAAGCTCGGCCAGGTCGTCCTCGAGACGACCACGTTCGCCGGCGAGGATCACCTCTTCGACACCACGTGGTCCATCCTCGTGCGCGGCGGCGGCGGCTTCGGCGGCCCGCGGCCCCCCCAGGACGGCGAGCCCGATCCCAGCGTGCCGAAGGACCGCGATCCCGACTTCGTCCACGAGGAGGCCACGACCCCCGAGCAGGCGCTCCTCTACCGCATCGCCGGCGACGTGAACCCCCTGCACGCGGACCCCGAGTTCGCGGCCCGGGTCGGCTTCGAGCAAGGGCCCATCCTGCACGGCCTCTGCACGTACGGCTTCGTCGCCCGCGCGATCGTCAAGCACGCGGCGGACGGCGACGCGACGCGGCTCCGCACCTACGCCGCGCAGTTCCGCAAGCCCGTCTGGCCCGGCGACGTCATCGTCACGAAGGGCTGGAAGCTCGAGGGCGGCAAGGTCGTCGTGGTCGCGAGCGTGCAAGGTCGGCCGGACCCGGTCCTCTCGAGCGCGTGGGCCGAGATCGGCTGACGCGGCCCGCGCCGGCGTGGTAAGAGCCGGCGGATCGCGGGGGTCCGGTCCTCGCGGGCACGGCTGTCTCACCGATTCCCCTGTCTGCCCGAGGTCACGAGTCGAAATGGCAAAGAAGAAGAAGGCGAAGAAGGCCAGCGAAGAGCAGGACGAGAACCTCGAGCAGACGGCCGAGACCGAGGGCGAAGAGACGGCCCCGCAAGAGGAAGAGGATCGCCCTGCCCGCTCGCGGGGCAAGCGCCGCGCGGTCGCCCAACCGGTGGTGGTCGAGGACGAGCCTCCCGCCGAGGAAGAGCCGCCCCCGCCCGACGACGACGAGGACCCGACCTGGTGGGCCCCGCACGTCGTGCTGAGCGTGCTGGTGCTGGTGGGCCTCTTCGGCTTCTTCGGCGCCTTCAACAAGCCGCTCGCCTTCCTCGCCGCGAAGCCCAAGGGCAGCGCCGAGCCCGCGCCGACCTCCCAGCCGGCGCCGACCGGGTCGTCGCACGTGATGCCGCCTCGCCCGCTGCCGGGAGAGCCGGCCCGCCCGCAGCAGGCCGACATGTTCGGCGCGAAGCACCTGCTCGTCATGTACAAGGGCTCGCGCCGCGCGCCCGAGACGATCACGCGCACCAAGGACGAGGCGAAGGCCCGCGCGGGCGAGGCCCTCAAGAAGTCCAAGGGCACCACGAAGTTCGACGAGCTCGTCAAGGAGTACTCGGACGAGCCCGGCGCCGGCGCCCGCGGCGGTGACCTCGGCAAGTTCCCGAAGGGCGCGATGGTGCCGCCGTTCCAGGCCGCCCTCGAGAAGCTCAAGGTCGGCGAGGTCAGCGACCTCGTGGAGACCGACTTCGGCTACCACGTCATCCTGCGCACGCAGTAACCACGCGACGAGGCCGCGGCACGGACGCCGCGGCCTCGTGCGATCGCGCCGCTACGGCGTCGCGACGGCCTTCTTCAGCCGGTCGAGCTTCTCGTCCTTGGTGAGCGACACCTTCGCGCGCTCCTCCGCGGTCGCGCCGGCCCGCTGCGCGCGCGGCTCGTCGCCGACGCCGATCACGCCCTTGCCCGCCCGCGCGACGACCCACTCGACCGCGCCGCCCTCGGTGTCCTTGCGCATGAACCGCACGGCGTCCGACCCGGGCACCTTCTCCTTCGTCGCGCCCGTCAGCCTGGCGAACGTCGCGAGCACGTCCTTCGCCTGATCCGCGTCGGCGCGCACCAGCGACAGCACGCGCCAGCGCTTGTCCCCGTCGCGGTAATAGCCGAGCGCCGCGGGCCCGACGCCGTCGACGCCGAGCGCGTCCTTGGTCACGAACGTCACCCCCATCGGCAGCCGCGCGTCCTTCGGCAGCGCCGCGACCGCGGGCAGCGGCTGAGGGTCTCCGGGCAGCTTGGCGCCCATGTCCTTCAGCAAGACAGGCAGCAGCCGATCGCCCGCGTTCTTGATGGCCGCCTCGGCCGAAGACTCGTCGTTGTACGTCAGCTCGACGAGGTACTGCCCGCGCCAGAGGTACGCGTTTCCCACGCCGAGCGCCGCGGCCCCGCCGCCCTCCGCCGGCCGCGGCGTCGCCTCGTCGGCGGGGTCGCCGTCGCCGACCGTGCGCTTCGTGAACATCGCGAACGCTCCCTCGGTCGTCGCGAACTTCGACAGGTGCACGTCGACCGTGGCCGGACCGCCGCCACCGTCGACGTAGCGCGCCTCGACGACGCGCCGCACGCCGTAGCCCTTGTAGACCTCGCATTCGCCGTCGAAGACGTCGCAGATATGGTCGAGCGGCAGCGGCGCCCCCTCGCCGAAGGCCTTGTCACCGCCGTTCGGGTCCAGGCAGAACGCGCCCGTGGCGCGCGGAAAGAACGCCGCGGTGGCCGCGTCCGCGACCTTGCCGCCGCCGCCCGCGCACGCGGCGCCGGACTTGGCGGTCGCCGACGCGCCGGGAGGCGCAGGAGGAGGCGCCGGGCGCGGCTCGTCCTTGCTGCACCCCACGACCGACAGGAGCGCGGCGACCACGCTCCACCCGAACGACCCGAGTGACCGCTGCATGCGGCGACCTCGTAGCACCGCTCGGGCTAACGTGGGGCGGCGCTCGCGCGACAGGGGCGCGCGGCCGTTCATCCGCACCTTTTTGCGGACGGCCGCAAGCAGTAGTCGCCTGGCGCGCCGTGGGGTCCGAGAAAACCCGGCACCCGGTCGACCGCGCAGCTTCCTTCACGGGGCACGCGGCTTGCTCTACGCTCGTCGACGGTGAAAAACCTAAGCTCAACGCCCTTGCCGCACGACGCCTCGAGCACAGCCGCGAGAGCCGGGCGCGCGCGTCGCGAGGGCCGACGCCTCGCCGGGCGGCGCGGCTTCACCATCACGGAGCTCATGCTCGTGATGGCCATCATCGGCATCCTCTCGGCGATTTCGTTCCCGAAGTTCTACCACGTGATCCGTGACCGGAAGGTCAATCGGAACGCAATGGAGATCATGAACTTCTACCGCCTGGCCAAGACGCGCGCCCTCGGGCGCGGCTCGGCGGTGATGGTCCGGTTCACCAAGACGGGGCCGAACAGCTCGATCGGGTACCTCGAGATGCGCGAAGCCGTGATGAACTCGACGCCCTCGGGCCTCACGCTCACGAATGCGCTGCCGACGTCGAGCTGCACCGCGACGACCTGGGAGAACAACTACCAGGGCGCGAACGGCGGGCGACCGGTGACCTTCCGCGACATGGGTCCCGCGTCCAACAACCTCGGCACCTACGAGTTCATGGGCCCCGGCGCCCTCGCGGCGCAGACCGGGACGCTCTCGCCGCAGCCCCAGGCCGAGCTCTGCTTCACCCCTCGCGGGCGCACCTTCATCCGGTACGTCCCGGCCACGACGTGGTTCCCGCTGAGCTCGGTTCCGCGCATCGACGTGTTCAACGCGCGCCTCGCCGCGGCCGGGGCCGGCGTGGTCCGCTCCGTCTTCGTCCCGCCGAGCGGCACCCCGAGGATGGGCCTATGAGCGGCACGATCCAAGGACGCGGCGCGCGAGCGGCACGCCGTGCGTACACGATCATCGAGGTCATCATGGCCATGGGCGTGCTCGCGCTCGGCGCCACCGGCATCGTGACCATGCAGAAGGTGACCCTGAGCGGCAACCAGCGCGCTCGGGCGCTCGTCACCGCCAACATGATCGCCCAGACCTGGGTCGAGCGCCTCCGCGCGGATGCCACGGTGTGGAACCTCCCGAACGGCGCCTCGGACCTCGACCAGACGCGCTGGCTCCAGTTCGCCTCGTCGAAGAGCGGCCAGTGGTTCGCGCCCGACGCCAACAGCAACGGGCTCGCGCCCAACGGCTCGGCGATGGCGGACATCCAGGGCATCGACCTGTACTCGGCGGACATCGGCCCGGCGCTCTACCAGCAGGCCTACTGCACGCAGCTGCGCCTCTTCCCGCTGACGCTGACGAACGGCGCGCCTTCCTACATCCGCGCCGAGATCCGCGTCTTCTGGGCGAAGGGAAACGCCGCGGGGCGCGGCAACACCGGCCGGCCCATCGCGTGTGGCGACGTGGTCACCGGCGCCGAGACCCAGTTCGGCTTCGTCTACGTGACCACCGGCATCACCCCCAACATCATCCAGAACTGAGATGCCGACCCCCCCGCGCCCCACGCCGTCGCCCCGCCCGATCGCGCGATCGCTCCGCGCGAGCCGTGGCTTCACGCTGATCGAGCTCATGATCGCCATGGTCGCCGCCATGATGGTCACGATGTCCGCGTTCCTGCTGTCGAAGGGCGCCTCGCGGTTCTTCCAGAACGAGGCTCGCGTCTCGACCGCGCAGCTCGCCGTCTCGATGGGCATGAACCGGCTCGTCGCGGACATCCAGCGCGCCTCGTTCATGGCGTCGGCGAACATCGCGCCGGCCGCCGACGGCCGCCCCAAGGACCGCGCCGTGTGCACGAACGGCGCGCTCCCGAACATCGCCAACGGGCTCGGCCGGATGGCCGGCGTGACGATCACGCAGCGCGGATCGCTCACGGATCCGACGGGCCTGCCGGTCAACGTGATGAACAACTTCATGCCCGATCGGATCTCGATCGTCGGCACGTTCGGCACGACCGAGCAGTTCCCGGTGCAGGCGATCGTCCCGGGCGCAGGCGGCGGCTTCAGCGTGTACCTCCAGCCGAACTCGGCCGCGTACTGGCGCTCGCAGGCGAACCTCGACGCGGTCGCGGCGGCAGGCGCGGGCGCCGATGCGCTCTCGATGGCCTTCCGGGCAGGCCGCGCCCTGCGCATCGTCGACCAGTCCGGCGGCCAGGAATACGGCCTCATCGCGTCGTACAACCTCAACGGCGGGCAGCCGTACATCGCGCTCGCGGCGACCCCGGCCCTCGCGCAGAAGACGCCGGCGACGACCTGCGGCTTCAGCGGATTCTGCGTCGGGTGCCTGGTCAACCCGGTGTCGCGGATCCAGTACGACATCCGCTCGATGCAGACGCTCGTCGCCGGCAACGTCTACACGGAGCTCGTGAAGTCCGCTCAGGATGCCGCGCGCAACTCGGTCACCGGCGACGACTTCCGCACCGAGCTCGTCCGCGAGGAGATCGCGTTCGACACCGGCGGGCCGATGGTCGGGACGCTCGAGATCGTCGCCGAGTACGCGGTCGACCTGAAGTTCGGCCTCGAGATCATCGGCACCGTCGGCGGCGCGGCCCCCGGCGGCGACCCCGGCCTCGGCATGAACGGCGGCACGGGCCTGCTCCGGTTGCCGATCACCAACCCCGAGACCGGGAACGTCTACACGGTGGCCGCGGATCCGACGGTCGCGACCGCGATGCCCGAGCGCATCCGCACCGTGCAGGTGCGGCTCAGCACGCGCACGCGCGCACCGGACCGGGAGACCGACGCGCCGTTCTTCCCCGGCCAGGTCTGCACGCCCACGCTCGCGACCGGCGACACCAAGTGCTACGGCGCGGACGGGCGCCGCAGCCGATACAACGTCTCGACGAGCGCGACCTTCGGGTCGAAGACTCGCTTCGCCCGCGTGCGCACCCAGTACGCCGACGTCGCGCTGCCGAACCAGATGGGGATCGTATGGTGACCTGGGGCTTCCGCACCTCTCGGACGTCAGCCTTGCGGCGCTCGCGCGCACGACGCGGGCAGCGCGGCATGGCCGTGATGGTCGTCGTCCTGGTGATCATGATGCTGAGCGGCATCGGCATCTTCGCGACGCGCGCGGCGTCGCTGACCACGGCCGCCGCCGGGTCGATGCGACAGATGTCCCAAACCCACTACGTGACGGAGTACGCGATGCAGAGCGCGTTCGCCGAGCTCGCATCGGAGCGGCAGGCCGCCTACATCCAGCTCCTGTCGAACTCGAGCACGGGCAACAACGCCGGCGCCACCGAGTGTCAGTCGCTGCTCAAGGTCCCCACCAAGACCTGCCTCAAGCTGACCAAGGCGGACCTCGAGCGCATCCTCAAGGCGCAGCCGCAGGCCGCCTCGTTCCTGGTCAACACCAACGGGTCGGTCCCGGGCAGCCTCGGGCGCGCCGACAACGTCGCGAACTTCTCGATCGAGATCACCGACCTCAGCCCCGTCGCGAGCCCCGTCGCGGGCGCCGACGTCGCCGGATCGGGTGGCGCAGCGATGTCGTTCTACATGGTGACCCTCTCCGCCACGGGCCTGGTCATGCCGAACCCGGTCGCGGGCTCGCAAGACGACAAGAACTCGTTCCTCTCCCTGAGCGACAAGACCGGCGCGCTCGTCGCGAGCCAAGAGCTATCCCGGGCCCACGTCATCGTGGGACCCCTCCCCGCCAAGCTGTAGGAGCACGCCATGCGAAGGTTCTGCAAGTCCCTCCTCGTGACCTCCGCGGCCGTCGTCGCGGGGCTCTCCAGCGGCTCGGCGATCGCCCAGTCGGACATCAACCCGCCGATCCCGAACGTGCTGCTGCTCCTCGACACCTCGGGGTCGATGGAGAACATGCCGAACGACAAGGCGCCGGAGGATCCGGTGAACGCCGCCACGTCGACATGCACGCCCGGCGTGGCGACGACGCCGAACAAGTGGGCGACGCTGGTGCAGGTCCTCTCGGGCGACATCGACAACTACTCCTGCGAGGCGCTCGACCGCAGCTCGGCGAACTTCAAGAAGGAGTACGCCATCCCGCCCTACGGCGGCGGCACCGCGCCCTACGACGCGGACTACTACCTGACGCACCACCGCATGCTCTCGAACGGCTGCGGCCCGGCGCCGGGTGACATGCCGGTCAACTGGTACGACTGGCCCGCGAACGCGATCAAGTTCCACGGGCCGAACTACGGCGGCGCGTGCGCCACGTGGTCGCAACAGGCCAACGGCATCATCGACACATTCAAGGACCAGATCCGCTTCGGCATCGGCACGTTCGATACGCTCCCCGACGCGGGCACGGGCGCCGCGGCCAACGCGGTCGTGCCCGCGACGGGCATGCTCGGGCACTGGAGCTACTTCCTGAACTGGAACAACGGCGGGGCGCCGGCGCAGGGCCGCCCGCCGAACTGCGCGCTCGCAAACTTCGAGGTCGGCTTCCGCAACCCCGCCGCGCCTCCGTGGGAGGGGCGACTGCTCGGCTTCCCGGAGCCGAACGCGACGGTTCAGGACGTGATGGCGCAGAACTCGCGGGTCGAGCAGGAGCTCATCGCGATCCGCCCGTACGGCGCCACTCCGCTCATCGGCATGCTGTCCGACGCGAAGACGTTCCTGTTCGACGACACGATGGTCAACCCGGCGACGGGCAAGCAGTTCGGCCCGTCGGGCGCCGCAGGCGATCCGTACTGGCAGGCCGGCTGCCGCAAGACGTTCATCATCCTGATGTCCGACGGCGCGCCGAACCTCGACCTCATGCCGGTGTGCAACAACGCCGGCAACCCGAACGGCGTCTGCCCCTACGGTCAGAACAAGTACGCCTGGGACTACGCCTACGACATCGCGCATCCGGCGGCCGTGAGCCAGGCGGTCAAGGTGTTCACCGTGGCGTTCGGCCTGACGGCCGCAAAGAGCAACGCGAACGTCGCCGTCGACTGCAAGGCGCTCAAGCCCACGGACTTCAACGCGGGCGGCGTCTGCGACAAGCCGGTCGACCTGACGCTGCAGGGCTGCTGCAACATGTTCCGCATCGCCATGCAAGGTCACCCGTCGGCGATGCCGGCGTGCGCCGACGCGGCGAGCTGCGGCGCGTACTTCGCCGCGGACAAGGCCAACCTCAAGTCCGCCCTCGCCGCGGTCCTCGCGCAGATCGCAACGAGCGCGACGTCACGCACGATGCCGGTGAACGTGGCCGGCGGGAGCGTCAACGTCGGCCTCAACGGCGGCGGCAACGCCGGCGCGGTGAGCTACCAGTTCCTCGCCGGGTTCACGCCCGCGGTCGGGTCGTCGCTCTGGGTGGGCAACCTGGTCCGCAAGCGCTGGGTCTGCGACGCCAACCTGAACGCCACCATGGCGAGCGTCGACCCCGCCTCGGGCGACGACTTCAGGGCGAACCTCGACTCCGGCCAGGGCGCCTTGCGCCAGATCTTCACCGTCGTCGGCAACGCCGACGCGAACGGGCTGATCCGCTCGGAACGCTCGATCCGCCCGAAGTTCGCCCAGGTCGCGGTCGACGACGGCCTCGGCCTCTACACCGGCACCGTGACGTCGCCGACGACGCCCGACCTCTTCGCGTCGAACATGAGCGCGTTCCCGGGCGCGCTCGCCATCGCCGCCAACGCCCCGACGTGCCTGTCGCTCTACAACAGCGGCAGCGCGGCCACCTGCACGCAGAAGGTCATCGGCTGGAACGTCGGCGCGGCCGGCTCCACGCGCCTGAAGGCGAACTGCCCGGCGGGCAAGACGTGCAGCCTGCTCGGCGCCGTCTATCACTCCACGCCCTCGCTGTCGGGCCCGCCACGCGAGTTCGTGCGCGACGAGTCGTACTCGGCGTTCGCCACGACGTACAAGACGCCCGTCCTGAACGCCCACCAGCAGGTCGTCGCGACCCGGCCGCTCAGCCTGTTCACGGCGACGACCGACGGTCAGCTGCACGGCTTCGTGGTCGGCGCCAACGAGGTCGGCTACACCCCGAACGCCGGCCCCGGTGGCCCGACGCGCAACGAGGTCTTCTCGTTCGTGCCGCCCGCCGTCCTGCCCAGCCTCCTCGGCAGCGTGGACAACCAGACGCTCCTCCTCGACGGCGCGCCGGTCATCCGCGACGTCGTGTTCACCCGATCGAGGGCGCTCGCCATCAACAGCGGCACGCTCGTGTGGAACACGGTGCTCGTCGGCGGCTCGGGTCAGAGCCCCTCCGGTGGCTTCTACTACGCGCTCGACGTCACGGACCCGAAGGCGCCGCAGTTCCTCTGGCAGATCTCGACCGATGCCGCGGGAGCAAAGCTCTTCGGCGACACGGTCCCGCAGCCGACCATCGCGACCATCACGCTCAAGGACGGCGCCGACATCCAGGAGGTGGCCGTCGCCATACTCCCCGGCGGCACCGCCCCGGTCGCAGCCGGATCGTGCCTTCGTGACACCAGCGACACGAACAAGAACCTGAGCCTCGCGAACGTCGGCATCGCGCCGAGGGCCTCTGTGCGGTGCTGGGGCGCGGCCAACGCGATCAACCCGTCGCGGTCGGTCACCATCGTGCGCCTCAGCGACGGCAAGGTGCTGATGAGCCTGCGCGGCCGGTCCACGGTGGGCGGCGTCCTGACCGAGGACGGCCCGGCCTTCGCGGCTTCGACGACCAGCAAGAAGTTCGTCGGCTTCGACTCGCCGTTCGTCGGCACCCCCGTCGCCTTCCCGAACGGCACGGGCCAGGTCGCGAACCGCGTCTACATCGGTGACGCCGACGGCACGCTGTGGAGGCTGGACCTCTCGTCGACCGATCCGACGCTGTGGACGGCGGGCATCGCGTGGGACGGCCACCCGCCCACGATGGACTCGGCGACCTCGGGCCAGCCGATCGCGACGCCGCCCGTGCTCTCCGTGGACTCGGTCGGCAACACCGTCATCCTGTTCTCGACGGGCGATCAGCAGATGTTCACATCGAACATCAACGTCCAGACGCGCGTCTGGTCGGTCCTCGAGAAGCCCCTGGGGAGCGCGTTCAAGACGACCGAGAATTGGCACGTCGACCTCGCCGACGCGACGTTGAAGGGCGGACCGGGGGCACGCGTCGTCGGCCCGATCTCGCTCTTCAACTCGACGGCGTACTTCTCGGTCTTCACGCCGAACGGCGTGGGCGCCCCGGTGTGCGATCCCGTGGCCGGCGACGGCACGGGCTACATCTGGGCGGTCGACTACCTGCTCGACGACTCGCCGACCGGCAAGACCTCGCAGAAGCCGCTCGAACGCTGGGACCTCACCCCGGCCACGACCAAGCCCTACTGGACCGACGCGACGATGAAGGGCGCCACGCCGTTCGGGGTCGCGATCACGCAGACCCCGAGCTGCCTGTCGACGACGACCACCAACGACGGCTACGTCGGCTCGCACACCGCCGTGCAGGGGGCCAGCAACGCGAGCTACTCCCTGGTCATCCAGACCGGCGCCAAGGGCGGGTCCAAGCAGAACAACGCACCCCTCGCGACGGTCACGAAGTCGCTGGCTTCACCCAAGCGAATGACGAGAATGGACTCGTGGGCCAGCGTGGTCGAATGATTCGGTCCGGGGTACTCCTCGCGGCGCTCGCCTGCATGTCGGGCGGGTGCCGCACCAAGGAGCAGCCGCACGACGACGCGGAAGCCACCGCGCCCGCGGGCCCGGCGGCCAAGCACGTCGATCAGGTCGGGCCGGACGAGCTCGGCGAGGGCGCGGAGAAGGCGTTTGGCCTCCCGATCCCGCGACGAATGCGGGTCACGGCGCGCTTCTCGGACGAGGTCTTCGCCTCGGGCCCCCTCACCCCCGAGCAGCTGGCGAACTACGTGCGCGAGCGCGTCGTGGGCGCCCACGTCGAGACGGGCGCGGTCAAGACGGTCTTCGCCGAGGTGACCGTCAAGGGCGCGCCTCCGACCCCGCTTCGCATCGAGGTGAACGCGAGCATGGGGGGAGGCTGCGAGCTCTTCGTCAAGGACGAGTCGCGCCTCCCGGCGCCCGCGGGGCTGACCCCGGACGACGCCTGGAAGTCCGTCGGGATGTCGCCCGACGGTCGCCTGCTCGACCCGACCCACCTGCGGTGAGGCCACGCTCGGGGGCGCGCCTCGCGGCGTGACGTCCGCGTGCACACCCGGCTCCGCGCGGAGATCGACTTCGCTCGCGGATCGGACTAGACGGGGCAGCGTGTCGCACGACGAAGCGCCTACCACGCCCCTCCGACGCACCCCCCTCTTCGACGAGCACGTCCGCCTCGGCGGTCGCATCGTCCCCTTCGCCGGCTGGGAGATGCCGGTCCAGTACAAAGGGCTGACCGAAGAGCACAAGGCCGTCCGCACGGCGGCCGGGCTCTTCGACGTCTCGCACATGGGCGAGATCCTCCTCGAGGGCGAGCACGCCGCCTCGGTCGTCGAGTACCTCGTCACGGGCGACACCGCGAAGCTCGTGGACGGCCAGGCGCTCTACACGTGCGCGTGCAACGCGCAGGGCACGGTGCTCGACGACCTCATCGTCTATCGCATCGCCCAGACGCGCTGGCTCGTCGTCTGCAATGCGTCGAACCGCGACAAGATCGTCGCGCACTTCCGCGCAGCCGCGGAGAACCACTGCGGGTTCGAGGACGCGTCGGACCGCACCGCGCTCATCGCGATGCAGGGCCCGAAGGCCTACGCGATCGCGGCGCTCGCCGGCGACGACGGCCCGGCTCTCGCCAGCCTCGGCAGCTTCCACTTTCGCGACGCGGTGCTCGCGGGCGTCAAGTGCACGGTGGCGCGCACCGGGTACACCGGCGAAGACGGCATGGAGATCTTCTGCCCGACCGAGGACGCCGCAAAGCTCTGGAGCACCCTCGTGGACGTCGGCCGTCCGCTCGGCCTCGAGCCCGCGGGGCTCGGCGCGCGCGACACGCTCCGGCTCGAGGCGCGCCTGTCGCTGTACGGCAACGAGATCGACGAGACGACGAACCCGCTCGAGGCCGGCCTGGGGTGGATCGTGAAGCTGCACAAGCGCGACTTCGTGGGCAAGGACGCGCTCGCGTCGGTCAAAGAAGCCGGCCTCGCGCGCAAGATCGTCGGCTTCGAGATGGTCGGGCGCGGCATCGCGCGGCATGGCTATCCCCTGCTCGACGCGAGCGGCGGCGCCGTCGGCGTCTGCACGAGCGGTAGCCCCTCGCCGACCCTCGGCAAGAACATCGGCCTCGGCTACCTGCCCGCGTCGATGGCCGAGATCGGCACCCGATTCCTGGTCGACTGCCGCGGACGCAACATCGAGGCGGTCGTCGTGAAGACGCCCTTCTACAAGCGGGCCTGAGCCGGAGGAGACACGAGCATGGCGAACGACGACGTGAAGGCGGACCGGCGGTACACGAAGGACCACGAGTGGGCGAAGCAGGTCGAGGGCGGTGTCCTCATCGGCATCAGCGCCTTCGCGGTCGAGCAGCTCGGTGACATCACGCTGGTGAACCTGGACGTGAAGGCGGGCGACACACTCGCCGCGGGCAAAGCGTTCGGCACGATCGAGAGCGTGAAGACGCTGAGCGACCTGTTCGCCCCGATCGCGGGCAAGGTCACGCGCGTGAACCCGGACCTCGAGACGCGGCCTGAGCTCGTGAACGAGGACCCGTGGGACAAGGCGTGGATGATCGAGATCGCCCCGTCGAGCCCGGCCGAGGTCGAGGCGCTGCTGGATCCGGCGGCGTACGCCGAGCTCCTGAAGACCGCCGGTCACTGAGCCTCGCCATGCGCTACCTGCCCCACACGCCCGAGGAGATCGCGGCGATGCTCGAGGCGTCCGGCGTCGGCTCGCTCGCGGCGCTCTACGACTCGATCCCCGACGAAGCGCGCATGCACAGGCCGCTCGAGCTCGCCCCGGCGCTCGACGAGGTCTCGCTGATGCGTCACGTCACCGAGCTGGCCGGCAAGAACCGCGCGGCCACGATGCTGTCGTTCCTGGGCGCGGGCGCGTACGACCACCACTTCCCGCCGGCCGCCGACCAGCTCCTGCTGCGCAGCGAGTTCTACACGGCGTACACGCCGTACCAGCCCGAGGTCGCTCAGGGCACGCTGCAGGTCATCTTCGAGTTCCAGACGATCATCAGCGAGATCCTCGGCCTGCCCATCGCGAATGCGTCGATGTACGACGGCGCGAGCGCGACGGCGGAGGCCGTGCTGATGGCGCGCCGTCTCACGGGGCGCGAGCACACGGTCATCTGCGGCGGCGTGCCGCCGGAGTACCTCGCGACGGTCGAGACGTACGTGCAGGGGCTCGGCACGGGGCGAGCTTCGATCACGACCGTGCACGAAGGCGCCGACGGCACCCCCGACGCGGCGACGCTCGCCTCCGCGATCACCGACCAGACCGCGGGCGTGGTCGTCGGCTACCCGACCTTCCTCGGGTGCGTCGGCGATCTGCGCAAGCTCGCGGAGATCGCGCACGCGAAGGGGGCGCTCCTCATCACCGCGACGACAGAGCCGTACGCGCTCGCGCTGCTCGAATCCCCCGGCGCGCTCGGCGCCGACATCGCCGTCGGCGAGGGGCAGGCGCTCGGGCTGCCCCCGCAGTTCGGAGGCCCTGGCGTCGGCCTCTTCGCGTGCCGCAACGACCGACGCTACCTGCAGCAGATCCCCGGCCGCCTCGTCGGCGAGACGGCCGACAAGAGCGGCAAGCGCGGGTACGTGCTCACGCTCGCCACGCGCGAGCAGCACATCCGGCGCGAGCGTGCGACGAGCAACATCTGCACGAACAGCGGGCTCGTCGCGACGGCGGCGACGATCAAGATGTGCATGCTCGGCAAGCGCGGCTTCGTCGAGGCCGCGCGGCAGTGCCTCGCCAAGGCCGAGTACCTGAAGGGCCGGATCGCGGCGCTCCCCGGCTACTCGGTCCCCTACGCCGCGCCGACGTTCAACGAGTTCGCCGTGCGGGTGCGCGGCGGCGACGCCGCGCGCCTCGTCGAGGCGCTCGCCGGCGAGGGCATCCTCGCGGGCTTCGACCTCGGCCGCGTCGATGCCGCCCACAAGGGCGAGCTCCTCGTGGCCGTCACCGAGCGCCACTCACGATCCGACCTCGATCGCTTCGCCGACGCGCTCGCCGCGTTCGCCTGACCCGCCGACGCGCCCCGCCGGTCCGCGGATCGGCGGGCGGCGCGCGGGCTCAAGCCAGGGCTGCGGCGCCGCGCGTTCGCCGCTTCGTGCGCGTGCTCGAGAACAGCCGCACGAGCTCCACGCGCGACGTAACGCCCAGCTTCGCCATCGCCTTGGCCAGATAGGTCGCGACGGTCGACGGGGCGACGTCGAGCTCCCAGCCGACGTGGGCGTTCGAGTGTCCGCGCGCCGCGAGGAAGCACACGAGGAGCTCGCGCCGCGAGAGGCCGCCCGGAGTGCCGCCGGGCGGCGCTGCCTGGAGCACGAGAACGCGGCGGCCGCCGAGGGCGAAGTGGCCGATGACCGAGAGGCGGCCCGAGACGAGGGCGTCCCAAATCGCGACCGGGTCGGGGCCGGCATCGACGCCTGCCTCGGCGGACGCGCGGGCTGCGGCGTGGGCACGGGCGCGCCTCACGAGCGAAAGGCGCAGGTCGGACGCGGTCGCGCGTCCGCGGCCGGCGGGCCTGACGCTGCGGTCTCGCGCGCTCCCCTCCCGCTGCCGTGTCACCGGCGCCCCGCGGCGCTCCGCGCGCAAAGCGCGACGAGCTCGGCGCGGGAAGCGACGCCGAGCTTGCGAAACACGCTGTTGACCTGGTTTGCCACCGTCCGCACCGATCGCCCGCGCTCCTCGGCGATGGCGGCGTTCGACTTGCCGTCGAGGACCGAGGTCACGACCTCGCGCTCCGCGTCCGTGAGCCCCGGCGGCAAGAGCATCGAGGGCGCAGGGTAGCTGAGGAGGACGACCTCGCCGGCGTCGCTCGTGAGAAGGGCCGCGCGGAGCCCCTCGGGAGGCGTCAGCGAGGTGCGTGGTCGCTGCCCATCCCCGGCGGGAAGGGGCAGAGCCACACCGTCCTTCAACCGACCCGGGGAGGACGCACGCCTTCTCTTGGGGGTCGTGGTCTTCACGGCGGGCCGGGGAATATGAGCCACGACGAGGAGGCTGTACATGAGCCAATCGTAGAAAGTGCGATCCGACGGCGAACAATCGAACGCCCGCGTCGGAGGCGTAGCCAAATGCGCCGACGGATGGTACGCCCGCACGCGGCAAGCGCGGAGAACCTCCTACTGCGGGAGCAGCACGTCCCGAACCGTCGGTGGCTCGACGGGCACGAGGCGATCGTCGCGCAGCACGTACACCGCGGACCACGCGCCGACGTCGCGGACCTTCGCGGGGAACGCGCCGCCCGTGCAGCGGCGCGGGAGGCGTCCACCCGCGGACTCGAGCGTCACCCACACCTCGCGCCCCTTCCAGAAGGCGCGCGCCGCGAGCGGGAGCGACCCCTCGACCGTGCAGTGAAGCTCCGCGCCGCTCGCCATGGCGAAGACCTCGTCGCGCGCGACCGTTCGGTGCGGCTCCGCGCCGCGAGCGAACGAGAAGACCGTCTCCTCCCGCACGCGGAACGAGACCACGCCGAGCGGATCGCCCTGCAACACGCCCTGGTCCTCGGCGGCCAGCACCCACACCTTGCCGATGCGCGAGAGGTGCATCCCCGCGTCCTCGCGGCCGACGCGCGGTGGCGGGTCGGGAACGCGCGGACCGCAGCCGGTGGAGATCAGCGCGATCACGCCGCCGATCGCCGCGACCAGTCCCGCGTTCGCGTTCACCAGTGGCCCGTGCCGCCGACGAAGGCGTCACGCGGGCGCTGGGCCGGTGCCGGGTTCGGCCACCAGTTCAGCAAGGACTTACGGAACACGGTGAGGCGGAGCAGGTCGAGGCCGGCGACCGCGCCGAGGGCGACCGCGCGGTCGGTGCCGATCTCCGTCTGCAGCGAGAGCGTGAAGCCGAGCGGAACGCCCAGGTTCACCGCCCCGGCGAAGCCGCGAGACGTCGCGCCCCAGAAGCGCTCATAGCCGCCGGCGTCCACCGCGAAGCCGAAACCGCCAGCCTGGAAGCCGTGCGTCGCGACGCGAGCGAGCAGCGCGAGGTCGGTGCCGCTGCCGAATACGGGGGTCATGCGGAACAGACCGCCGGCGATGAGGCGGGCCTCCGGCGTCGTGCCCACCCCGACGTCGAAGGACATCGCGCCGGACGTCGTGAACGCGGCGTCGGACTGCTTCCAGCCGAGAGGCCCGGCGCCGACGAAGACCCACGCGGACGGGTCCGCGCTGGCCGGAGGCGCGAGCGCCACGCCGCCGAGCAAGACCGTAGCGGCCAGGAGTGCGCGGACGGGGGAACGCATGCAGCTTCGTGCGTAGCACGGAGGAGCGCCCGCTTGCGGGGAAACGGGCGCGCGGGGAGGCTCAGGCCGCGGCGTCGCCCTTCGGGCCGGCGATCGCCGTCCGGGGGCGTCGCAGCTCGAGGACGCGGCGCGCGACGAGGCGGACGACCTCGTCGTCGTAGAGGATCGCGTTGTGGCCGCGCCCTTCGAGGACGACCACGTCGCCGACCGGCAACGCGTGGACGCGGGGCGACGGAATGAACTGGTCCTCGGCCGCGATGATGGACAGGTGCGGGACGTGGGCGCACCGCTCGGCGCCGAGGAGGATCCGGCGCAGCACGGGGCTGTGCGGCTCGAGATCGGCGATGCCGATGAAGCGCAGCAAGCGCGCGCCCGACACGCCGGCGAAGGGGCTCGCCAGCGAGATCGTCTGGACGATGCGCGCGTCGCCGGACTCCTGGGCGTAATAGCGCGCGACGACGCCGCCGAGGCTGTGGCCCACGAGGTGGACGCGCGTGGCCGCGGGCAGCTCGCGCACGAGCGCCTCGAGTCGGGTCGCGATCTCGACGACGCCGGGCCCGGGCGGGTACGTCAGCGCCGCCGCGTGGACGCCCGCGTGGCGCTCGACGCCGGCGCGCAGGGGCCGCAGGACGCCGGCCGAGGCGAGCATTCCGTGCAGGAACACGACCACGTCCTCGACCACCTTGTTGGCGGGCGGCAGCACGGAGTCGGTCAGGTCGTGGCGCACGAGCAAGGCCTGCCGAAAGAACGCCCCGACCTCGCGCCCTGCGGCGGCGAGCGCGCGCGGGAAGCGTGGCGGAGGGGACGGGGCTGCCATGGCTCGTATTTAGCACGCCACGCCGGCGGTCCGACGATCAGCGGCGGGGCGGACCGGCCGGAGCGGGCACGATCCAGGCGTGAAAGCCGCGCCAGGCTCCCGAGCGCGCCTCGAGCGAGACGCGGTCACCGCCGGCGACCTCGCCTATCGGAACGGAGATCTCGAACCAGGCGCCGTCGGGGCGGAGCGGGACCTCCACGTCGACGGAGTGAACGGCGACGCCTCCTCGCTCGACGCCGACGCGCAGCGCGCCCGGAGGCCCCGCATCGGTGCGGAGGACCAGCGTCGCCTCGCCGCGCGGGGCCGAGCGGGCGACGACGAACGCCTCGCGCGCCCCCTCGGGCACGATGCGGCCCGCGTCGAAGCGAGGCGCGCCGCCGCCGAGGCGCAGCGACCGCCCGACGACCCAGCCGCCCCGCCTCGGCAGCTCGTAGGCGTGGTCGCGCTCGCTCACGAGGTCGGCGAGGTCGATCTCGTCGACCGATCCGGGCCGAACCGCGAGCGGCGCGTCGAGGGGGGACCAATCGGCCTCGTAGACGACCTTCTCGTCGGCGCCGCAGATCACGTTGTCGGCGATGCGCACCGACGCGATCGGATGGCCGAACACGTCCGCGAGCCCTCCCCACCAGCCCGGGTAGAGCGCGAGCACGTCGGGGCGCTCGTCGCGCGGCAAGCGCTCGAGGAGCTCGACGACGGCCGGCACGCCGTGCACCGACGCCCGCGCGAAGGGCAGCCCGCGGTACCCGCCGAGGCCGAGGCCGTCGATCGCTGGGACGCCCGAGAGATACGGGATCGCCCCGGCGTCGTTGACGAGGACGCGGCGCGCGCCGCGATCGCGGACGATCTCGGCGACGCGCGCCTGTTGCTCCGCCACGTTCGCCGAGGCTCGCGAGAAGTGCTGGATCTGGCGGGCAAAGCCCGACGCCGGCGCGACGATCGCGACCGCGGCGAGCGACGCGGCGAGGACGGCGCCGCCACGCCCGCGCCGCGCGACGGCGCCGACGCCGAGGGTGGCGGCCGCGATCAGCATCGCGAGCGAGGGCGCTGCGTAGCGCAAGTTCTGGAAGCGCGCGGTCGAGTTCGCGCACACGAGCGCGAGGCAAAGCGCGGCCCCCACGCCGAGCGCTGCGCCGAGCCGCCGCGTGCGCGCGTCGACGACGGCCGCGACCGCGAGCGCCGGAAGCGCCAGCGCGAGGAGGCCGCCGCCGAGGGCCACGTCGAACGCCTGGGCGCGCAGCACCGCGAAATTGCGTAGGATTTCACCCGCCATCTCCAGCGGGCTCGCGTACGGGTTCGAGAACACCAGCTTGCGTACGGCGCCGGCAGCGCTCGCCTCGCCCGTCAGCGCGAGGTTGACGGCGGCCTGCGCCGCGAGGAGCGCGAACGTCGGGCCCGCGGCCCGGCAGAGCGACGCAATCGTCCCCAGCGAGCGCGCGCCGTGGACGACCGCGACCGCGAGGGGGATCGCGAGCGCCGCGGACTCCGGCCGCGTGGCGACGACCACGGCGAGCCAGGCCCCTGCGCGGACCTGCGCGACCGGGCGCGCGTGCGGCGGCGCGTCGAGGGCGCGCGCCGAGGCGCCGAGCGCGCGACCGAGGACGGCCGCGAAGAGCGCCGTCTCCATGCCGGAGAAGAGGCTCCAGTCGAGCAGCGGGACCGCGAGCAGGAGCGGCGGCGCGAGCCACGCGACGAACCGAGGCGCGCGCGCGACGCGGTCGATCACGCCCCGGAGCGAGCGCGCGAGGTCGACCAGCGAAACGACGGCGACGAGCGCCGCGAACGCACCGAGCGAAGCGCCGCGGAAGCCGGCGACCCAGCCGACGGCGAGCACGATCGGATACGTGAGGCTGGTGCCCCCCGACGAGTAGCCGTTGCCGGGCATCCACTCGAACGGGTGGCCGAGCGCGGCCGATCGGGCGAACGCGAAGTGGATGTAGACGTCGTCCAGGGGCGCCGGCCAGAGCGCTCCGGAGAGGCGCGCGCGCGCAGGCACGAGGAACGCCGCCGCCGCGACGACGACGAGGGCGACCGCGAAGACGTACCAGGCCACGGGCTCGAGCCGACCGGCGCGCCCCTTCGCTGCACGACGTCTTGCGGCGGGCGCGGTCACGGGCCACTAAGCTACCAGCATGCGAACGGACCGGGACGACGCGAGAGACCAGGCCCACTGGGACGCCGTGGACGAGGCCGCCGAGCTCCTCCAGGAGCTGCACTACGTCGAGGCGCTGCTGGCGCTGCGCGACGTGATCAAGGCCGACCCGATGAACCCGTACGCATACAACCACCTCGGCACGGCCCTCTTCGAGACCGAGAAGCTCGAGCCGGCACGCGACGCGTACCGCGCGGCTCTGCGCGTTTCGCCCAATTTCCTCGGCGCGCGCGTCGCGCTGTCGAACACGCTGCGGATGCTGGGCGACGCGAAGGGTGCGCTCGCGGAGGCCAAAGAGGCCCTGCGCCGGTTCCCCAAGGACGCCGACGCCATGCACGCGGCGGGGCTCGCGCACGCCGCCCTCGGCCAGCGCCAGGAGGCCACGCGCGAGCTCGAGGGCTTCCTCGACGCGGCCCCGGAGGCCGAGGTCGCGATCGAGGTGCGACAGATCCTCGAGATGATCGGCCTCGCCGGGGATGGCGAGCCGGTCGAGTTCGAGTGACCGCAGGCGCCTCCGCGTGAGGCGCGCGCGGCCGCGGCGCGCTACGGCGGCGGCACGCGCCCGACCGGGTCGGCCGCGAGGTTTTGCAGGAAGGCGGCGGCCTGGTCGCGGGCGGCAGGCACGTCGAACACGACGAAGTGCCCGTCGCTGCCCTGCGCAACCGGCCACTGCGCGAGCACCCCGGAAGCCTTGCCGCCCGCGAGGTTGCCGGAGAGCCCGCCCGGCGGGATCGCGGTCGCGGGCGGGCCGCCCCACGCGGCCTCGACGACCGCGCGCTGCGACGGCAGCTGCAGCGGCAGACCGAGCGCGAGGGCCTGCACCTCGATCCCGTGCGGCGGCGCGTAGCTGTCGCCGACGCCGTCCGGGTTGATGCCCTCCGTCAGGTAGATGCTCTTCGGCGCTCCGCCGAAGCGCGGCGCCGCGATCGTGTACCGCGCGTAGTGCATCGGATCGATGACGTCCGCGAGCGCCTGACCGACCGCGAGCGCGGGGTGGAAGAGATCGAGCTCATCGTATTCGTCCGGCTTCAGGCCGAGGAACACCGACCTCACGAGCGCCGCGATGCTGGGCGTCGGCAGCGACTTCTGCAGGAACGTGATCGCGATCGAAGCCGACGATCCCGACAGCACGCCGCCGCGCGCCGACGGATCCGCCGCGAGGTAGAGCGGACCGTTGAGCCCGCCCTGCGAGTGGCCGAAGAAGAGCACCTTCGCGGGGTCGAAGCGCACGTCGGCGCCCGTCTTGGCGACGGCCGCGGGGACCGTCATCTTCGTCTCGGTGAAGAGCCGCGCGCGCTGCACCTCGTCGATGGCCGACTGACGGCCGTTCGTGCGCCCCGCTCGCGGGTTCTGGAAGTTGTAGAAGAGAATGCCGGCCTTCGCGTCGTTCGGGGGGTTGGGCGCCCCGGGGCGGTCGCCGTGGAAGATCTGGTCGACGCCCATCACCGCGAGGCACCGCGCGGCCAGCGATTCGGCGACGCCCTCGGAGACGTAGCTGCGGTAGTTGCCGCCCGTGCCGTGCGCGTAGAGCACGATCGGGTAGCCGGCCGCGGGCATCGGGCACGCGGCCGCGTTGGGCACGGAAAGGGAGAATCGCGGGTCGAACGTGTCGACGAGCTTCGGCTTGCCGTCCACGATCTGGAACTCGCCGCCGGATCCCTCGGTCTCGAACGGGGTGGTGCCGGCCTGGTAGTTCGGCGACGGACCGAAGCGCCCGAGGTACTCGTCGAAGCGATCGTTCGACCCGGCGACCGTCCAGTCGGCGAGGTGCGGCGTGGGCGCGGGCACGCTCGCCAGCACATCGTCGCGCACCGCGAAGAGCTCGCTCGCGGGGTCCGCCGTCGTGAAGACCGCCAGGTGGACGATGCGAGCGCGCGCGACCCCCGCGGCCTCGACGGCTTCGAGCGCGGGCGCGAGCGCGGCCTTCGCGCCCGCGGTGCGGTCGTCGCCGGCGGACAGGCCGAGGACCGCCGCCAGGTCGGCGCTCGGGTGAACCGCGCGCCCGCCGGGGGCTTTGATCGCGTCGGTGACGACCAGCGCGTAGCGCGTCTTGGCGCGGAGCGGGAAGCCGAGCGCGGGCATGAACGCGAGCGTGCGAGGTTGCCAGTAGACGCCCTCGCTCTCGCGCCACGCGACCGACACGAGGCGGCGCGTGCCGCTCTCGGGGGAGGCCGGGTCGACGTCGAGGAGCTGCACCGAAGCGCCCGCGCCGAGCGAGTCGACGGGCGTCGTCGGCAGCGTCGCCGGGTCGATCGGCCCGCTCCAGCGAAGGTAGCCCGTGGCCGCCGGGGAGAAGCCGTCGAGCACCGGGCCGACGACGTCGATGAACTGCTGGATCAGCACGCTCTGTCGCGGGTTCGGGTAGCCCGCGTAGCGCGGGTGGCCGTTCTCCATGCGGAGATCGCTCGGGAACGGGTGGTCGAGGAAGGTCTCGCCGGCGAGGTCTGCGAACGACGCCGGCACGACGTAGAGCGCCGTCGTGTCGAGCGGCGCGCCGCCGCCCGACCCTCCAGCCCCGCCCCCCCCCGCCCGCGCCGGACGCGCCCGCCGCCGGCGCCCCCTCGCACGCGCAGAGCGACCCGACGAAGAGGACCGCGAACGAAGACGCGAGCGCGCGACCGATCATGACGAGATCTTCGCACGAAACGCCCCGCGCGGCCGACCCGAACGAAGCGCCGGGCCGCCAAGCGGCGAGGCGTCCCGCGGGGGCCCGGGGCCGGGTCGGTCGTTGTACTTTACATATGAACCATATAGGGTTGTAGCAATGGGCACGGAGATCGACGCCTGGAGAGGCAGGAGCTCGGTCGACGGCGCGCGGCTCGCGTTCGAGGCGATCGCCGCGCTGCCCGGGGGGGCCGCGGCGTGAGGCGAGGCGCACCCGCGCGGAGACCGGTGGCGCCGGCGGCCGCGTCCGAGAGCGAGCAGGCCGCGGTGCGTGCGTGGGTCCGGATCCTTGCCGTCCACAAGCGCGCGCTCGCGGCGATCCGGGACGACCTCGATCGCGAGATGACGCTGCCGCGGTTCGACCTGATCGCGAACCTCGTGCGCGTCGACGACCAGACGCTCGCGGCGCTGTCGCGCAGCATGCTCGTCACCGCGGGCAACCTCACCGGCCTCGTCGACCGCGCGGCGCGCGACGGGCTCGTGGAGCGGCGGGCGGATCCGACCGATCGCCGCGCGTGGCGCGTGCACGTCACCGCCAAGGGACTGCGCGCATTCCGGCTGGCCGAGCGGCACCACGCGGCGCGCGTGCGGACCCTGTTCGCTCCGCTCACGCCCGCGGAGCTCGGCACCCTCATCGGCCTCCTCGACAAGCTCCGCGCGCACCTGCGCCCCGACGCCCCTCGGCCGCCCGCCTCGCGCCCGAGCCGCCGCCTCGCCGCGCCGGCCACGTCGACCCGCAAGCAACACCGCTGACCCCCCGCCCCGGCGGAGCGCCCACATGGCCGCGTCCCCCGAGACGTTCGGGGCCGCGGTCGCCGGGCACCTCCGTTCGCGAAGCGCTTCACGAAGCGATTTCTGCGAATTTGGCCCCGCCACCGAGCTCCTGATACCGCCGCACCATGCGATGGGGCGCGACGCTGCTCGTCCCGGCGATGGGGCTCTCGAGCCTCTTCGCGAGCTGCCGCTTCGAGGGCGACAACGCCCCCGTGCCCGCCCGCTCGCCCGCCCCTGCTCCCATCGCGCGGCCGACCGTGGCCCCACCGCCCGCCCCGCCGCCTCGCGCGCAGGCCACCACGCCGCCGCCCGCGCCTCCCCCTCCGCTCGTGGTCGCCTCCGCGACGCCCTCGGAGCCCACGCTGCCGGCCGATCTGATCGAGGGCCCGGACGACAGTGAGCCCGAGCCGGAGCCGATCGCTCGCCGCGGCCGGGAGGCCGACGAGCTCGCGAGCACGGCAAAGGAGACGTGGGTCTACGCCGAGCCGCGCTGGTCCGCCCGACGGATCGGCTACCTGCGCGCGGGCGCCATCGTCGAGCGTGCCGCGGAGCCGGCCAGCCGCGCCTCGTGCGCGGACGGCTGGTACCGCGTCCAGCCGCGAGGCTTCGTCTGCGTGGGCTCGATGGCGACGCTCGACGTGCACGACGCCGTCGTCGCCGCCTCGTCTCGCCGCCCCTCCTTCGACGGCCTCCCGTACACGTACGTGATGTCGCGGTCCCCGCCGCCGCCCCTCTACGCGCGCCTGCCCTCCGAGGACGAGCAGGCGAAGCTCGAGCCCGACCTCAAGCAGGTGATCCGCGCGGCCTTGCGCGCACACCGCGAGCCCTCGTTCGTCGAGCCCCCCGCGCCCGATCCGCTCCCCTCCGCCCTGCTCTACGGGCGCCCGCTGCCGCCCCTCGGCAACACCTGGCGTAGCCCCGACGATCTCCTCGTCGGCCGTGCGCGCGGGCGCTCCGGCTTCGCGCTCCTGTCGACGTTCGACCACGAAGGCCGCCGCTTCGGGCTCACGACCGAGCTCGCGGTGATCCCCCTCGATCGCACCCGCGTCATCCGGCCGAGCACCTTCCACGGCGTGAAGCTCGACGGCGCCCTGACGCTCCCGATCGCGTTCGTGCGCTCACGTCACGCAGCGCGCTTCACCGACGCCGGCGCGGGCCTCCTGTCACGCGGCGCGCCGCTCGCGTTCCGCGACGCCGTCGCCCTCACGGGCCGCGTGCGGCTCCAGTCGGGCGCTCGCTACCTCGAGGCCAAGGACGGGTCCTTCCTGCGCGAGGACGAATCCGTGCGCGTCGATCCCCCGCAACACCCCCCTTCGTGGGCCACCCCCGGCCGCCGGTGGATCGACGTGTCGATCCTGCGGCAAGCGCTCGTCGCCTACGAGGGCACGACGCCCGTCTACGTCACCCTCGTGTCCACGGGCGCGGACGGCGTCGGCGATCCGAAGACGACCCGATCGACGATCCAGGGCGCGTTCCTCATTCACACGAAGCACGTCACCGTCACGATGGACGGCGACGAGCGCGAGGACCAGTTCGACTTCCGCGACGTCCCCTTCGTGCAGTACTTCACCGAGGGCTTCGCGCTCCACGCCGCGTACTGGCACGACGAGTTCGGCACGCCGCGCAGCCACGGCTGCGTGAACCTCGCGCCCATCGACGCCGCGTGGCTGTTCGGGTGGACGGGCCCCGAGGTCCCTCCGGGCTGGCACGCCGCCCTCACGCTGAAGAAGGGCACGCTCGTCCACACGCACCCGTAGGCGCGACCGCGCCTCAGGTCGCCTGCGACCGCAGCGGCAAGCGCATGCAGAACGCGGCGCCGCGCGGCACGACGTCCTCGACCCAGATCTGGCCACCGTGCGCGAGCGCCACCACGCGGCAGAACGTCAGCCCCAGGCCCGAGCCGGCGCGCACGCTCTCCGGCGGCGAGCTCTCGACGCGCGTGTACTTGTCGAAGATCCGCGCGCGCATCGCGGTCGGCACGCCCGGCCCCTCGTCGCGCACGCGGAGCTCGACGTACGCTCCCGCGAACGAGCTCGCCTCGAGCGTGATCGTCGACGGCGACGGCGCTTGCCGCGTCGCGTTCTCGAGGAGGTTCTCCAGCGCGCGCCGCAGGAGGTCGCGATCGGCGGGCACCGTGCGTTGCTCGAGCGAGAGCTTCAGCGCGATCCGATGCCCCGAGAGCGCCGCGCGCCCCGCCGCCTCGAAGCGCAGCTCCTCGAGCATCGCGGGGAGGTCGACGTCCGACAGCACCGGGGTGAGCGCGCCGTCCTCGCTGCGGTTCACGTCGAGCAGGCTCCGCGCCAGACGCGCGGCCGACGCGCCGGCGCGGCGAGCGACGTCGAGCGGCTCGCGGTACTCGTCGGGTAGCAGGGGGTCGCCGATCACCGACGCGAGGCTCGAATCGATGGTCGCGAGCGGCGTCCCGAGATCGCTCGCGAGGAACACGACGAGCTGCTCGCGGAGGCGCTTCTCCTTGGCGAGCGCGTCCCGCTGATAGCGGATCATCTGGTAGCTGCGCTTCAGATCGCGGGAGAACTTGCGAATCCGCAGCAGCGAACGCACCCGGAGCAACAGCTCGGTGCGGTTGATCGGCTTGGTCAGGTAGTCGTCCCCGCCGGACGCCATCGCCCGCCCGTGGGTCTCGAGGTCGCCGAGCGCGGTGAGAAACACGATCGGCGTGTCCGCTCCGCCCTGCACCTGCCGCAGCGCGGCGCACGTCTGAAAGCCGTCCATCCCGGGCATCAGGATGTCGAGCAGCACGAGGTCCGGCGCGCGCTCGCGGAATAGCGCGAGCGCGCGCTCGCCGCCCTCCGCCAGCACGACCTCGTAGCCCGCGGCTCGCAGGTGCCCCTCGGCCACCATGCGGTTCTGGGCGTTGTCGTCCACGACGAGCACGCACTCGACGACCGGCAGGTCGATCTCATCGCTCGGGCTCCCCCGCGCGCCCGCTGCTTTCTCGGCCGCCACGAGGTCGATCATACACGGCTGGGCCGCCACGTCGCGCGCCGCCCCCGAACGCCGGGCGACGCGCCTTGCGGCGAACCCGGGACCCGGACTAGAGGTGCCCCATGGCCAGCCACGAGCCGCTCTCGCTCGACGATCTCATGTCCATCGACCCGCTCCTCTCCGAAGAGGAGCGAATGATCCGCGACTCGGTGCGTCGCTTCGTCAGGGAGCGCTACCTGCCCCGCGCCGCCGACCTGTTCGCCAAAGAACAATTCCCCTCCGACCTCGTCCCCGCCATCGCGGAGATGGGCCTGCTCGGCGGCTCGCTCACAGGCTACGGCTGCGCCGGGATGAACTCGGTCGCGTACGGCCTGGCCCAGCAGGAGCTCGAGTACGGCGACAGCGGCCTCCGCAGCTTCGTGAGCGTGCAGGGCTCGCTCGCGATGTACCCGATCTGGAAGTACGGGTCCGAGGAGCAGAAGCAGCGCTGGCTGCCGGGCATGGCCTCCGCGGAGCTGATCGGCTGCTTCGGGCTGACGGAGCCGGACAGCGGATCCGACCCGGGGTCGATGACGACGCGCGCCCGCCGCGACGGCGACGACTACGTGCTCAACGGCGCCAAGATGTGGATCACGAACGCCCCGTTCGCCCACCTCGCGGTGGTTTGGGCCAAGGTCGACGACGGCGACGCCTCGTCGATCCGCGGCTTCGTCGTCGAGCGCGGGATGAAGGGCTTCGAGACGCCGACGATGCACGGCAAGATGAGCCTGCGCGCGAGCGCGACCGGCGAGATCGTCCTGTCCGACGTGCGCGTCCCGAAGGAGAACGTCCTACCCAACGTCGTCGGCCTCCGCGGGCCGCTCTCCTGCCTCACGCAGGCCCGCTTCGGCATCGCGTGGGGCGCGCTCGGCGCGGCGCGCGCCTGCTACGACGCCGCGCTCTCGTACACCCGCGAGCGCGTCCAGTTCGGCAAGCCGATCGGCGCCAAGCAGCTCGTCCAGCAGCAGCTCGCCGAGATGGCCTCGGAGATCACGAAGGGCCAGCTCATGGCGCTCCACTACGGCCGCAAGAAGGACACGACCGGGATCACGCCCGTCCAGGTCTCGCTTTGCAAGAAGAACAACGTCGGCTGGGCGCTCCAGATCGCCCGCGCGTCGCGCGCGCTGCTCGGCGCCAACGGCATCCTGCTCGAGTACCCCGTCGTCCGGCACATGCTCAACCTCGAGAGCGTCTACACGTACGAGGGCACCAACGAGGTCCACACGCTGATCCTCGGCAACGCCCTCACGGGCCACGACGCCTTCTAGAAGCGCATTGCAAAGCGCGCCTCGCTCGGGGCGCGCGGGTCAGCTCCCCTTGCCGCGCTGCCGGAGCCCGACGACGAACACCTCGCTCGAGCTGCTCCTCGTCCCCTCGGGCCGGAGCGTGCGCACCTCCTCGTACTGGAGTCGCACAGCCTCCTTCGCGCTCGAGAAGTCGTCGCTCATGAAGATCTTCCCGACGAACGCGCTCCCAGGGGCGCCGTGCGCCGCCGCGATCGCCACCGCGCCCATGAACAGCTCGAAGCTGCGGGCCTGATCCGAAATCTTCGATCCGCTCGTGGCGGGGGCCATGTCCGACAGGACGACGTCGTACGGGCCGAACGCGGCGATGTCGTCGCTCCCGATGGCTAGCGCGTCGCCGCGCACCACGCGCACGTTCGGCCCGAGCGTACCGAGGATCTCCGAGAGATCGATCGCGAGCAGCTTGCCGCTCGCGCCGATGCGCTTCGCCGCGTACATCGACCAGGAGCCCGGGGCCGCGCCGAGATCGATGACCCGCTGGCCAGGCCGCAGAAGCCGGACCCGCTGGTCGATCTCCTCGAGCTTGAAGACGCTGCGCGCCGGATACCCCTGCGCCCGGGCCGCCTTGGTGAACGCGTCCGGGCGCCGGTAGGGGTTTCTAGCTTTGCTCATCACGCAACGGAGCCGCGACGGTCTCCTCCCCGCGCCGTGCCGACGGGGGAGGAGGACGCGGGTGGCGCTCAGGCCTTCTTCTTGCCGCCGTTCTTCTTCTTCACGGCGCCGCGGATCGTGACCACGCCGTCCCTCGAACCGGGGACGGCGCCGAGGATGAGCACGAGGTCGTCCTCGGGGATCAGCTTCGCGATCTTGAGGTTGAGCGTGCTCGTCGTCTCATCGCCGTAGTGACCGGGCATCTTCACGTTCGGCAGCGTGCGACCGGGGGTCATGTTCGTGCCGATCGAGCCGCCGTGCCGGAAGTACTCGTGCGTGCCGTGCGAGCTGACGGCGCCTGCGAAGCTCCAGCGCCGCATGACGCCGGTGAAGCCGCGACCGCGCGAGACGCCCTGGGCGTCAACGAACTGGCCGACCTCGAAGATCTCGTCCACGGCGAGCTTCTGCCCGACCTCGAACTTCGCGACGTGCTCGACGGAAGCGCGAAGCTCGCGGACGATGCGCTTGGGCGTCTGACCGGACTTCTTGTACGCGCCCGCGAGCGGCTTGGAGGTGTGCTTCTCCTTGCGCTCGCCGAGGCCGAGGATCAGCGCGCTGTAGCCGTCCTTCTCGACGGTGCGCTTGCCGATCACGACGCAGCCCGCCTGCACGACGGTGCAGCGGAGGACCTCGCCTCGTTCGTCGAAGATCTGGGTGTAGCCGACCTTCGTGCCGATGATGCCGGGGTTCTGGTTCATTCGAATGTGCCTCTCATGCGCTCGCAGTGGGTCGAGGGTCGGTCGTTCTCAACCTCGATCGCCTCTCGGAAGCCGGTTCGGAGCGCGAAACCGGGGCGGACGGGCCGCCAAGCGTCTCGGTGCCGGGACCAGCGAGCCAACCGCGGCGCCCTCTGCGAGGACGGACGCGACGACGCAACTGGTCGATAGGCCGACCGGGGGCCGGAAGCTTACTCGGGCGACCCGAAAGGGAAAGCGAAAAGCGAGGCCACGACCACGGCCCGGGTTGCGGGCCGGGCCAAGTCGCGGGATAAGGCGCCGTGCGTTCAGCGTGCGCGATCTGCGACCGGCCCGTCGACCTCGAGGCGGCACCGGCGGAGCTTGGCGAGGTCATTTGCGAAACGTGCCGCAAGGAGGTCGCCACCGCGGCCGGCGGCGCCACGACGAAGCCGGCAGAAGAGTCCCTACCGACGCAAGAAGCGGCACCGCCCATCGAGACCGCTCCCGCGAGCCGCCGCAAGGCCGGCCGCGCATCGTTCTGGCTCGGCGACGACGAGGCCGCGGCGCGCGACAAGGGCGCCGCCGCTCCCGACAAGGAACCGAGCGCGCCGGTGGTCGTGAAGCCCTCCGTCCACAACTCATCCTTCGAGGACCTCCGCCTGCTCGCCGCGCCGTCGGAGCAGCGCGCTCCGCGCCACGTCGACGACCTGATGAACCTGCGCGCCGAGTACTTCAGCAACGACGGCCCCTCGCTCGAGGCGCCCGACCTGCGACGCGCGGCTTCGTCGACGGGAGGCGATGCACGCCTCGCTCCGACGGTCGACCTGCTCTCGGCGCTGGCCGCACCACCGAGAGGTGACGGGGCGGCGACCGACCGAAGCACGCCCGAGGCCGCACGGAAGCGGAGCATGATCGGGGTGGGCGCCGGCGTCGTCGTCGGAGTGCTCCTGACCCTCGGTATCAGCCAGCTGCTGCGGTCGGGCGACGCTCCCAGCCCCACACCGAGCGCGTCCCCGATCGCCGCCGCCGCGGCCAAGCCATCGCGCACGGCGGAGCCTGCTGCCGTGGCCGAGGAGCCGCGGGTCAAGGCGCTCACGCCGGGCGCGAAGGCGGCCGCCGACGAGCCTGCGCCGATCGCCTCGGCGAGGGAACCTGCCGCCGAGGCCAAGCCGGCGGTCAAGGACGCACCCGGGTCGACGGCCGGCGCGCTCGCAGCCGCGAGCCCAGGCGTCCGGGAGCCGAGCGCCGGGAAGGAGGGCACAGCCGCCAAGGAGCCGAAGGCCGCCAAGGAAGCCCCGTCCGCGGAGCCTGCTGCGCCCGCCAAGCCGTCGGAGGCCGACACGCTGCTCGCGGCACAGAACGCCGCGCTGAACGCGCCGAAGGCGGCTTCGTTCAGCCGGAGCGCAGCCGGCGCTGCCCTCACGGCCGCCGCGGGGCAGGCCGCGGGCTGCAAGAAGGAGGGCGATCCGGCGGGCATCGCCAAGGTCTCGATCACCTTCGCCCCTTCCGGGCGCGTGACGAACTCGCAGGTCGTCGGGGGCCCGTACATCGGGTCGGCCGCCGGCGGCTGCATCGCCCGCGCGTTCCGCGGCGCACAGGTCCCGGCATTCGATGGCGACCCCGTCACGGTCCAGAAGGCAGTCGATCTCCGCTGACCGACGCACACGCCGCGTACCGCAACGCAACGTTCGCGCTACACTGACACGAGAGCGACGGACCCGCGCAGTTCGGCTGGTGATTGGCCGACGCGCCCGTCTGGCACGCTTCTTTCAAACGCAACGCCGCTGCGCGGAGCGTTCGCTCCGCAGCCCACTCCCCTCTCGAGAGGCCCACCGATGAGCTACGTGTTCTCCGAAGCCCCGCAGCGCGTCTACTGGGAGATCACGCGCGCCTGCGATCTCGCCTGCACGCACTGCCGGGCCGAGGCGCAGCCCTGGAGCGCGCCCGGCGAAATGTCGACGGCGCAGGCGCTCCACGTCCTCGACGAGCTCGCGTCGTTCGGCCCCCCGAAGCCCCACGTCATCCTCACCGGCGGCGACCCCCTCAAGAGGGCGGACTTCCTCGACCTGCTCGCCCACGCGGTCGGCCTCGGGCTGCACGTCTCGGTCTCGCCCGCAGCGACGCCACTGCTGACACGCGAGCGCATCTTCGGCCTCAAGCAGGCCGGGGTCGAAGCGATGTCGCTGAGCCTCGACGGGTCCACCGCGGCGCGACACGACGGGCTGCGCGGCGTGCCCGGCACGTTCGATCGCACGCTCGCCACCGCGCGCGACACCATCGAGTCCGGCATCCTGCTGCAGATCAACACCCTCGTGACGACCGGCACGATGGGCGACCTCCAGGCCATCGACCGCCTCGTGACCGACCTCGGCGCCCAGCGGTGGAGCCTCTTTTTCCTCATCACCGTCGGGCGCGGAAAGGTGCTCGGACAGATCACTCCCGAGGAATGCGAGACCCTGTTTCAATGGGTCTGGGAGCGGTCACGCAAGCCCGGCCCCATCACGACCACGACCGAGGCGCCGCACTACCGCCGCATCGTGGTCGAGCACCTGCGCGCGCAAGGCCACCCGGCCGAGGCCCTCGCAAGCCACCCGCTCGCGCGCGGCTTCGGCATCCGCGACGGCAACGGCGTCATGTTCATCGGCCACGACGGCGAGATCAACCCGTCGGGGTTTCTGCCGCTCGTCGCGGGCAACGCCAAGACGGACAGCATCCTCGACGTCTACCGCAACTCGCCGGTGTTCGTAGGCCTGCGCGACCCGAAGCACTTCGAGGGCAAGTGCGGCCGGTGCGACTTCCGCGCGCTCTGCGGCGGGTCGCGCGCCCGTGCCTACGCCGCGACCGGCAGCCCCTTCGGCTCCGACCCGCTCTGCGCCTACGAGCCGGCCTGACGGAGCCCCGCGCGCCGGCGCCCCACGCGCGCGCCGGAGCAGCCTCACCCGCGCTCGTTCCTTCGGCGCACGCCCGACCAACCGGCCGTGGGGCGGACGCCGCAGGGTCGGACGTGCGAGGGGCCCCGCCCTCCCACAGACGCGAAAACGCCCCCCTCTCCGCCGGAGAGGAGGGCGTGCTCGCTCGCGGCGCGAACCGCTCAGTTCGGCGCGAACCGATCCTCGATGTGGCAGCTTCCGCAGCTGTTCGGCATCACCTCGGCGGGCGACGCTGCGCCCTTCGCGGTCGCCTGCCCCTGCCACGGCTGGACCACATCGAACACGTGCGACGCCGCGTCGCCGCCCACCATCGCGGCAACACCGGCCTTGTTGTTCGCGATGGTGAACCCACCCGACTTGCCCGTCTTCGGCATGTGGCACGACGAGCAGCGCCCGACCGGATTCGCCGCGCTCTCCGGGTCGTACCCGGCAAGCGACATCGCGGACTTGAGCGACATATGGCCCGTCACGCTGGACGCGAAAGCCGCCTTCGACGCCGCGATCTCGGAAGCCGTCGGCGCGTAGGCGGCGCCGTTCTTCTTGGCTGCGCCCCCGCCGCCGACGAGGACGTTCGCGACGTCGGCCTTCGCCACCGACGCGTACGGCCCGAACCCAGCGTGGCAGCCGAGACAGACCGTGTTATCGCCGAGGCCCGGGCTCGTCAGCTCGTAGGTATCGCCGGAGGCGTCGGCCACCGGGAACTTCGTCGGCCCGTTGGCCTGCGAGTGCGGGTTGTGGCAGTTCGAGCAGGCCAGTCGCTCGACGCTATTGTTGGCGTGCACCGAGAGCTCGAACATGGCGCCCTGCTGGCGGTGCTCCTTCGCGTGCTTGCCGTCGGGCCAATTGACGACGCCCCCAGAATCGAGGTTGCCGATATAGTCGGCCAGGGCGAACGCGCCGGCGAAGAACTCCCCGCCGCCCAGCTTGGCCGCATTGGCCGCATTCCAGGGGTACCCGAGGCCCGGCGGGTCCGCCGATACGCCGTCGTGAGCCCCGTGGCACTTGCCGCAAAGCTCCCGCTCCGCCTTCGCGCTGAGGAGCTTCGGCCGGATGATCGTGTCGGGCTTCTGCCCGTTCGCCGCGTCGAAGTGGTCGCTGCCCGGACCATGGCAGCCCTCGCAAGCGATGTTCAGCTGATGCGACGGGTCGAGGTCCTGGTCCGCGTAGGCGAATTTCGTGATGTACGACTTGCCCGACTGCTTTTCCCAGTCGAGCGTCAGCCCGACGACGTGGCAACCGGCACACGCATGCGAGAACGTCTGGCCGCGATTCGTCCAGCCGTCGTCCCCCTTCGCGGTGGCGACCGCACGATACGCTTCGAGCTTGGGACCGCCGCCGCTCTGGGTCACCTGGACCGGCAGAACGAGGTAGTCCTTGTCCTTGCCTGCGGTGTACGTCCACCCGGCGGCCACGGGCACGTCCGCGAGCTTCGCGAAGAACTGCTGCTTGTGGACCCCGAGGTTCGGCTTCTGGTCGACGCCACCGTCGCCCTCGCCGCCGTAGGTGCCGGCCACGGGCACGACCGTCCCGTCGGCAGCCGCGCAGTCCGCAGCTCCGCCGAACTTCATCGAGTACACGCCGGCCGTCTTCTGGCAGAGGACGACGGACACGAGCGCCAGGCCGTCCACCGGGCTCAGCGCCTTCACGCCGGGGTCGACGGTCGCGCCGACGCTCGGCCAGAGGTTCTTCGCGACCAGGCGCGACGCGTCCGGCGTGATCGAGCGGGCGTGCGCGCTGGCCTTGTGCTCATTGCCATACGCCTTGTGACAGCCCGCGCAGAGATACGTGCCGATGTACGTCGCCCCGTCGCTCGGCCGCCCCGAGAGAGCGATCTTGAGGTCTTTCACGCTCGCTGCCGGCGCCACGCTGATCGCCGACCGCGTGTCGCCATCGAGGTACTTGCTCGCGTCGGGCGATTTCACCGACAGGAACAGGTACCCCGGCATCACGTCGGTGATCGTGAACGTCCCATCCTGCGCCGTCGTGGCCTCGAGGCCCTGGCCGTCGACCGACACCTTCGCACCGGCAAGCGCTTGCCCAGACGGCCCTTGCACGAGCCCGGAGATCGACGCCGCCGCGATCGCGGGAAGCGCGGTCATCGTGACCTTCACCGTCGTCGTTGCCGACGAGACCACGCCGAACACGAGGCTCGCGACGCCGTAGCCCTTCTTCGTGGCCGTCAGCGTGTAGGCGCCGATGTTGGCGTCCTTCAAAGAGAAGGCGCCCTTCGCGTCGGAGGTGAGCTTGGAAGTCGGCGGATCCGTCTCGATCGCGACGTCGCCAACCGGCGCGCCGTCGCCGTCGACGACGGTCCCCTGCACGGCCCCCACCTGAGACACCGACGTGCCATCAGCGCCGTTCTTGCCATCCGCGCCGAGCTTACCGTCCGCGCCCTGCGGCCCGGTCGTCCCCTCGGGTCCCTGGGGCCCGACCGCGACCGAGCCAGCCGGCCCCGCCTCGCCCTTCGAGCCCTGAAGTCCGTCCGCGCCCACGCACCCGGCCGCGAGGGCCGCGCCGGCGAGGCAAGCAATGGCAATCGAAGTCCGCATGACATGCCTCCTTGATGCCCAGCATGCCCCGGTGCCGGTGAGTCCGGTCCTCGGCGAGCGCTCCCAGGCCGCGAGCGATGCAGTTCCAGTCGACGTTCGAAATTGTTTGGTTCGTCCCATGGTCGGCACGCTCAGAGATCGACCCCGACGGTCATGTCCACCTTGCCGTTCACGTGCAGCGAGGGGTCCTTGAAGATGAAGCCCGTCGAGAGGTTCTTGTGACAGTCCGGGCACTCGTAGGCGATCGGGTGCGTCGTCTGAGGCTTGTTCGGGTCCGTCTCGATCGGCGGGATGCCGTGGCAACTACCGCAGTACACCTGCGACCCGTCGACCTTCGTCCATTCGGGCGCCGGAACCGAGCCCTTCATGTCCTGGCCGGCCTTCACCGCCGTCCCGTGGCAATACGTGTCCGAGCACTTCACGCCGTCCCATTGCGGCTTCGCCACGCCCGCCGTCGCCACGCCCGAGAAGGTGAGCTCCGCGGGCGCCGGGGTGTCGAAGTGACCTGCCGCCTTCACCGTTGCCGGGACGACGTGGCACTCGTTGCACTCCACCTTGCGAAAAACCAAGCTGGCTCCGAGGTGCTTCTGGTGCGCACCGACCCCGCGCGCCGTGGTCGCCGTCTCGCCCGCGACGTCGCGCGGGGGGGCGTCGGAGTCGGCGCTGCCGTGGCACGCATTGCACTTCGTCGGAAGCACCACCTCGACTTTGCCGTCGACATGGAGCGCCCGATTCTTGATCGAGTCCTTGGCATCACCCGCGACATCGAGGTGGCAGAACGAACAATTGGACATCTGCACGTGCGGCGCCGACGGCGGCTGACCGTGACAGGTCGTGCAGGTCGGGTCGCCATCCTCACCCGTCCAGCGCGGCGACGCCGCCGGCTTGCCGTCGGGCTGGGGCGAGTGACACCACGAGTCCGCGCAGCGGAGCGTCTTCGCGTCGAAGCTCGGCTCGTGCTTCTCCGTCCTCGCCACCCCGCTGAACGTGACCTCAGCCCCCTCGGTGTCATCCAGGTGCCCCGAATCTCCGACCTTCGCCGGCACCACGTGGCACTCCCCGCACGCGATCGGACGGCTCTTTGCGCCGCCCGCGAGGTGCTTCTGGTGCGCCCCGACGCCCGGTGCCGACGGATCCGTGTTACCCGCCAGGTCCCTGGGCGGCGCCACGGACTCGGGCGTACCGTGGCAACTGTGACAAGTCTGCGAGACCTCCACCTTGCCGTCGATGTGCTTGGTGACGTCGACGATGGCGCCCGACTTGTCGACGGTCTCGCCGTGACACGCATAGCAGTCTTTGGACTGAGGATGCGGCGCGGCGGGTGGCAAACTGTGACATGTCCCACACGCATCGACGCGCGGCGCGGTCCACTGGGGGGTCGCGTCGAGGTGGCAATACACGTTGCTGCACGTATGCGCGACGGCGTCGTACCTCGGAGCACGCCCCGCGTAGGAGGCAAGCGGGCCCGGCACGAACTGCGCGGGTCCCTTGCCGTCCGCGTGACCGGGCTGCTCGACCGTCCGGGGGACGACATGGCACTCGCCACACTCAATCGCGCGGTGCCCGGCGGTCGTGGCGAGATGGATCTGGTGCGCCCCGACCCCTGGCGCCGACATCTCGGTGTTACCGCTCAGGTCGTTGGGAGGAGCGGCCTGCTGCAACGGCGTACCGGGCCGCCCGCTGGCGCCGTGACACGGCGTGCACGGGTTCGGCTCGGCGTTCGCGCCCTGATCGTCGTCGCGACGCTCGAGGCAGCCCCCAAGCGTGGCGGAGACGCCCAGACCGATGGCGAGCCAGAGAAGCCGATCAGCCACCATGACAGTACCTGCACATCGCGGACTGCGACGAGCGCGAGCTCGACCAGCCGCTCGGATGAGGATTACCGCCGGCGGCGCCCACGCGGTGACACAAGATGCAGTTCGTCGCCGGCCCCTGATCGTGGCATGCCGCACACGTCACGATGTCCCGCTTCGCGGCTGCTCCGTGGAAGTTAGGCCCCGACGCATTGCGCCCTACCCAACCCACGGGGTGCGGGTTGCGGGCGCCCTGCGCGCCACCCGACACGCCACGCCGCACGTGGCAGCTGTCGCAAAACGACGGCTGATGGCACCGCTGGCAGGTAGCCACGGCAGAGCGCGCCTCGATCGAGTGCCGCGTGACGAAGTCGCCTCGATGGACCATCTCCCGCTGAAATGCGTCGGGGTTCCGGGCCTCGAACGTCATCGTCTGGCTCGGGTCGTGACAGTCGTTGCACCAGTTCTGCGAATGACACTGCGCGCAAACCTTCTGGTTTTGCGTGGCCTTCACGCCATGGTCGCGAAAAAACGCGGCGTCGTGGCGGAGGAAGCTCTCCGGACGCAGGCGGGTGAGGTCGCCCGCCTGGTGACAGCGCCGGCAGTCGCCGACCGCGAAGCCCTGGTCGTGGCACGTCAGGCACTTTTCCATCGGCGGGTACATGGCCGCCGACTTGCCATCGTCGGGCGCCCCCGCGTGACACTTCATGCACTGCTCGCGGATGCCAGCGCGCGGCATGTGGCTCTTGTGGGAGAACACGATCGCCCTCGAGGCCTGAACCGCCGGCGAAGCGGCACTGGGCCCAGCGTATCGAATCCCCTTCACCGTGACGGAGTCGCCCTCCGGAGTCGCCCCGGACGCATGACAGCTCGCGCAGCGTGCGACGGTCGGGAACGCCTTGTCATTCGACTCGCGCACGCCCGCGTGGCAGGTCATGCACGTCGCGCAGGCGAGCTGCCCCGCGCCACCGCAATTCTTGCCGGTGAGGTGGGGGGCGTGCGGAAAACGCGTCGACGCCCCAGTGCTGCAGCCGAGCCCCGCCCCCAGCGCGGCGGCGAGCGCGAGGACGGCAAGGACCGATGCGCGGCTCAACGGGCACCTCCAGCGCGAGTCTCGAAGTGGACGATCGCACGAACGAGGCCTTGCGCGTCGAGCGAAGCGTAGGGCGTGCGCGCGAGGGAGCCGCCCACGAGAAGCGAGAACAGGCGGCTCGGGCTCCACTCCGCGTTCGCGGCCCCCACGAGCGAGGAGGAGGCCCCTCGGATCGTCTCGTCATAGAGGTAAAGGTAGCCTTCGAAGTTCAAGGCGGCTTGCTCGATGGGCCGAACCCCCAGAGAGATGCGGCCGCCGTGGTAGCCATTCTGCATCTCGTGGACTCGCGTGTACGCCACCTGACCGACGACCCGGTCGCGACGCATCGAATACCGCAAGCGCCCATTTGCCCGGTAGCCCGCTTCGCCGTCGCGGAACATTTCGACGAAGCCGCCACCCGCAAGCTGCAACTGCGGCGCTAGCACGGGCCTCCAGGTGACGGTGCCGCCGGCTTCGTCGAAGGCGTTCGTCGCGAAGACGCTGAAGAGCGACTGGCGTGACAAGAACAGCGACGGGTCCGTGTGCAAGTACTCGCCCGTGATCGAGATACACCGAAGCGGGGCCACCTCGAGCACTCCGCGCGCGTCCGCGAGCGACCACGAGTCGGCGTCCATCATCGCCTGGCCGGACAGCGAGACGACCTCCCACGGTGCGATGCGCAGGTCAGCGGCAACATCCCGACGACCGAGGTTACCCGCTTCTCGCTGCTCGTGAAACGATACGCCCAGCTCGGCCTTCGTTCGGTATGCGTAGTACGCGCGTCCCCCCGCAAGCCAGTAGCCGTTCCGGGACGTCGGCGGCAGCGCCTCCGGGTTCCTGAGCAGCGTGTCGGACGCGGACCCGAGCAGATGGTACCCCGGTTGCTGGGACCAACGAGGCAGCACGCTCCAACCACCGTAAGCGTCCGCTCCCACACCGAACGGAGCCCGTACGCCCGCCGACGCGCCGTCGAAGCGGGAGAACCGAGCCGCCCCGCCCACCCGGAGCTGGCGCCCGACCGTCACGTAGGCTGGCCCGAGCCGATGCCGGACGCTCGCGACCGTCACGTCTCCGTCCGCACGGAGCCCCCCCTCGGCGTCACCGAGGTTGACGTTCGCCCAGCCCGCTAGCTCGACGTCGACGCTGTCCTTCTTCCAGGGCGTATCGATGCCGTCGATGCGCACCGCCGCGTATTCGTAGAGGGGCGCGGTCGAGGTGCTCTCGACGAGCGCGCCCCCAGGCCCCGGCAGAAGCGCTCGCTGGAAGTAGCGGACGTACGTCGCGGAATCCACGCGGACCGTCGTCTGATCGGCGTCGGGCCGCCGCTCGACCGCACGCGCGGGCGCCGCCGGCGCCGACTCGGCCGCAGCCTGCGCGGCGCCTCGCCCGGAGCACGTGATCGCGGCGAGGACGGTGGCGGCGGCGATCGGGAGTCGAATCCTCATGGCAACGTCACTTACAGACCTGCGGGGCCGAGAAGCGCGGCCGACCCGGCGCGCGACGACCCGCGTGCTCGGCATCGCGCGCGGCTCGCTAACAAGCCGCGTACCAGCCCCCAAGACGCCCAACGGAAGCGTGTCGCCCCGCCGGACGCCGGTCGATTCTGCGCCCAGGGCGCAAACCATGCGCAGCCATTCACTCGATTACTTCGAGTCCTTGATGACTGCCGCGTCCTCGACCAGCACGGGGTAGCGATAGCCGGAACCGAGGTCCTTGTCCGCAAAGACGGTCCCCTCGAGCACCACGGTCTGGCCGAGCTCGACGGTCTCGGTCGTGGTCACGACGAGGTCGTCGTCGCCGCTCGGCTGCCCGCCGGATCCATCCTTGAGGTGCAGCCAGTTCTTGTTCAACACGCCGTTCGTGCGCTTCACGACGACGCCGCGCACCGCCACCTTCTTGCCGACGAGCTCAGCCTTCTTCGCCCAGATCTCCTCGATCGTCTTGCCCCCCTTGGCGCGCTCGACCTTGCCGACCTTGATGTCCGCGGGAACGTCGGGCCGGTTGCCGTGCGGGTTCTTCGCGGGATCGACGTCCCCGCCGTGTGCGCTTCCGGGCAGCGCGCCGCCGTGGGTCCCGTCGCTCGGGGCTCCACCACGGTCCACGACACCGAAGTAGACGGTCGCAAACGTGCGCTTCAGCGTCTCGCTCTTGAAGTCCTTCATGGCGACCGCGTTCGCGATCTTCAGCGTCGAGCCAATCTCGATGGGCTCCTTCGACACGGCCGCCCAGGTGCCCGGTGAGCCCTTCGGGCCGATGCGGACGTAGGTGTACCGGCCCGCATCCAGCGTCTCGAGCACCTCACCCGCAATGACCTCGGTCGCGTCGTCCGCCGCCGGCGCGGCCGCCGCGTGACCGGCGGCAGCCGCCACCGTCGCCTCCGGGGCGGGCGTCGCCTCGCTCGTGTGGCCGAACTTCCGATCAATCCCGCCGGCAGCGAGCGCCCCGGCGACCACGATCCCAGCCACCAGCACATACGCCATACGCATGACCCAAACCTCCGTGATTGCTGCGGGAGCGCGAGCAAGAACCAAACCAAGCCAGCCGCCTAACGTCACGCAGCGATACCATGCGTGTCCAACCCAGTACAGCCCGCCGCACCGCCCCCTCGCCGCGCACCCGCTGCGCGCCGCACGCACGCGCCGCGCGTCCCAAGCTTCGCGGGTGCGCCCCCCGCTCGCGCCGACGCGGCCGACCACGTCATGCGCGGCAAATCCCCGGCGCGCTCGACGCACGACGAAGATTGACTGGCCACGGGCCGTTTGCTCTAGTGGCACCTCGGTCTGTCGTGGGGTGGTGCGATGAATCCAAAGGCGCTGGCTTGTAGGATGACAATCGTCGGCGCGATGCTGACGGTCGCGTGCGGCCGACGCGAGACAACGGCCGGCCCGACCGCGGGCCCCGCCGGCACCCAGGCGACGAAGGCCTCTCCCCCGCGGGTCGCCAAGAGCGGCGAGGTCCTGCTCGATCTGCAGAGAAGCTCGATCAAGCTGACGATCGTCAAGGACCACGATGCCACGACGCCGGTGGTGGCGACGATGGCCCTGCGCGACGGGGTGCTCGCCCTGGGCGAGCCGGCGCTGTCGTCGGGCCGAATCTCGTTCGACCTGGGAACCTTCGAATCCGGCGTCCCCATGCGCAACGAGCGCGTAAAGCAGTTCTTTTTCGAAACCTCCGCGAAGGACACCGCGGAGCTGGTCATGCGCCCGCTGCCCGAAAGCGCCCTCGTCGGATTACGCGACAAGAAGCCGGTCCTCCATGCCAAGCTCGACGGCGACTTGACGCTGCACCAACGCACAGCGCGGGTCCTCTTGGCCGTCGACCTCGGCGTGCTCCCGACCGGCACGATCTGGGTCAAGACGACCAAGCCGACGGAGGTCCGAATCTCCGACTACGGTCTCAACGAGAACGCCAAGCGCCTGATGAGCGTCTGCATGCATGACAGCATCGACGACGTCGTTCGAATCGAGGCATCCCTCGAGTTCCATCCACAATAGGACGACCGCGGCAAGAGCGGATGACTCCGCCCCGCCGCAGAGGCAGCGCTGGCGACGTGGAGCCCGCGAACCGCGCGCGCCCCGATTGACGGCACCTAGGCCGGCAACCGTTCAGCGCGGCCCGGCCCAAAGCACGCCCTGCCCCGCAGGTGAGAGGCTGGCCTGAGCCAACGCCAAAGGCCCCCGCCGTGAGGTCGGCGGAAGCGGTCCCTCGAGAAGTGCACGCATCCGACGAGAGCCCAGCCAACCCCGGCGCGGAGACCCCTTCGCGAGTGCACTCCTCGCACCGTCGCGCGGAGAGCTCAGCCCCCCGGGCGAACGTTCGCGCCAGCCAACCGAGTCCGCCAAGAGGGCGCCCGCAGCGAAGCGCCCCGGCGTGGGCCAGGCCGTCGCCGCACCGCCCTCCGAGGCCCAAGCCCCATCGGAAGGCGGCCGCGACAACTCACAGAAACGGGTGACAAGCCTGGCAGCGTTGCGCCTCGGGCTGATGGCTCTGCTTGTTCGTGTGACAAGCGAGGCACTGAGCGCGAACTGGCGCGTCGCTCGTATGAGGGTTGTGGCAGGCGTTGCACTTGGCAGCGTGCTCCTTGATACCGTGCGCCCCCTTGTCCTGCATGGCTTTATGACAGGTCGTGCACGCTGGCACCGCAAACCGATGCGGCTGATGGCAGTTCTTGCACTCGGAGTGCTTCGGCCCACGGCTCTTCACGCTCTGAGCCTTCTCGGCATGGCAGCTCTGGCAGCGCCCCCACCAAGCAGGCCCTGCGCCCGGTGGCGCCTTGTGCGGCGGGTGGCACTGCATACACTGGTGCTTCCCACCCATCGCGCTGGCAGCTTCGCTCGCGTGACACTCGACGCAGGGCTTCTTGCTCCGCACATCATGCGGCTGGTGACACTTGTTGCACTCCTGAGCGTGCGCGGAGCTCGGGGGCCAAGCCTTGGCAACCTCCGCCTTCGGCTGGTGGCAGGTCGGGCACTTCGCCGGAGCCGTCGACGCCGGCCGGTGCGGCTGATGACACGAGCGACACTTCGAATGCTGCTCGTTGCCAGGCGGCGGCTTGAAGACCGCCGATACGTTTTGATGGCACTCGAAGCACGCGCTCTTCGGGACAGTGGGCGTGCCGTGCAAGGTGTGGCACTTCTTGCAATCGCCCTGGTGTGGCCCCCCGGGCTGAATGATAGGGCCATGGCACTTCGAACATGCCGCGGCGGCGCTCGTGATGGCGAACTTGTGTGGCTGATGACACGAGGTGCAAACGCGGTGCTTCGGCGGGCCCGCAGCAGCGACGACCTTCGCCTTCTCCCCGTGACACTGGCTGCAAAGATCTGCCGGAGGCAACGGGTTCTCGTGCGGCTTGTGACAGCCGAAGCACCCGCCCTTCGCATGCCCTTGCGGGCCGTCCCGCATGACGTTCGCGAGCTGCTGCGTGTGGCATCCCGCACACGCGCCTCGAGCGACGACGCGGCTCGCCGCATGGGGATTGTGGCACGCAGTGCAGTCCTTATGCCGAGCAGGCGCCAATGCGACGTGCTTCGACTTCGTATCGCTGTGACATTTCAGGCAGACCTGTCCGCTCGGCGGCGGCCCATGGACGTCGTGACACTTCGTGCACTCGTTGTGCCCTGCCGGACTCGCGTTGAGAATGCTCGCCGCCTTGTCCTCGTGGCACGTCATGCAGCCGGCACGCTCCGCCCGCCACGAATGCGGCAGGTGACAGCTCGCGCAGCTACGGTGTTTCGTCGCGCTCGACGTCCCCGCTCCTGCGGCAGTGATGCCCTTTGCGCGGGTCTCATGACAACGCACACACGAATCCAGAGCGTGCTTGCGCTCCATGTGCGGACGATGGCACCCCTCGCAGTTACGGTGCCCCTCAGGCCCCTTTCGCTCCTCGGTGCCGGCCTGAAACATCTCGAACTGGTGGCACCGCGCGCAAACCGGCTGCCCCTCGGGAACACGAGGCTTACGACCGTGCGGGTCGTGACAGAGCTTGCAGTCCAACCCCCCGTGCAACACCTCCGGCCCCACGAGCTTCGCAGGCAGCTTCGCACCTGGTTTGGCTGCCTCGAGGATCTTCGCCGGGTCGGCATGACACCCTTCGCACGCGCGCGTCGTGAGCTTCTGAGCCAAGCGCGAGCTCACGGCGAAGCTGTGGCAGGAAAGACAGGTCTCGGCATCGTTCGCCTGCTTGTGCAAGCGCGCCATCTCGTGGCACTTCAGGCACAGTTGCTCAGCAGGCGCGGGCGCCTTGTGCGTCGCAGGCCCGTGGCACGCGATGCAGTCGACGTCCTTGACCGCACGATGAGTCCGGTGCCCCTCGGTAGCCGAGATCAGGCGCCACTCCGCCGGCTTCTTCTGGTGGCAGCTCGTGCACTCGCGCGCCTCCGCCTTCCCATGCTTCGGGACGTCCCTCGTTGCAAGCACCTTGCGCCAGAGCAAGCCGTAGCTCGACCCCGTGTTCACCGGATGACACGACTGGCACTGCACACCCTCGTGCCCGCGGGAGTGCCACGAGTCCGTGGCGTCTTTCGGGATGTGACACGACCCGCCGCAGAACGCCGCCTCATGGCTGACATAGCCGTGCGTTCGGTACACCGCAGCGCCCACGAGCACGGCAAGCGCAACCACCGCGAGGAGAACGAGGTACCGCCGAACTCCGCCTCGGGCCGCTCCTCGGCGACCGCTGGCGGCCACGGGCGACGTCATGGTGAACCCAGCCTCCGTCGCCCCTCTAGTTGCCAAGCCTTCAGGGAAAGCGTCGAAAACAGCAAGAATGCGAGCGCAAGCGCCGCGTAGTAGCCGCGCCGCTCAATTCTCCTCCCCTGCTCCGCGTCAGTGACCAGCTTTTCGGCCGCGGCAGCCGCCTGCTCGACGGCTGCGACAGCCACCGCCATCCGCTTCGGGTCGAGCGTGTGGACGACGGGCCTCAACTTCAGCTCCGCAGTAGCCACCTGGTCCAGCGCAAAAGGTGCCCCCGAGATATGGAGCCCCTCGTCACCCGCGCGGGCGACCGCAGCACGGGCCGCCGCCGCACGATCACGCGCGCCTCGAAGCAAACCGGCGAGCTCGTCCGCGGCCTTCAGCGGTTTCTCGTCGTTCGAGTGGCACTTCGTGCACGTGGCGTCCGGAGTGAGGCCCACATGCAGCGAGCTCGCCGGCGCGACGTCGTGGTTGCTGTGACAAGCGACGCAAGGAGCCAGCCCTCGCTTCTTGAAGCCCTTCGAGTGCGGGCTCTGCTCGAAAAGCGCAAGCTCCTCCTCGTGGCAGCGCCCGCAAGCCCGTGCAACCGACGACGCCTCGGGAGGCGTCGCCGAGTGCGCACCGTGGCAGCCGGTACAGGTCGGCGCCAGCGGATTGCCCTTCTTGAAGGCCTCACCGTGAACGCTGCGCTCCCACTTGGCGAACTGATCCGTTCGGATCTGGTAGGGCGCCATGTGCTTCGGGTCGGCGTGGCACCCAGCGCATAGCTTCGCGACGTTCAATCGGTTGACGGGCGCCTTCGGCGACGCTGCCGGCAGAATCTCGTGCCGCCCGTGGCAGACCGAGCACGTCGGGGCCATGGTGTCCCCAGCCCCCGACAGCTTGCCATGGAGGCTGAGATTGAACAGGGCTTGCTGACCAACCGGCAGCCGCGCGTTGATGTGCCGCATGAACCCGGCATCGCTGTGACAACCGCCGCAGACGCCCGCGATCTCGGCGTGCGACGGGTGCGGGAGAAAGCCGGCCGCCCGATGGGCGCCCGCGGTCGGGTCGCGCGGATCCCCTTTGTGACAGCCGACACAACCAATCCGGTCGTCGCGGTGCACGCTCGACGAATACTCCGTCGTGGGCGCTCGCAGCTTCGGATCGGCGAGGCCGGCATGACACGTCACGCAGGTATTTGCGGACTCGAGAGGCGGCGTCAGCGCCCGACTCGATGCCGGCGAAGCCGAGGCGGACGCCGCCGGAACCGGCGGACCGGCAGCGGCGTCCGGCTGACGGGCGAGGGCCGCGAGCGCGAGCGCGATCACGGAGAGGCGGATTGCGTTGCGGTTAGGAGAGCGCATTGACTGACAGCACGACGAGGACGAAGACGAGGACGAGCGCCAAGTACGCAGTGACTTTCCAACCTCTTCGATCGAGAAATGGAAGCCCCACGACGAGCGCACCGAGCAAGCACGCAGTACCCACGAGAAACTTGGGCCCGTTCACGCCCAATAGATCGCGCGACGACGACGCAACGATCTGGTGGAACCAGAGGAAGTACCACGGCGGCCTAGCGTCGCTGGGAGTCGCCATGCGCGGATCAGCAGGCGAGCCAAGAAGACGATCCGAAAACGTCGCGAGCGTGATGACCGCGACGACGACGCCGGTCCAGGCGGCCGCTTGCCTGATGATGAAATCCGGATAGACAGGAATCGAGGCCCCCTCGACCGGAGCCGTTTCCTCGCGCTTTCTCATGAGGAGAACGACGTGGACAGCGAAGAAGAGAGACAACGCAGCAGGAAGCACCGCGACGTGAAACCCGAACGCGTGCTGCAGCGTCGCCGAGGTAACCTCGTCGCCCCCGCGCAAGAACCGATGAAGCCAATCGCCCAGCACCGGCACGTATCGGGCGAGCTCGCTGCCGACGCGAGCCTGAACGTAGGCCTTCTGGCTCCACGGCAGGACGGCTCCGGTGAATGCGAGCCCAATTCCGATGGCGAGCAGCACGATCCCGCTGAGCCAGCGGAGCTCATAGGGCGCGCGGTAGGCCCGGCGCAGCACGACCGAAAGCAAGTGACCGCCGAGACTGGCAACGAACAGGTCGCTAGACCAGGCGTGCACGTTCCGGATGAGATTGCCGTAGGGGATCTCGCCGACGATTCGCCCGACGGAGGCGTACGCTTGGACCGTATCCGGCTTGTAGTAAAGCAGCAGAAGGATGCCGCTCGCCACCTCGATCAGGAAGAGGAGCAGCGTGATGCCGCCAAGGTACCGATCGAAGCCCGTGGCAGAGACGCGTCGCGCCTCGAGAGGCCGAACGAGGTCGGACCAACCAGAGCGGTCCGCAAGCCATCCAGTGCGCCGTCCGCCCGCTTCCATCACGCCTCACTCACGACGACCATGCCATCCCGCAGGGCCACATCGAGCACTTCCAGCGGCCGCGGGGGCGGCCCCGCGACGTTAAGCCCTTCGAGATTGTAGACGCCTCGGTGACAACCGCACTCGATCTGCTTGCGCTCCTTCGAGTACCCGACGACACACTGTAGGTGCGTGCACAGCGCGACGAATGCCTGAAACTTCCCGTCTTCGCCCCGGATGACGAGAACCGGCCGGTCTTCGACCGCAACGATCCTCGCTGCCCCCGGGGGGAACTCCTCCTGCCGGCCAATCGTCGTCGGGCCCGAGGGCGGACGCGTCCGCGGCTCCATGTACCGCAGGACCGGGTAGCCCGCAGCCGCGGCAAACGCGACCGCACTGCCTCCAGCGGCAACACTCAGAAAGTCTCGGCGCGGAGCAGGGGCCAACTGGGGCGCCTCGGGCTGCATGCCAGCGTGTTCCGGCGGGGGGGTCGAGTCGGACAACGAACGTTCCTCGTGCAAGGGGACACGCGGCCTTATGCACGTCATGAGCCATGGCTTTCAAGGGGAATTTGAGCCAAATGGGCCGCAGCTCTTGCGCGAGACGCGCGCACCTTGCGGCGAGGCGCCTCGCCACACGACGGCGCCGCGCGACGCCAGGCGTGACCCCCCGGGACGAATCGAGTCACGGCACGACCCGATCCCCCGCAACGGATGCGCACGCCGGCACTCCAATGGTCGGCCAACGCAGAGCCGCGAACCGCAGCGCCCCGACGGCTACGACGGGACCGCCCGCGAACCCTCCCGGCACGCCCCTTGCTACGCCGCCCGCGCTGATGCGCCTCCCCTGGCTAGCCTACATTTCGCCTCGCCTCGGGGCCACCGTGCTGCTCCCGTTCGCCAGTCTGGCCGCCGGCTGCAACCAGTCGGAGGAGCCGCTGCACCACCGCCAGCTGCCGAAGGGTGGCACGTCCAGCGTCGTAGTGACTGTCGAGGCGAGGACGCCCCTGCTCTCGACCTATCCGTGCTCCCGGTGCCACTTCTCGCCGAACCGGGAGCCGGACCCTCGCGAGCGCAAATTCACGGAGTTTCACACCCACAAGGTCCTCAACCACGGGACGCAGGGTGGGTGGTGCTATCGCTGCCACACAAAAGACGACATCGACAAGCTGCACCTTCAGGACGGGACCCTCGTCGACTTCGACCACGCATACGAGGTCTGCGGCTCCTGCCACGGCGACAAGTTCCGCGACTGGAAAGCTGGCCTGCACGGACTGACGACGGGCTTCTGGAACGGTGCCCAAGTACGCAGATCCTGTCCCAATTGCCATGACCCCCACTCCCCCGCCTTCGCTCCCATGAAGCCGGAGCGAATGCCCGAGTGGCCGAGGACGGCGCCTGCAGAGACGCACGCGATGGGCCCGGAGGAGGGCGAGAGCGAAGGACATGGCAAAGGACACTGAACACTGCGCAGCCTCGTCCTCCGGGGACGATGTCACGCATGGGCTCGTCGACCAGCGTGTCGACGACTCCGGGACGCGCCGAACCTTCCTCAAGGTCGCTGCCGCTGCCGCCGCGACCGCAGCGACGGAGGGCTGCGGAATCGGCGCTCCAACCGGGGAGGAGTTTCTCCGCCAGCATTACAAGACGCTGACGCCGGACGACAAGAAGCGGATCTTCGCCCTGATTGAAGACGAGGTGCGCGGTCGAAGTGGTGTGACCATCCACATGAATGACCCCGCCCCCATCGACGGTGTCGAGTTCGCCTACGCGCTCAATCTCTCCGTGTGCAATGGGAGTCGCCGGTGCGTGGAGGCCTGCGCGCGAGAGAACAACCTCCCAGACGACCCCGAAATTCGATACATTCGGGTCCTCGAGATGGAAAAGGGCTCTCTCGAATTCGAGGAGGCGACGCCCTACTACGACCGTGAGAAGGTGCCGGCCGAGGGCAAGTTCTACATGCCGGTGCAGTGCCACCAGTGCGACAATCCGCCCTGTGTGAAGGCCTGCCCGGTCCAGGCCACCTGGAAGGAGCCCGACGGCATCGTCGTCGTCGACTACAGCTGGTGCATCGGCTGCCGGTTTTGCGTCGTCGCGTGCCCCTACTTCGCCCGCCGCTTCAACTTCGTCGAAGCCAGCATCCCGCCAGACCGAATCAATCCGACCCAGGGCTACCTTTCGAACCGAGCTCGGCACAAGGGCGTCGTCGAGAAGTGCACCTTCTGCCTTCATCGGACGAGGACGGGTAGGCTTCCGGCGTGCCTCGAGGCGTGCCCCACGGGCGCACGCAAGTTCGGCAATCTGAACGACCCGAACAGCGATATTCGCAAGATCATCGAGAGCAAGCGGGTCTACGTCCTCAAGGAGGAGCTCGCTACCCTGCCGCGCTTCTACTACTTCTTCGGCTAGCAGGAACGGACGCCGATGCTCCCCTTGTTCCGCTTCGTCACCTCTTCCCTGCGCTCGATGCTCCGGGGAGGGCGGTCCTACTACATATGGATCGCCTTCCTTCTGGCGTGGATCGCGCTCGGAGGCGCCGCGTACCTTCACCAGCTGAGGGTAGGCTTCGTTGCGACGAATCTCGTCGACCACGTGCCCTGGGGCGCATATATCGCCAATTTCACGTACCTCGTCGGAATGGCTGCGGGCGCCGTGATGCTGGTCATCCCTGCGTACGTCTACCACGACCACGCACTCCACGATGTCGTGGTGCTCGGCGAGCTGCTGGCGGTTGCCGTACTCACGATGTGCCTCATGTTCGTGATGGTCGACATCGGGCGGCCCGACCGAATCTGGCACTTCATTCGGTTCAACTGGCCTGTCTCGATGCTCACCTGGGACGTCATCGTCCTCAATGGGTATCTGGCACTGAATGCCTACATCACGGGATACATACTTTTTACCAAGTTCTGCGGGCGAACGCCGGAGCGGAAGAAGTACGTCCCGTTCGTCTTCCTTGCGATCGGCTGGGCCGTCAGCATTCACACCGTGACCGCGTTTCTTTACAGCGGCATGGGTGCCCGACCGCACTGGAACGCGGCGATCCTGGCTCCGCGCTTTCTCGCCTCTGCGTTCGCGGCCGGGCCGTCGTTGATGATCATCGCGCTCACCATCGTCCGGGACAAGATGGGCTTCCCGCTCAAGGACGAGGCGCTCAATCGGCTACGTCAAATCGTGGCCGTGACCATGCTCATCAATCTGTTCTTCTTCTTCTCGGAGATCTTCACCGAGCTGTACAGCTTCAAGCACCACGCCGCGTCGATGCGGTACCTTCTCTTCGGACTTCACGGCCACACGACTCTCGTCCCCTACATCTGGTCCGCCGTCGCCCTCGACGTCTTTGCGGCCATCGTGTTCACGACGAAGGCGCTCTATCGGCGCCCAGCGGTTCTCCACGCGGGGTGCGCTGCAGCGATCGTTGGGGTCTGGGTGGAAAAGGGAATGGGGCTCGTCATTCCGGGTTTCGTGCCCTCCCCGCTCGGCGAGGTGGTAGACTACATCCCCAGCTTCACCGAATTCTGCGTATCGGCTGGGATCTGGGCGACCGGTGCGCTCATCTACACCTTGCTGCTGAAGGCAGCGGTTCCCATCGAGCTTGGCACGAGCCGTCTCGAGCCGGAGGCCGCCTCGTGACCCGTTCGCCCCTACTCGTGATCGCACTCGGGCTCGCTGCATGCCAGGACGAGGTGCACCCGAAGGCTCCGAAGGACGTTGCCCCGCCGGCCGACTCTCCTGAGTCCATCCCCGATGCACCGTTGACCGGTTCCATCCGCGGCGTCCCGTTCAAGCTCGGGGACGCGCGAGTCGTCGTCGACCACCGCGTCAACTACCTTCACACCGACATCAAGCTCTCCGGCGGCAGCTCCGAGGCGGCCTGCGGCGAGATCAAGCCGAAGACGCCCACGAGCATCTGGCTGCGCCTCGAGGGCGACGGGAAGATCGAACCCGGCGTCCTGCGGTTCGAGCCCGGGAAGCCGGCGGGCGGCTGGTCGATCCATTACCAGGTTCGCGACGCCGAGCGCTGGACGGGCAGTGCCGATGGCGCCGCGATCCTTCGCATTCGCGCGGCCACTCCGGACGGGCTCGTCGTGGGCGACCTGGCCGTGTGCTTCGGAGATGGGGAAAAGAGTTGCGTGATGGGGACGTTCAGCGCTCCCTACTGCCGAGTGTCGCTCGATGAAGCCGTGCGCGGTACCCTGCCCGTGGAAGCGCCGCCTCCCCTGAAGTCGGCCGCGCCGAGCGGGTCGGCCGCCGCGGCGCCCGCGGACGCCGGCGCAGAACACGGAGGTCCTTCGCACAAGCCTTGAGCGGCGCTGCGCTCGCAGGAGCCAGGCCGATGTACCATGCCCCGGCTACCCGGGCGAAGAGCGTAGTGTCTGGATGCCTCGAAACTCCTTGGGGGGGTCGGTTGGGTTCCATGCGTCGCGCCTGCCTTGCCACTAGCGCTGCACTCGTCGTTCTCGACCTGATCGTCCCTCACTCGGCGAGCTGGGCCCAGGGCGTGCCCACGGTGGCCGACCGGGCGCCCTCGGTGGCCGCGGCCGATGACGGCGGCTCAACGCCAGCGCCTGCCGGCACGGCGGACGGGGCAACCTCGTCGCGGAGGCCCGCCGACCCGGACTCGCCGAGCATCGTTCCCCACAGCCTCGAGGGGCGGGCCGCATGCATCACGTGCCACGGCCCCGCCGGGCGCCGGCCGTTCCCGGGGGACCACCTGGGCCGTCCCAGCGCGGCGTGCCTCTCGTGCCACGTCCCGTCGCAGTCCTCGCGTGCGCAGGTGGCGAACACGCCGACGCCCCCACGCGTGACCAACGAGTATTGCCTCGCGTGCCACGAGAAGCAGGACCTCAAGATGGTCTTGCCGAGCGGCCAGGAGCTCAGCCTTTACATCGACAAGGCGGCCTACGCCAAGTCAATGCACGGCGTGAAGCACATGAGCTGCACGGCCTGCCACCCGGACAACCAGACCAAGACCCTGGAAGCCTCCCAGAGCAACGCCGGCAAGCCGCACGATGCGTTCACCGGCAACGTCGCTCGAGAGCTCAACCGTGGCATCATCCAGCGCGGGTGCGCCAAGTGCCACGAGCCGATATTCAAGCAGTACCGCGAAAGCGTGCACGGCAAGGCGCTCATCGAGGAGAGCAACCTCGACGTCCCGAGTTGCACCGACTGCCACGGCATCCACAACATCCGCAACCCCGAAACGATGCTGTTTCGGCTCGACTCGCCTGACACGTGCTCGAAGTGCCACGGCGACGCGGCCCTGATGGGCAAGTACAATCTCTCCGCGAACGTGACGAAGTCGTATCTCAACGACTTCCACGGCACCACGGTGCGGCTCGGTCGCAAGGGCTCGACGCCCGAGATCGATCAGTACAAGGCTGTCTGTTACGACTGCCACGGCATTCACGACATCAAGAAGGTAAAGGACCCGGCGTCGCGCGTCGTCCGGGAAAACCTCGCTGAGACCTGTCGCCGCTGCCACCCCGGGTCGAACGCCAACTTCCCCGCCGCGTGGACATCCCACTACGAGCCCGACAGCAAGCGCTGGGCTCTCGTCTACTGGGTCAACGTGTTCTACAAGTGGGCCATTCCGGGCATCCTCGGCGGCTTCGTCTTCTACATCGCCCTCGAGCTCATCCACGAACTCATCGTCAGGGTCAAGCGCTGGAGGCAGGGATGAACGGGCACGGCGAGAGCAGCGGGCGGACGTTCGTTCGCTTCACCGCTTCACAGCGGGTCGAGCACTTCGTAAACATATTCGGTTTTTTTGGCTTGTGCCTGACGGGCATTCCGCAGCGCTTCAACGGCGCGGCTTGGGCCGACGGGATGATCCAGGCGATGGGCGGCATCGACGTCGTACGCGGAATGCACCGAACATTTGGCGCCCTCCTGATCGTCGAGACGGCCTACCACTTCGTCGCGATGGGCTACGTTCTCGCCGTCAAGAAGGCGCGCTGGTCGATGATGCCCGGCCTGCAGGACCTCCGCGACGCCGGACAGATGATCAAGTACTTCCTCTTCCTCAGGAAAGAGCGCGCTCGATTCGACCGCTACGACTTTCGCCAAAAGGTCGAGTATTTGGCCCTCATCTGGGGGACTTTCCTGATGATCGCGACGGGGCTCGCCATGTGGTTCCCGATCGAGACGGTCACCTACCTCCCGGGGGAGATCATTCCCGCGTCCAAGGCGGCGCACGGTGGGGAGGGTCTGCTCGCCTTCGCGTCGATTCTTCTCTGGCACATGTACAGTGCCCACCTCAGCCCGGACGTCTTCCCGTTCGACTGGACGATCTTCAACGGCAAGATCACCGAAGAGCGGATGCATCACGAGCACCCGCTCGAGCTCGAGCGGCTCCTGGCCGAGGAGCACACGAAGGCCGAAGCCGGCAATCCCACACCCACGGCTGCAAGCCCGAAGCCGGAGGTCGAAAGCACATGACGGCATGGTCTGCGGCTGCTGGGCGCATCGGTCGGCCCGCCTTTGAAGCGGCAACGAGGAGCGATTCATGACAGGGAAGCAGGGTCAGTCGGGCTTGTACCGCAACACGCTCAGCTACTTCGGTGGGCTGGTCGCGGCCGCGAGCATGATCGTCGTGGGCATCCTCACGCTCGGCACGCTGAGCATGGAGCACGCGAGCCCGTACATCGGTATCTTCACGTACGTCGTATTTCCCACCTTCGCAGCTGGTGGCATTGGCGTCTTCCTCTTCGGCATGCGACGCGAGGCGAAGCGCCGTCACTCCTCCGGGTCTTCCGAAGCGCTGCCCTACCCGTCGCTCGACCTGAACGATCCGCAACAGCGCAGGCGCTTCGCCGTCTTCGCCGTCGCTGGGTCCATCTCGCTCATGGTCTTCTCGTTCGCTGGCTACAACGGCTTCCTCTTGACCGAGTCGGTCGGCTTCTGCGGCAAGACTTGCCACACGCCGATGGAGCCCGAGATGACCGCATACCTGTCGTCGCCGCACGCGCGTGTGCGCTGCGTCGAGTGCCACGTCGGCGAGGGGGCGGGCTGGTACGTGCACTCCAAGCTCTCGGGCGCACGCCAGCTGTTCGCGGTGATCTTCAACACCTATCAGCGGCCCATCCCCACGCCGATTCACGATCTAAGGCCGGCGCGCGAGACCTGCCAGCACTGCCACTGGCCGGAGAAGTTCTTCGGAGCTCAGCTTACTCAAAAGCCGCACTTTCGTTACGACGAGAAGAACACCGCGGAGCAAATCAGCCTCCTCATCAAGACGGGCGGCGGCGGCGGCGTTCTCGGCGCCGGCATCCACTGGCACATGTTCATCGAGAACAAGGTGGAGTACGCGGCCGAGGACGAGCAGCTGCAGCACATTCCTTGGTTCAAGGTGACGCGCTCCGACGGCAAGGTGACCGAGTTCTTCACGAACGATCACAAGGTCACGCCGGAGGACGTCGCCGGCATGAAGCACCGCGTGATGGACTGCATGGACTGCCACAACAGGCCTTCGCACAACTACGAGCCTCCGGACACGGCTGTCGACAAGGCGTTGCTCGCGAACCAGATCGCGACCAGCCTGCCGTACTCGAAGCGCGCGGCGGTGGAAGCGCTCGACAAGGACTACGGGAGCCGCAAGTCGGCTCACGCCGGGTTGCGCAAGGACTTCGTCGGCTTCTACCAGGAGAAGTACCCCGATCTCATCACCTCGCGCGCCGCGGACATCGAGAAGGCGGTCACGGCCATCATCGACATCTACGACCGCACCGTCTTCCCCGATATGAAAGTGAGCTGGAAGACCTATCCGCTAAATATCGGGCACAGAAACTGGCCGGGCTGCTTTCGCTGTCACGACGGAAAGCACAAAACCGCCGCCGGCGAGGTCCTCTCGAACAAGTGCACGATCTGCCACACCGCTCCGATCCGCGGCCCCCAGTCGGCGCTCGGGGATGTCCTCGCCGCCACGGTCGAGGCGAAGGTCGACTGGCACCCTTGGGAGATGCCGGAAAAGCACCTGGCCGTGGCGAAGCACAAGGATCTCCAGTGCTACCAGTGCCACGCGGCGGGTCACAAGCCCTTCACCGAGTGTAACGACTGCCACCACTAGCACGAGGCCGCCGCCGGGGCTCGAGCCCCAGGCTGCGGAAGCCGTGATGATGAGCCGACCTGCACCTTCCGAGATTCGCCGCGGGATACCGTGGCAGCCCGACCTCGCCTCGAGGCTTCGCATCCTGCTTCTGTTCGTCGCGCTCGCCGCGGCCGGGATCGCCGGCGCCGGGTGCGGCGGCCTCGGGGACGATTCCGGGGCGGACAGCGACGGCCCGACCGCCGAAGGCCCGAAGAAGAACGACGAGTACTACGTCAGCGCGGTAGCCGAGTCGGTGCACAAGGGCATTGACTGTGTCAAGTGTCACACGAGCTCGGCCGGCCCCAAAGGCGCTTCGGTCAAGAAGAGCTGCGACGGCTGCCACGAGAAGCAAGCCAAGGCGCACACCGAGAGCGTCCACGGCAAGTCGCTCGAGCGCGGCGAGAAGGGCGCGGCGACGTGCTGGGATTGCCACGGGTCCCACGCCATCGCGAAGGTCGACGACCCTCGGTCGGCCGTCTACAAGCTGAACCTCCCCTACACGTGCGCCCACTGTCACGCGAACCGGGCGCTCGCGAAGCAGCACGACATCAGGCAGCCGATGGCTGCAAACCAGTTCATCGAGAGCACGCACGGCCGCGCGCTCCTCGACGACGGCCTCATCGTCGCGCCCTCGTGCACCAACTGCCACGGCAGGGGGCACGAGATCTACGAGTCGAAGGACGCCCGCTCGCCCGTCAACCACGACAACATCCCGAAGACGTGCGGAACCTGCCATATCGGCGTCGAGAAGACGTTCGAGCGGAGCGTGCACTTCAAGCTCCTCGCCAAGGGCGACAAGAAGGGCCCCGTCTGCTCCGACTGCCACTCTGCCCACCAGATCGACACGGCGCAGAAGTCGGGGATGAAGTTTCAGGCCGACAAGCGCTGCGGCAAGTGCCACGAAGACCGGCTGAAGCGCTACCGCGAGACCTACCACGGCCGCGCCATCGCGCTCGGCGAGGGGCAGGTCGCGGCGTGCTACGACTGCCACGGCCACCACGACATCCTGCCGGCGTCGGACCCTGCGTCCACGCTCGCGCCCGCCAACCTCGTCAAGACGTGTCGCAAGTGTCACCTGGACGCGAACCCCAACTTCGCCGCGTACCAGACCCACGGCGACCACGGCGACAAGAAGAACTACCCGATCCTCTATTGGACCTACGTCTCGATGACGGGGCTCCTCCTCAGCGTCGGCATCTTCTTCCTCATTCACACGGTCCTCTGGTTCGGGCGCGGCCTCGCCCTCTACCTGCGCGACCCGAAGGCGTTCAAGGAGGCGAAGGAGAAGCTCGTCGAGGAGAAGGAGGGCAAGGTCTACGTTCGGTTCCGGCCTGTGGACAGGTTCGTCCACTTCCTCGTGATTCTGAGCTTTCTTCTGCTCGCTTCGACGGGCATGCCACTCAAGTTTTACGAGGCGCCCTGGGCGAAGGTGATGTTCCGCTACATGGGCGGCGCAAACGTCGCGGCCGGCCTGCACCGGGTCGGCGCGCTGATCACGCTCGCCTACTTCAGCGTCCACGTGGCGAGCTTGATCAACGCCATTCGAAGCCAGAGCTACCGCGACGAGAACGGGGTGTTCCGCTGGAAGAAGGTGGTCGGGGTGATCTTCGGCCCGGACTCACCGATGTTCAACCCGCAGGACCTGAAGGACTTCATCGCGCACCAGAAGTGGTTCTTCGGCCGCGGGCCGCGCCCCGACTTCGACCGCTGGACCTACTGGGAGAAGTTCGACTGGCTCGCAGTGTTCTGGGGTATGTTCGCCATCGGCCTCTCCGGGCTCATCATGTGGATGCCCCAGGCGGCGACTCGCATCCTTCCGGGCTGGGCGATCAACGTCGCGCACATCATCCACAGCGACGAGGCGATGCTCGCGACGGGCTTCATCTTCACGTTCCACTTCTTCAACGTGCATTTCCGGATCGAGAAGTTCCCCTTCGACCCGGTGATCTTCTCCGGCCGCATCACCGAGGCCGAGATGCTGCACGAGCGAAGGCGCCAGTTCGACCGCCTGACCGCCGAAGGCCGCCTCGATGACGAGCGACTCGGCGACGAGTGGGCGCGCTGGAGGAAGATCGTCGCCCCGATCGGGATGGCCGCGTTCATCATCGGCGTCGTGCTCATCGTCGCGATCTACTGGGTCATGGCCAAGCGCCTGATGCACGGCTAGGCGCGCGACCGCGGGCGCGACCGCGCCGCGGCGCAGGGGCCTCACCTCTGCGCCGCGGCCGTTTTGTGGGGTCGGAGCTCCGACCGGACCACCCGGACGGACGACCGTCCCCGGCGTACGCGCGAGGCTGGCCCTCCGACCGGCCCCCCCTGCATCGATTGCGGCCCGGCGCGCACCGGCGGCGCTGAACGGACGGAGAGCGGTCGGTAGCGCGCGCACGATCTGCGCGCCGAACACGGGAAGCGCGCAGGCGGTGCCGATGAGGGAGGGGCGCACCGGGAAGCGCGCCGCCAAAGCGAGCCGCCGCCCCGACCGGCGCGCGTCCGCCTCCGAAGTGGCCCGGCTGTTGCCCCGGGGGCGCGAGCCGAAAACCGGCGGAGGTCGAGTAATGGCCGCGAGTCGAAGGATCACCGTAGAGGGGAACGAGGCCGCCGCGTCGGTGGCACACCGCCTGAGCGAGGTCATCGCGATTTACCCCATCACCCCCTCCTCGCGGATGGGCGAGCTCGCGGACGAGTGGTCCGCACGAGGGAAGACGAACCTGTGGGGCGCCGTGCCCCAGGTTACGGAGATGCAGTCGGAGGGCGGCGCAATCGCGGCCGTTCACGGCGCGCTGCAGGCCGGGTCGATGGCGACGACCTTCACGGCGTCGCAGGGCCTGCTGCTGATGATCCCGAACATGTTCAAGATCGCAGGGGAGCTGCTGCCCTTCTGCATGCACGTGTCGGCGCGCGCGGTCGCGACGCATGCGCTGTCGATCTTCGGCGACCACTCGGACGTGATGGCGTGCCGCCAGACGGGCTTCGCGATGATCGCGTCGAACTCCGTGCAGGAGGCGCAGGACATCGCGGCGATCGGTCACGTCGCGACCCTCCGATCGCGGGTGCCGTTCCTGCACTTCTTCGACGGGTTCCGCACCTCCCACGAGGTGGCGAAGATCGACCCGTTGAGCGACGCGGATCTGGCGAAGCTGGTGAGTGACGACCTCGTCAAGCCCATTCGCGATCGAGCGCTGACGCCCGACCACCCGGTCGTGCGTGGCACGGCGCAGAACCCCGACACGTTCTTCCAGGCGCGTGAGGCGGGCAATCTCTTCTACGATGCGTGCCCGGGCATCGTGAAGCAGACGATGGACGAGTTTGCCGCGATCACCGGGCGGCACTACGACCTCTTCGAGTACGTCGGCCACCCCGAGGCCGAGCGCATCGTGGTGATGATGGGCTCCGGCGCCGAGGCTGCCCAGGAGGCGGTCGAGTGGCTGATGGCCAAGGGCGAGCGGGTGGGCCTCCTAAAGGTGCGCCTCTATCGGCCGTTCGCTACGGAGACGTTCGTCCGGACGCTGCCGAAGACGACGCGCGCCATCGCGGTGCTCGACCGCACGAAGGAGCCGGGGTCGATCGGCGAGCCGCTCTATCAGGACGTCGTCACCGCGCTGTTCGAGATCCGCGGCGAGGCGGCTCCGAAGGTGATGCCGCTCGTCATCGGCGGCCGCTACGGCCTGTCATCGAAGGAGTTCACGCCGTCGATGGTGAAGACCGTCTTCGACGAGCTCACCCGCGACGCGCCGAAGAGGCACTTCACGGTCGGCATCGTCGACGACGTCACGCACCTCTCGCTGCCCGTCGACATGGACCTCGACATCGAGCAGGCCGACGTGGTCCGCGCCGTGTTCTACGGGCTCGGGGCCGACGGCACCGTGAGCGCGAACAAGAACTCGCTCAAGATCCTCGGCGAAGCGAAGGACGGGTTCGTCCAGGGGTATTTCGTCTACGACTCGAAGAAGTCTGGGGCGATCACCGTCTCGCACCTCAGGTTCTCGCCGCGATTCATCCGGTCGAGCTACCTCGTGCGACAGGCAAGCTTCATCGCGTGCCACCAGTGGAGCTTCGTCGACAAGTACGAGATGCTCGCTGAGGCAGCGCCGGGCGGCGTGTTCCTCGTCAACGCGCCCTTCCCCAAGGAGAAGGTCTGGGACGAGCTGCCGCGCGACGTGCAGGAGGTCATCCTCGCGAAGAAGCTCTCGCTCTACGCGATCGACGCGTACAGCGTCGCGAAGGAGGCCGGCATGGGCAGCCGAATCAACGGCATCATGCAGACGTGCTTCTTCGCTATCTCCGGCGTCCTGCCTCGAGAGGAGGCGATTGCCAAGATCAAGGAGGGCATCGAGAAGGCGTACGGCGCCCGGGGCGCGGAGATCCTCCGCCGCAACTTCATCGCCGTGGACAAGACGATCGAGAATCTGAGCCAGATCGACGTCCCGAGCGCGGTCACCTCGACGCGCGCTCGCTCGCCGATCGTCTCGCCGAAGGCGCCCGATTTCGTGTCGCGCGTGACGGCCATGATGCTGGCAAACAAGGGCGACCTCCTGCCTGTGTCGGCGTTCCCGATCGACGGCACCTGGCCCACCGGGACGGCGAAGTGGGAGAAGCGCAATATCGCGCTCGACGTCCCGGTGTGGGATTCCGCGATCTGCATCCAGTGCAACAAGTGCGCGATGGTGTGCCCGCACGCCGCGATCCGCACGAAGGTGTACGGGCCGGGCGAGCTCGACGACGCGCCCGCGACGTTCAAATCGATGGACTACAAGTCCTCCGACTTCCCGAACTCGAAGTACACGGTTCAGGTCGCGACGGAAGACTGCACGGGCTGCACGCTGTGCGTGGTCGTCTGTCCGGCGAAGGACAAGTCGAACCCGCGGCACAAGTCGCTCGACATGGCGCCGGTCTCGCCGATCCGCGACGCCGAGCGCGACAACTACGACTTCTTCCTGAACCTGCCGGAGGCGGACCGCACGCAGGTGAAGATCGACGTGAAGAACACGCAGTTCTTCGAGCCGCTCTTCGAGTACTCGGGCGCGTGCTCGGGCTGCGGCGAGACACCGTACGTCAAGCTGCTCACGCAGCTCTTCGGCGACCGGCTCCTCGTCGCGAACGCGACGGGCTGCTCGTCGATCTACGGCGGCAACCTGCCGACGACGCCGTACACGACCAACCGCGACGGCCGCGGTCCCGCGTGGGCCAATAGCCTGTTCGAGGACAACGCCGAATTCGGCCTGGGGTATCGGCTCGCGCTCGACGCGCACACCGACCAGGCGAAGATCCTCCTGAAGGGCCTGTCGGAGCGCGTCGGCACCTGGCTCGTCGACGAGATGCTCGGGGCCGATCAGCTCGGCGAGGCCGGCATCAAGGCGCAGCGCGGGCGGGTCGAAGCGCTTCGGAAGAAGCTCGCCGAGGTCAAGACGCCCGAGGCCGTGCGGCTCGGGATCATGGCCGACTACCTCGTGCAGAAGAGCGTGTGGATCGTCGGCGGCGACGGGTGGGCGTATGACATCGGCTACGGCGGCCTCGACCACGTGCTGTCGATGGGCCGCAAGGTCAACGTGCTCGTCCTCGACACCGAGGTGTACTCGAACACCGGCGGACAGGCCTCGAAGGCGACGCCGATGGGCGCAGCCGCCAAGTTCGCCTCGCTGGGCAAGGATTCCCCCAAGAAGGACCTCGGCATGATGGCGATGGCGTACGGCAACGTGTACGTCGCGCAGATCGCGTTCGGGGCGAAGGACAATCAGACGGTTCAGGCGCTGGCCGAGGCCGACTCGTACCCGGGGCCGTCGCTCGTCATCGCATACAGCCACTGCATCGCCCATGGCTACGACATGGCGTTCGGCCTCGAGCAGCAGAAGCTCGCGGTGCAGTCCGCGTACTGGCCGCTTTATCGGTTCGACCCGCGTCGCGCCGAGAAGGGCGAGAGCCCGCTCAGGATCGACTCGGGACCGATCAAGTCCACGCTCGCGCAGTTCACCAAGAACGAGGGCCGATTCCACCTCGTCGAGCGGCTCGACAAGGGTCGGTACGACCAGCTCATGGCGACTGCGCAGGAGCGCCTGCGGCAGCGGTATTCGCTCTACGAGCGCATCGCCGAGGCCATGATCCCGCAGGGCGCGGCCGGCGCCGACAAGCAGACTCCGAAGGCCGAGTGAGAGAGGGAAAGAACGTGGACCTGACGACCAAGTACCTCGGCCTCAAGCTCGAGAGCCCGCTCATGCCGGGCGCTTCCCCGATGGTCGACGACCTCGACTGGGTGAAGCGCCTGGAGGACGCCGGCGCCTCTGCCATCGTCATGCATTCTCTCTTCGAGGAGCAGATGGCGCGCGAGCAGATGGGCTCGCTGAAGACCATGGACGCACACGACGAGAGCTTCGCCGAGGCGGCCACCATGTTCCCGAGCGCGGAGGACTACGCGCTCGGGCCGGACAAGTACCTGGAGCGCATCCGCGAGATCAAGGAGGCCGTCCACCTGCCGGTCATCGCCTCGCTCAACGGAACGACGCTCGAGGGGTGGCTGCACTACGCAGGCCTGATGGAGCAGGCCGGTGCGGACGCGCTCGAGCTCAACGTGTACCACCTGGCGCACGACCCGTACGAGCCCGGAGCCGCACTCGAGAAGCGGATTCTCGAGCTCGTCCGTGAGATGAAGAGCGCCGTGAAGATCCCGGTCGCGGTGAAGCTCGCGCCGTTCTTCTCGTCAATACCGCATTTCGCCTCCGAGCTGGTGAAGGCGGGCGCGAACGGGATCATCCTGTTCAACCGCTTCTACCAGCCCGACATCGACGTCGATGCGCTCGAGGTCGTGCCCACGTTGCATCTGTCCGAGTCGCACGAGCTCCTGCTCCGACTCCGCTGGATCGCGATGCTCTCGGGGCGCGTGAAGTGCTCGCTCGGCGCCAGCGGCGGCGTCCACACGGGCCTCGACGCCATCAAGGCGATCATGGCCGGCGCGGACGGCGTGCAGCTCGTGGCGGCGCTGCTGCGCAACGGGCCGCAGCACCTCCGCAAGGTGCGCGAGCAGATGGTGCTGTGGATGGAAGAGCACGACTACCATTCGGTCGAGCAGATGCGCGGCAGCATGAGCCACGAGCGCTGCCCGGATCCGACCGCGCTCGAGCGCGCGAACTACCTGCGCATCCTTCAGAGCTGGCGCGCCTGACCGCGCGGCTGCGACCGTGGGGTCGAGCTCGTCGGGCACGCCCCGAACGCGAGCTCGCCCCCCGGGCGCGGCGCTCGACAACCCCAATCACCCGAGGTAGACCGGCCCCATGTTCAAGCGACTCGCATTGCTTTCCATCGCCTCGTTCGCGCTCCTCGCCGCCTGCGGCGGTGCGCCCTCCGTGCCCGCGGCGCCGGCCGCTCCTGGCGCGGTCGCCATTCCGAGCGCGGCCCCGGCCGCGGCGGTGGCCAAGCCCGGCATCAAGCCCATGGGCGAAGCGGGCGTCGGCGACACGACGAACTGCCCCGTCTCCGGCGAGGAGTTCGTGGTGACGGCGGCGTCGCCCAAGGTCGACCACCAGGGCAAGACGTACTATTTCTGCTGCGGCGGCTGCGACAAGAAGTTCCAGGCCGACCCGGCCAAGTACCTGTCGAAGAAGCCGAAGGGCTGACAAGCTCGCCAGTCGAGCTGGGACGCGAGCCCGTCCGGCGCTGGAGCGCCGGCGGGCTCGACCTCATTTCGAGGGCTACTTCGCGGCCGCGACGACGACCTTGCCCTTGTACATCTTCATCCAGCACTGAAAGTCGACGGTGCCCTCCTTGTCGGCCCGCACCGGGACGTCGACGGGGGTCTTCACCGGCAGGTCCTTCTTGATGCCGAGCGAGGGCAGCTCGATCGCCTTCAGGCAGTCGCTGTCCGTCGTGCGCGTGAAGCGAAGGATGAGCTCTTCGCCTTTCACCGCAGGGATCGTCGACGGGACGAAGCCGCTGTCGCCGGCCGTGATGGCGACGACGCGCCCCGTGACCGCGGCGCCGGACGCAGGGGGCGCAGGCGCCGGCGGCTGCTGAGCGCCGGCCTTGTCGCAGCCGAGCAGCGAGGAGGGAGCGGCGGAGAGCACGAGGACGAGGGCGAGGCTTCGCGGGTTCACGTTGGCTCCTTGCGCGGCTGCGGCGCGGTCGTAATCAGGTCCGTCACGCAACGACGGGCGACGGGAATGGCCCACGCGCGGTGGCCTGTCAAGCGGGCGAGCGGCAGGCTACGCTTCGCCGATGCGCGGGCGATCGTACGGTAAGTACGTCGAAGGCGACGCCGAGGCGCTCGGCGAGATGCTGGGGCGGTCGTTCGCGTTCCCCCCCGCCGAGGCGCGGCCGTGGCTCGACAGGGTCGGCACGGGCAACGTGCGGGTCCTGCGCGACGGGGCAACGCCGTCGGCGTGCCTGATGCGCATCCCGATGGGCCAATGGTTCGGCGGGCGTAGTGTGCGGATGGAGGGAGTCGCAGGCGTCGCCGTGCCGCTCGAGCGGCGCGGGCAAGGCCTGGGGGCGGCGCTCATGGAAGGTCTCGTCCGCGAGCTCGGCGACGACGGCGTGCCCCTGTCGGCGCTCTACCCGGCCACCCAGTCGCTCTACCGCAAAGTGGGATACGAGCTGGCGGGCGGGCGCTTCGAGCTCACGGTTCCGGCGCGGTCGCTGGCGATCGGGGACCGGTCGCTCCCGCTGCGGCCATTCTCGTCCGCCGACCGCCCGGACGTAGAGCGCGTGTACGCTGCCTGGGCGGCGAGCCGCCCCGGCTATCTCGACCGGGGAGAGTACGTCTGGTCCCGGGTCGGGGCTCCACGGGGCGAGGTCGCGTACGGCTATGTCGCCGGGCGCGAGGGCGAGCTCGAGGGTTACGTGTTCCTCACGCAGCGCCGGGGACCGGACGGGCGCCACGACCTGCACCTCACCGACGTCGCCGCGGTCACCGCGCGCGCGGCGCGGTCGATCCTGACCTTCCTCGGTGACCAGCGGTCGGTGGCGATGGATGTCGTGTGGCACGGTGGGCCCGCCGAGCCGCTGGTCGGCCTGATCGCGGAGCCGACGTTCGCGGTGCGACTCACGCACACCTGGATGCTCCGGGTCACGCACGTGGTGAACGCGCTGGAGGCGCGCGGCTACCCGGCGGGCGTGACGGGCGAGCTCGAGCTCGAGGTGCGCGACGAGCTGTGCGCCGAGAACGACGGGCGCTTCACCCTGCGCGTCGAGGGCGGCCAGGGCGCCGCCTGCCGCGGCGGCACCGGCGGGCTGCGGCTGCCGGTGCGCGCGCTCGCGCCGCTCTACGCAGGTCACGCCTCGGCGTCGGCGCTGCGGCAAGTGGGCGCGATCGACGGGAGCGATCACGCGGTGGCGCTCGCGGACGCCCTTTTCGCAGGGCCTTCGCCCTCGATGTGCGACCTCTTCTGAGCGACGGCGGCGGCCTCGCCGGCCGCTGCTTGGAGTCCGGCGTCGAGGGCTCCGCGACGGCCGTGAGCGCGCCGGCGTCGAGCTTTCCCGTCGACTGCCACGGCTCGCGCCGAGGCGCCCAGCGCCCGCAGCTGCGCCGGGTCAGGTCATCGCGCCGCGCGCCGAGAACTCCTCGACGGAGCGGCGGATCTCGTCGGAGACGCCGCCGCGAACGGCCTTCGCCGCCACCTTCACGGCGTTGACGAGGGTCGTCGGACCGGAGCGACCGTGCGCCTTGATGACGATCTTCTGCAGCCCGAGCAGGGGCGCTCCCCCGTACTCCCCGTAGTCGGTGAGGGTCTTGAGCTGCTCGAGGCCCGAGGACAGGAGCCCGAGCCCGAGCTTCCACCGGAGCTTCGTCTTGAAGGCGTACTCGCCGATGTTGCGTGCCGTCTCGAAGACGCCCTCGGCCATCTTGAGGACGATGTTGCCGATCAGGCCCTCGCAGACGATCACGTCGGCCACGCCGGAGGGGAGCTGGTTTCCCTCGATGTTGCCCACGAAGTTGAGGCGCGGGTCACGCTTCATGAGCTGGTGGGCAGCGATGAGCACCTCGTCGCCCTTGGTCTCCTCCTCGCCCATGTTGAGCAGGCCAATCGCCGGGCGATCGACCCTCGAGATGCGGCTCGCGTAGGCGTGCCCCATGTACGCGAAGAAGAGGAGCTGCTCGGCCGTGCAGCGGACCGTGGCGCCGACGTCGAGCAGGCGCGCGAAGCGGTCGGCGCTCGTCGCGCGTTTGCGCGTGGGATAGACGGCCGCGAGAGCGGCGCGGCGCACGCCCTCGATGAGCGGCACGTGGCGCGCGGTCGCGAGCACGACGGCGCCGGTCGAGCCGGCGGACACGAGAGCGTCCGCAGTGCCGTCGGCGAGCGCGCGGCTCGCGACCAGGATCGACGCATCGGGCTTCTCGTCGAGCGCCTGGCGAGGCTTCTCCGCCATACCGACGACCTGGCGCGCCGGAACGACGTCGATGCGCCCTCGTCGGTGATCGACGCGCCCGAGCTCGGCGGCGATGCGCTCCGGGTCGCCGACCAGCACGACGCGAATCGACGAGGTTCGGCTGATCTCGGCCGCGGCCTCGACCTGCGCGCGGGGCGCGTGGTCGCCGCCCATCGCGTCGAGGGCAATCCGGAGCTCGCGATCGGGATCCGACGCCATCGCACGAGGCTACCAGAACCGCGGCGAACGGTGCGCGATACGCCCTTGCGGGAGGCCACCCCGCGCTCGGCCCGCCCGCGGCAGCGCGGCGGAAGGAGTCGAGACGCGTACGGCTTGGCGCCGCGAAGCCGACCGCGACGAGCTCGTCGAGGGGAGCGTCGTCGCGGTCCGAGGACGACCGGGCCGCCGGCGGGCGGTCAGTAGCCCGCAGCCTCCATGCCCTTGCTGTTGATGTCGAGCGCGCCGGCGCGCATCGCGGCGGGGCGAGCGGCGGCCGGCGCGGCGGCGGCCTTCTGGGCGACGGCGCGCGCAGCCGACATGCCGGCGGCGGCCTTCTCCATGCGCGCGCGGAGCTCGGCCGAGTCGGCCTTCTTTGCGGCCTGCGCGAGGCGGTCCTCCGCGCGCGCGAGGTCGCGGTCGGCCTCGGCGAGCTGGCCCGCGTTGACGGATTGCGCGGCGCGCACGGCGACCTGGGCGGCGTCCTGCATCGAGACGATCGCGCGGGTGCGAGCGTTCGCGCGGCGCTCGACGGCCGCGGCGTCGGTGGTGACCTCGTAGCGGGCGACGACCTCGTGGAGGCGCTCGAGGCCTCCGTCGGCGGGATCGCGGAAGCGGAGGCGCACGCTGGCGAGCGGGCGCGCGCCGGCGATCTCGTCGGGCGCCGTGACGCGCACGCGGACGGCGAGCTCGCGGTGCTGGCCGCCGAACATCGAGCCGAGCGGGACGTGCAGCGCCGCACCGACGCGATCGGCGCGGGCGCCGTCGACGCCGAGCAGCTGCACGCCGGGAGCGGGGACGATCTCGACGACGGCGTCGGTCGCCATCGTCGACTCGAGGAGATCGAGCTCCCGGGCGAGGATCGCCTCCATCTCCCGCGGCTCGCCGAGGTGGTAGAGCCGACCGCTCGAGCGCACGGCGAGGGCGTTCAGGGTGCGCTCGTCGTACTCGAGGCCGACGCCGATCGCCGTGACTTGGACGCCACGATCCGCGCCGCGCGCGGCCAGCTGGCCGAGGATCTCGGGCGACGACGGGCCCACGTTGGCCATCCCGTCGGAGACGACGAGGACGCGGCGGACCGCGTAGCGTGCCGGGGCCCCGAGGGCGCGCGACTCGCCGGCGCGCAGACCGTCGAACATATTCGTGCCACCGGAGGGCTGGATCGAGGCGATTTCGGCCAGGATGTCGCGACGGGTCGAGGGCCCGAGCACGGTAGGGGGCACTCGCTCGCGCGCCTCGTCGGCGAAGGTCTCGATGCTCACGAGATCACCGTCGGCGAGGTGCAAGACGAGGTCACGAGCTGCCAGGCGGGCGTGCTCGATCTTGGCGCCTGCCATCGAGCCGGAGGTGTCGATGACGAGCGAGACCGCGACCGGCGCGTGGACCTTGTGCGCGGCCGTCGGCACGTCGACCCAGACGCCGAGGAACGTTTCCCGGTCGCCCGCGAGAAGCAGCTCGCTGTCGCCGGCCGCGCCGATCCAGGCGCCCGATGGGGCAGGCCGCGGACGATCGGGCGACCCGGGGAACGGGTCGGGCGCGCGCGACGGCGGAGGGTCGGCCGCGACGGCGACGGCGAGGTGCGCAGGAGCGCTGGCGATCACAGGCGGCGCAGCGCTCGCGGCGCATCCGGAGACCGCGAGGGCGACGGAGAGGGCGACGGGAAGCCGAGTCATGTCGAGGCTCCTTGTCCGCGGCGCCTCGGGCGCGCGGTCTCGGGTCGCGCCGGGACGATCGCGAGCCGGCCGCGCCCGAACGGCGTGGCCGCCCGGCGCGGGGGGCCCGGCGGACGTTGCAGGCTCTCCGACGCGCCGCCACGCGAAAGGATCTAACGGCCTCGAGCGCGACGGGGCGGGTGTGCCGCGCCTACGCCCCGCTCCGCACGTTGAGCACCTGCAGCGAGGTGAACTCGAAGAGGCCGGCGACGCCGTTCTCGGTGCCGATTCCGCTTTGCTTCACCCCCCCGAAGGGGATGAACGGGGCGACGTCCTGATGGTGGTTGACCCAGGCCGTGCCCGCCTCGAGCCGGCCGGCGATCTCGACCGCGCGCTCCACGTCGTCGGCCCACACGGAGGCGCCGAGCCCGAAGCTCGTCCGGTTCGCGTCGTCGACGACCTGATCGACGTCGCTGAAGCGCAGCACCGGTAGCGCCGGGCCGAACTGCTCTTCGTCGACGAGGCGCATCCCCGCGCGCGCGCCGGTCACGATGGTCGGCGGGTAGAAGTAGCCCGCGCCGGGCGATCGCTCGCCGCCGCAAGCGATGGAGCCGCCCGCGGCGCGCGCGTCGTCGACCAGATCGATCACCCGGGCGAGCTGGGGCGCGTTGTTGATGGGCCCGAGCTGCGTGCCGGGGTCGAGGCCGGGCCCGAGCTTCACGCGGCGAGCCTGGTCGACGAGCGCGGCGACGATGGCGTCGTGGACCTCCTCGTGGACGTAGAGCCGCTTGACCGCGGTGCAGACCTGCCCCGAGTTACCGAACGCGGCCCAGAACAGGCGCTTCGCGATCGCGGCTGGGTCGACGTCGGGCAGCACGATCGCCGCGTCGTTGCCGCCGAGCTCGAGCGTCACGCGCTTGAGATCGGCGGCCGCGGACGCCATCACGCGCTTGCCCGTCGCGACGCTGCCCGTGAAGCTGACCTTGCGGACGAGGGGGCTCGTGACGAGCTGCTGGCCGACCTCGGCGCCGCCGGTGACCACGCCGAGGACGCCGGGCGGGAGCACGTCACGCAGGAGCGAAGCGAGGAGGAGGGTCGAGAGCGGCGTGAACGGCGACGGCTTGGCCACGACCGTGTTGCCGGCTCGGAGCGCGGGCGCGAGCTTCCACGCGAGCAACGCGACGGGGAAGTTCCACGGCGTGATCGCCGCGGTGACGCCGAGAGGATGGCGCCGAACCATGACGCGCTTCTGGGCGTCGTCCTCGAGCTCCTCGGGCTCGAGCTCGAGCTCCGCGTAGTACGAGAACCACCGCGCCGCGCTCTTGACCTCCGCGACCGCGGCGGCGAGGGGCTTTCCCTGCTCCTCGCAGAGCAGCCGCCCCACCTCGTCCGCGTGAGCCAGGAGCACGGACGCCACCGCGGCGAGGCTCTCGCGGCGCGCGCCCTCGTCCCGCCTCCACGACGGCAGCGCGCGGGCAGCGGCCGCGACGGCCTCCTCGACGTGAGCGGGCGTCGCGCGGGGGCACAGCGCAAACGGCTCGCCGCGCGCCGGGTCGATGACCTCGTCATGATCGGCGGCGTCGATCTCGCGCCCATCGATGAACATTCGGAACCGTCGCATCGTCCTCTTCGCTCCCGGACCGCGCCGCTCGAGCGGGCGGCTCGGGTCGACGATAGCACCGCGCCGAAGCACCGAAGCGACCCGACCTACGGGCCGCGCGTCCGCCCCGACCAGCCGCGCCGGGGCGCCGAAGCGCGACAGCACGGCCGACCGCAATGGTAGGCTCGGTCGAGCTCGCGCCACGTCGCGGCGCGGGGGGAGGAAACCCATGCAGCAAGACTCGTTGAGCGTGTCCGCCGTGTTCCCCGCGTCGCCCGAGCAGATCTACGCAGCGTGGCTCGACGGCAAGACCCACGGGAAGATGACCGGCGCGAAGGCGGTCGCGACCGCGAGGGTCGGCGCCAAGCATTCGTCGTGGGACGGCTACATCGTGGGCATCACCACGGCGCTCGATCCCGCCCGCAGGATCGTCCAGAGCTGGTACGCGAGCGACTTCCCCGAGGACGCGGATCACTCGCAGCTCGAGGTGCTGCTGGAGGCTGAGGGCGACGGGACGCGCGTCACCGTGCTGCACACGAAGATCCCGAGCGGCATGGGCAAGGGCTACGAGCTCGGCTGGCAGGACCACTACTTCGCGCCGATGCAGAACTTCTTCGCCGAGGTGGCCAACCGAGCGCCTCTCGCGGCGGCTGCCGCGAAGAAGCCCGCCGCGAAGAAGCCTGCTGCCGCGAAGAAGCCCGCCGCGAAGAAGCCTGCTGCCGCGAAGAAGCCCGCCGCGAAGAAGCCCGCCGCGAAGAAGCCTGCTGCCGCGAAGAAGCCCGCCGCGAAGAAGGCGACCGCGAGAAAGCCGCCCGCGAAGAAGGCGACCGCGAAAAAGTCCGCGGGGCGCGGACGCGCGCGCGGCTGATCCTCCCCCTCCCCGTAGCCGAGCGCCGCCCCCGACGTGATCGTCCTCCTCGACGGCCCCGTCGGCACCGAGCTCGCCGCGCGCGGCGTCGCCACGCCACCACCGCTCTGGAGCGCTGCCGCGATCGAGGCGGCGCCGGAAGTGGTCGGCGCGATTCACCGAGACTACGCCCTCGCTGGTGCGACGGTGCACACGGCGGCGACATTCCGCGCGACGCCACGAGCCGCAGGGGCCCGGTTCCGCGAGCTCACGGCGCGGGCGGTCGCGATCACGCGCGCCGCCGTTCCCGCGGGTCACCGCGTCGCCGGCAGCGTCGCGCCGATCGAGGACTGCTACCGGCCCGACCTCTCCCCTGCACGGCCGCGCGCCGAGCACGATCTGCTCGTGCGCGCGCTCGCCGACGCCGGCGTCGATCTGCTGCTCTGCGAGACGTTTCCGCACGCGGGCGAGGCGATCGTCGCCGTCGAGGCCGCCGTCGCCACCGGCTTGCCGGTGTGGGTGGCGTTCACGGCGGGCCCCGCAGGGACGCTGTTCACGCCCGCCGCCATGCGCGACGCCGCGCGGGCCGCGGTCGCCGCCGGCGCGGCGGCGGTGCTGTGCAACTGCGTCGCCGCAACGCGGACGCACCCGTTCGTCGAGAGCCTGAAGGGGCTGGGCGTTCCCTTCGGCGCGTACGCGAACGCCGGCCCGCCCGGCGACGAGCTCGGCTGGGTCGACGCCGCCCCCGGTGACGTCGGCGACGCCTCGCGGATCGACCGATCCCGCGCCGACGCACGCCGCCGCGCAGCCGCCGGCTACGCGCGCCACGCCGCCCGATGGGTCGCCGCCGGGGCCACGCTGGTGGGCGGCTGTTGCGGCACGGGACCCGAGCACGTCGCGGCCCTGGCGCGGCTCGCGCGAGCGGGAAACACCCAGGAAACGTGACCCCGCGAGGGCGGCCCGCGCACCTTGCAGCGCTCCGCATGGGCCACTAGCGTCCGCCTCATGATCAAGACCGGCGACAAGGCCCCCAGCTTCAACCTGCCCAACGACAAGAAGGAGATGGTTTCGCTCGAGTCTCTCAAGGGGAAGACGGTCGTCCTCGCGTTCTACCCGGCTGCGTTCACGGGCGTTTGCACCAAGGAGATGTGCGCGTTCACCGACTCGCTGACCGAGCTCAACGCGGTCAACGCGAGCGTGCTCGGCGTCAGCGTCGACGGCCCGTTCACCAACGCAGCGTTCGCCGAGAAGAACCGCATCGGGTTCCCGCTGCTGTCGGACTACCTGCGCGAGGTGACGAGGGCGTACGGCGTGGCCCTGGACGACTTCGCTGGTCTTGTGGGCTACACGGCGTCGAAGCGCGCGGTGTTCGTGATCGATGGCGCCGGCGTCGTGCGGTACGACTGGGTCGGCCCCAACCCGGGCGTCGAGCCCGACTACGACGCCGTGAAGCAGGCCGTCAAGGCGCTCGGCTGAGACCGGTCGATCCCCTCGCCGACGGCGCCAGCAAAGGCTGCCCGCCGGGCCGGCGCCGCGCGGCGGGACCTGGACGGACGCACGGAATTTGGCCTCCGAGGGCCGCCCGAGCATAGTCGCGGCATGGTCCTCCGAAGCTCGACCTCGCGCTCGACGTCTGCCTTCGCCCGCAGCTTCGCGATCACGGCGATCGCCCTTGGCCTCGCCGGCTGCGCTTCGTCGGCTCCTGCGCCGGCGCACGCGACAGCACCGAAGGCCGCCGCGGCGGTCGCGAAGGCGGCGCCGGCGGCTGCCCGCGCCCCGGGGCACCTCGTCCGCGCCGAGGTCGACGAGGCGCTCTCGCACGGCCCGCCCTGGCTGCTCCGCCGCGTCGTGACCGAGGAGGTGCTCCGCGACGGCAAGTTCATCGGCTGGCGCCTGCTCGCCCTGCCGAAGGAGTGGACGGTCGACCTGAGGCCGGGTGACATCGTCAAGACGGTGAACGGCGCGGCGCTCGAGCGACCGGACGATCTCTTCACGGTGTGGACGGCGCTGGCAGCCGCGCGCGAGATGAAGATCGTCTACGAGCGCGACGGCGCCCCGCGCGAGGTGCTGCTGCCGATCGACGGAGAGCCCTCGAAGCAGGCGCTCCTCCCCACGGAGCCCAAGCGGCAGCAGGCCAGCGGCATCCGCAAGGGCACGGTCGTGATCGAGGACGAGACGCCGCCCGGCAGCGGCAGCGCGACCGAGTACTGAGGCACGTCGTCGCGGCGCAAGGGCACCCGCCCGACGTCGCGCCCGAACGGCGTCACCGACGAGCCGGCCACGACGGGCCGGCGGCGTCACATGTCGAGGGCGAGACCGATCGTGAAGGTGGACGTCCCGACGCGCATCACCGGCGGGTCCTTGCCGAACCCATCGAGCGCCATGCGCCACCACTCGCCGTAGATGTAGACGTGGTTGACGCCGACGGTCTCGTCGAGCGACGCCGCCGCGCGCGGATCGAGCCCGTTCAGGCACAGCATGCCGCCGAGGGCCCATTGCATGCCGTACGAGAAGCCGCTGCCCGACACGCCGGCGTACTCGCTCGATCCGACGCTGGTGCCCGTGTTCCACGGAGCGAGGCCGACGCCGATCTTGCCATAGGGCACGATCGGGAAGCCGGTGCGCCGCATCAGGTCGTCCGCGCGGAGGACCGCCGTCACGTACATCGGGTAGATCGTGATGGTCGTGCTCTCGCCGGAGTCCTGCCCCGTCGCGGTGACCTTCGCCGTCGCCGAGGTGTGCGTGTAGCCCCACGCGAAGCCCGGCCCGAGCACGCCGACCCAGGGGATGCGCACGGCCTGCCAGTCGAACTCGAAGCCGAAGTAGAACTGCGCGCCCGAGCCGAAGACCTGCTCGTACGGCTTGCCCTTGAGGCCGGGCTCCGAGTCGACCTGGGGCGAGTACGGGCCGAACCGCGCCTCGAAGGCCGCGCTCTGCGGGGACATCATCCGCTCGGCGCGGGCAGGGCGATCCCTGCGCCGCCAGTCGTTGTCGAGCGCGAGCGACGACTGCGCCGACGCCGCGCGCGGAAGGACGAGGGAGGCGAGGCCGATCGCGGCCGACACGGAGAGCAGGCGGGTGCGGTTCATCGGGAGCCTCGCGAAGTGCTGGCGCGGCGAGCGGACCGGAGCGATCTCCTCCGGAAGGCGAGGCCGATCCCGAGCATCGCCAGGCCGCCGAACGCGAACGCGACCGCGCCGTCACGCGGCGGAGCGACCGTGCAGCCGCCACCGGCGCGGCCGCCTTCCTGCCGGTAGATGCTGAAGAAATCGGAGATCGCCATCGGCGTGCCGCACGCGACGTTCGACATGCGACCGATGTTGCCAATCTTGTCGCGCGCCACGACGCCGACCGCGTACGCGGTGCCGTTGGTCAGCCCCGAGATGTTCGCCGGACCGGAGGCCCTGAGCTGGCTCGCGTAGCCGGGGTCGGGCATCACGTCGGCGACGATGGCCTTCGAGGCGGGGCACCCTTCCCCGGCGGAGACGCCGTCCGAGGTCGTCGTGGTGCCGCCCGTGCCGCCCGTGCCGCCCGTGCCGCCGGTGCCGCCGGTGCCGCCGGTGCCGCCCGCGGCGCCGGTGCCGCCCGTGCCGCCCG
>CAIVJW010000093.1 GCA_903906315.1 uncultured delta proteobacterium | reverse complement strand
GCCTTCGCCCCGGCGCGCGCGGCGCGGCCGCTCGCGGGCGGCTCGGGCGTCTCCTGGTCGCCGGCGGCCGGCGTCGCGTCCTCGGGCACCGGACCCACGACGACGGGCACCAACGCGGGCGCCGCGACGCGCGCGACGTGCATCACGGTAGACGGGCTCGCCGCGACGACCGGCGGCAGCGGGCTCGGCCCGTCCGCGTCGTCGTCCGAGAGCGCGGCGATGATCGCGTCGGCGTTCGACGGGCGCGCGATGAGCGGGCCGTGGTCGTCGTCGTCGGACTCGCGTCGCTCGATCGCGCGCGCCTCGCTCCACGCGCCGGCGAGCGCGCGCACGCCGCCCGCGCTGCGGTCGCCGAGCCGAGCGAAGAACGCGCGGACGCGAGCGACCCACTCGATGAACGAGAACGTCGCCCGGCCGATGAGGATCAGCGCGACGACCGTCAGGCCGATGATGTAGGAGCCGACCTGCGAGAAGAGCGCGCGCATCAGCTCGCCGAAGAGCTCGCCGACCTGCCCGCCGAGCGGCATCGTGCCGAACGCGATCGCCTTGGGGAACGCGACGTGGCCGAGCGCGGCGAGGACCGCCACGACGACCACGTCCCCGCCGAAGCGCGCGACGCCGGCGCCGGACTTCCTGCCGTTGAGCAGCGGCCCCGCGAGCATCACCAGCTCGATCGGCACGAACCACGCGGCGAGCCCGACGGCCTCGACCGCCGCGCGCGCCGCCGCCGCGCCCACCGGCCCCACCCAGTCGGGCCCCATGATCTCGGGCCGCGCGGGATCGCCGCGGAACGAGGTGAGCGCGAGCGCCGTGTACAGCGCGGACGCGAGCAGCAGGAGCGCCGCCGCCTCGCGGGCGTAGCCGTGGACCCGCGCGCGCGGGCCCGCCTCGGCCGCCAGGGAGGCCGACAGCGCCGCCGTGTCGTCGGGCACGTCGTCCCCCGTCGCGGGGCCGACGGCCGCCTCGGCGCGGCGGGGAGCGAAGAGGGGAAGCCGCATCGCGTGCGACGGTAGTCGGCCGCCGCGAAACCGGACAAATCTCCCGCGAGAATGGCCCTATTTGCGGGCGTATCGGCCCCCGGCGCGCGAAGCGCCGTCGGCGCGCGCGCGCCGCCCGGCCGGTCGGCCGAGGCGCACCTCGAGCGAAGAAGGTGCGGGGGAGAACCTCGGGAGCTTGAAATACTTTGAGCCGAGGGCGCGCCGGGCGCTACCATCGCCACCCACCCGACAGGACCTGCATGGAAACCGTTGATCGAGCAGCGCGCCGACGGCGCTTCGCGACCTCTGTCGCGGTGTGCCTAGCCACCGCGTGCGCAGCGCTCCCCTTGAGCGGCTGCCGCGTGAGCGATGACGACGTACACCGCTGGGAAAACACCGCCCGCGGCCCGGACAAGCTGTCCGCCGTCCTCTTGCACGACAAGTACGAGGTGCCGATTCGCGTGGAGGCAGCGCTGTCGCTGATCCGCATGAAACCGCGCCAGGGCCGGCGGATCGGCATCAACCTCGTCGTCGAGACGCTTTCGCAGCCGCAGGTGACCCCTGAGGCCCGCCAGGCGATCGTGGCGAAGCTCATCCCGGCGATCATCGCCGAGCTGAAGAAGCCTCCGCCGGTCGCGCAAGCGGGGCAGCCTTCGCCGCCCGACGGCTCGTACCCGTACAAGGACGCGGCGTACGCCCTCCTCAACGGCGAGCGAACGGTCATCATCGCCGACGAGGGGCTCAAGCAGAGCCTCAAGCAGGCGCTGGTGGAGTGGGCGATGGCGGACTTCGAGCACCGGCTCGACAACCGCACCCAGTCGTTTGGCATGGAGCAGCTGCTCCGCTACCTCGGCGCGCCCAGCGTCGTCGGGCTGCCGAAGATCATGACCCGCGAGGCCAAGCACCTCGACCAGATGGCCGCTCTCGTGAGCGAGCTCGGGGATCCGAAGACGAAGGAGGCCGCCAGCGCCGGCCTCGTCGCGATCGCGAAGTACGTCACCTCCGACGAATGGACGAAGGTCAAGACGCCGGAGCTGAAGGACGCCAACCAGGCGTCGAAGCTCGCGCCGACGGACAAGCAGTTCCAGGCGCAGCTCGCGCAGTACCAGGACGAGGAGCTCTTCCGCGTCTTCGGCGCGCTCCGCAAGGTCGGAGGCCGCCCCGCGGTCGACTTCTGCCTCACCTTCGCCGGTCAGAAGGAGCAGAGCGAGAAGCGCCGCTCGGCCGCGCTCGCCGCCCTCGAGGGTCGCCTCGACCGCAACAACCCCGAGGACATCAAGCGCATCCTCCAGGTCGCGTCGACCGACGCGCCGGACGCGGTGCTCGACGGCGCGTTCCGGCGCATCGGCGAGATGCCTCGCGAGCGGGTCGTCGACGAGCTCTACAAGCTGCTCAAGGTCGACACGAAGTGGAAGATCCGACGCGCCGCCGCGATGACGGTGCTCAAGATGTCCACGGTGAAGCACCTCGACGAGTTCATGACCAAGCTGCCCGAGGCCGCGGCCAAGGGCTTCGCGATGCCCGAGGCGCTCGCCTACGGCGCCGCGTTCGGCGACCTGAAGGAGGGCAACCCCCTCGAGGCCGCGAAGAAGTACTTCACGACCGGGTCGCCGGCCGCGCGCGTCAGCGCCATCTCGTACATGTTCACGTACGGGACCGTCGCGGACCTGCCGGTCGTCCAGGCGCTCGAGACCGAGAAGGCCCCCGTGCCGGTGTGCGACACGGATCCGGAGTGCAAGTGGTCCTGCGAGGTCGCCAAGGAAGGCGCCAAGGACCCGGCCAAGGAGCGCGAGGCCAAGGAAATCAAGACGGTGGGTGACTTCGTCCGGTTCTGCGTCGAGCCCGCAATGAGAGAGCGGAAGCCGGAGCCCAAGAAGGACGAGAAGAAGTGACGGGCGGTCCGGGAGAGCGCCGCCGTCGCTCTGCCGGAATCCGTAGGGCCGCGGGGGCCCGAGGCGCGACCATGTGCTGGCGGAGCACGCCCTTCTCGGTGGGCGACACCTCCGCTATCGTTGGGGAATAGATGAGCGCGGATCCGAACAAGAAAAGCGGACGAACCTTCCAGTGTCGCGACGTCCTCTGGGAGACGTTCGAACAGATGGCGCGCGAGCTCGAATGCTCCATCGACTACCTCATCAACGAGTCGATGAAGCAGTACGCGCGTCAGCGCAGCTACAGCCCGCGCACGCCGGTGCCGGGCGGAGCGCGGCCCGACGCCGCGCAGGGCGGATCGGGGCAGCACCCCGTCGCGATGGGCGGTCCGCCCGGCGCGACGCCGATGCCTCCGATGCCACCGATGCCGCCGGGACCTCCTGGGGCGCCGCCGGGATTCGGGGGGCCGCCTCCGCCGATGCCGATGGGCATGGGCGCTGGAGCTTCGGTGCCGCAGCCGCCGATGCCCGGCTACCCGGGCGGGCCGCCGCAGCCTCCGCCGATGGTCGCTCAGCCGCCGGCGCCGCCGCCGGGCTTTGGCGGGCCTCCGCCGCCCTATCCTCAGGGTGGGCCGCCGATGCCGCCCATGCCTGGCCGTGGGCCGACGCCTCCGCCTCCGCCTCCCGGTGGGATGCCGGGGGCCCCGCAGGCCAAGCGCCCGAGCCTCCCTGCACCGCCGCCGCCGGCTCCGGGCCGCGGCGCCGCTCCGCCTCCTCCGCCGCCGCCCGCGCCGGGTCGCGTCGCGCCCCCTCCCCCTCCGCCACCGGCACCGGGTGGGATGCGACCGCCGGGTCCGCCGGGTCCGCCGGGGATGCACGGCCAGCGCCCGGGCTCGGTGCCGCCGCCTCCGCCCCAGCAGCAGCCGCAGCAGCCGCAGCAGCAATACGCGCCGCAACCGCCGCAGCAGCCGCAATACGCGCCGCAGCCGCCGCCTCCGCCGCAGCAGGCGGCCGCCGCTGCGCAGCTCGTCGCGTACTACGGGGGCCAGCGCGTCCCGGTCGCGAAGGACCGCTTCATCATCGGCCGCGGCAAGCAGTCGAGCGACCTGACCATCAAGGACCCGAACGTCTCGCGCCAGCATGCGATGGTCGAGTTCCTGAATGGCACGTACTACATGGTCGACATGGGCTCGACGAACGGCGTCGAGTACAACGGCCAGCGCATCGCCCGGAAGGCCATCGCGGAAGGCGACCTCTACCGGATCTGCGATCACGAGGTTCGATTCAGCTATCGGTGACCGCGCCGGACAGCGAGTCGGTGTGACGAACGCCTCCGGCAACTTGGTGCCGGGGGCGTTCGCGTGTGTACGATCGCCGTCGCGATGAGACGCACCCGCGCGGAAGGGCGCCAAAGCTGGCTGGCGCGGAGGCTCCGCGGCCTCGGCGCTTTCGGACGGAGCGCCGTCCCCGCGATCGCCGTCGCGGCGATCGGCACCTCGAGCGCAGCCCTCGCGGCCTCGCTCGGGCCCCCGTGGGTCGAGCCGGGCGCCGAGCCGATCCCGTCGTGGGTGACGAGCGCGCGGATCCTCAACGGCGACCAGCCGCTGCGCATCGCGCCGGCCAAGGAGGCGCAGCGGCGCGGCTCGGGGCAGAGGGACGCGCTGCTACCGGTGTTCGGGGCGAAGGCGGGGCCCGGGTGCAAGGCGCGCTGGCTGCAGGTCGGGCCGTTCGCGTGGGTGTGCGGCGAGTTCGTCGAGCTCTCGGGCAAGCCCCCCCTCGACCCGACGGTCCGCACCTTCCCCGAGGCGGACGACGGCATGCCCCACCGCTACTTCTTCGTCGGGGCGGACGGCACCCAGGGCTACAAGCAGCTCGAGAGGGTCGACGTGGCCGACCCCGACACGACGCTCGAGGCGGGCTTCGCGGTCGCGGTGGTCGCGGAGGCCGCGCACGACGGCGACCGCTACGCGCGCATCAACACCGGCTTCTGGGTGCCGATGCGCGACCTCGGGCCCGTGCACCCGTTCACCTTCCACGGCCAGGACGTGCCCGAAGGCGCGACGGCGATCCCGTTCGCCTGGGTCGTCGACGATCACGCGAAGGTAGTCGGCGCCCCCACGACCTTCGGCGCGCAGGTCGGGACGCGCGGGAAGTTCGAGGTCGTGCCGTTCGTCGAGGACGCGGCCGGCGGCAAGCTCCTGCGCGTCGGCCCGAAGGAGTGGATGCTCGCGAGCGAGGTGCGTCACCCGCGCGTCGCAGAGCCGCCGGTCGAGGTCGACGCGGCCACGGGCGAGCGCTGGATCGACGTCGACCTCACGACGCAGACGCTCGTCGCCTACGAGGGCAAGCGGCCGGTGTTCGCCACGCTCGTCTCGACCGGCAAGGGCAAGCCCGGGACGCCGCTCGGCACGCCGCTCGGCACGCACCGCATCTGGATCAAGCTGCTCACGACCACGATGGACAACCTCGAGGAGGACAACGCGCAGCGCTTCTACCGGATGGAGGACGTGCCCTGGGTGCAGTTCTTCTCGAAGGGCGTGGGCCTGCACGGCGCGTTCTGGCACCGGCAGTTCGGCCACGTGCGCAGCCACGGCTGCGTGAACCTCGCGCCCCTCGACGCGCAGCGCCTGTTCTGGTGGACCTCGCCGCACGTGCCCGCGGGCTGGACGGCCGCCTCCCCGATGACCCTGGAGCCCGGCACGATCGTGCGCGTGCGGCAGTAGGAAGAAATGGTCTCCATCGTCAGCGCCGTACGCGACCTCGGCAGGCTCCGCGAGATCTACGTCGTCCTCGTACGCCACGGGTTCGGCGAGCTCGCGCAGCGACTCGGGCTCGGCAAGCGCGGCAAGGCGCTGCCGGCCGCGACCGACGACGCCGGCCGCGTCGTCGAGGACGTCGTCCCCGAGGCCGAGGCGAAGCGCGGCGAGGAGGAGAGCCGCAAGATCAGCCTGCCCGAGCGCGTGCGGCTCGTGCTCATGGACCTCGGCCCGTCGTTCGTGAAGCTCGGTCAGATCGCCTCGACGCGACCGGACGTGCTCCCGGCCGAGTGGATCGCGAGCCTCAAGAGGCTGCAAGACGAGGTCAACCCGCTCGCGTTCGAGGAGATCCGCGCGGCGGTCGAGAGCTCGCTCGGCGCGCCGATCGAGGAGGTCTACGAGCGCTTCGACCCGAAGCCGCTCGCCGCCGCGTCGATCGGCCAGGTGCACCGGGCGCTCCTGCGCAGCGGCGACGACGGCGAGGCGCACGAGGTCGTCGTCAAGGTGCAGCGCCCGGGCGTCCGCGACACGGTCGCGCGCGACCTCGACATCCTGCACAAGCTCGCCGCGGTCGTGGAGCGCACGATCCCCGAGTCGAAGATCTACTCGCCGTGCGCGCTCGTGAACCAGTTCGACCGCGCGATCACCGCCGAGCTCGACTACGGCCTCGAGGCGGACCACGCGACGCGCTTCGCCAAGAATTTCGAGGGCCACCCGAACGCGCGCTTCCCGAAGGTGTACCGCGAGGCGTCGACCAAGGAGGTGCTCACGCTCGAGTTCCTGCGCGGCAAGAAGGTCTACGAGGCCATCTCCGAGGACGGGCACAAGGGGCCCACGATCGCGAAGATCGGCATGGCCGTCGTCGTGAAGATGATCTTCGAGGATGGCTTTTTCCACGCCGATCCGCACCCCGGCAACATCCTCATCGCGGGCGAGCCGGAGCTGCCCGTGTTCGGGCTCGTCGACGTCGGCATGGTCGGGCGCCTCTCGCCGGAGATGCGCGACAAGACCGTCGACATGATGGTCGCGGCCGTGCGCCAGGACCACGCCGCGCTCGCCGACGCGCTCTACGCGATCGGCACTCCGACCAAGAAGGTCGACATGCGGGCGTACCGCGCCGAGGTCGCCGAGCTCAGCGAGAAGTACCTCGGGCGGCCCCTCAAGGAGATCGACCTCTCCGGGCTCATCGCGGACCTCGTGCGCGGCGCGACCAAGTACGGCCTCGAGATCCCGCCCGACTTCCTGCTCGTCGGCAAGGCGCTGATGACCATCGAGGGCGTCGGCAAGGAGATCGACCCGGACCTCGACGTCTTCACCGAGATGCGGCCGTATTTCCTCGACCTGCTCCGGCGCCGCTACTCGCCCGAGAAGATGATCATGGAGGGCTGGCGCGGCATCGAGCGCCTCTCGGCCACCGCGTACGATCTGCCTCAGCAGGTGCGCGAGATCCTCGACGACCTGCGCATGGGCCGCCTCGTCGTGCGCTCGAGCGACCCCGCCCTGCCCGCGGTCGCCGACCGCCTCGGACGCAGGCTCTTCGCGGGCCTGGTCGTCGCTTCGTGCATCCTCGCCGGCGCGTGGCTCCTCGGCGCGGGCCACGAGGCCGTCGGCGGCGTGACGCTCGGCGGTGGCGCGCTGCTGCTCGCGGCGCACCTCGCGGCCGATCTCGCGCGCAAGGCGCCCTAGTCCCGCGGGGGGCGCGAGCAGCCGCAAACCCCGCGCACCGCGCGGCGCGCCACGCGGCCCGCGTTTGCATGTGCGCCCCAACGGCGCCACGCTCGCCGCCCATGAAGAAAGTCAGCGCCTACGCCGCCGCGTCCCCGAAGTCTCCGCTCGCGCCGACGACCATCGAGCGTCGCGACCCGGGGCCGAAGGACCTTTCGATCGAGATCCTCTACGCGGGCATCTGCCACTCCGACATCCACCAGGCGCGCGACGAGTGGGGCGGCGCGCGGTTCCCGATGGTGCCAGGACACGAGATCGTCGGACGCGTCACGGCCGTCGGCGCGGAGGTCACGAAGCTCCGGGTCGGTGACCTCGCCGGCGTCGGCTGCATGGTCGACTCGTGCCGCGTGTGCGGGCCGTGCCGCGAGGACGTCGAGCAGTTCTGCGAGAGCGGCTGCGCCTTCACCTACAACTCGACCGAGATGGACCGCACGACGCCGACGTTCGGGGGCTACTCGACGGACCTCGTCGTCGACGAGCGGTTCGCGCTGCGCATCCCCGCGGGGCTCGACCCCGCCGCCGCCGCGCCGCTGCTCTGCGCGGGCATCACGACGTACTCGCCGCTCAAGCGGCTCGGCGTCAAGCCCGGCGATCGCGTCGGCGTCGTCGGGCTCGGCGGGCTCGGGCACATGGCGGTGAAGCTCGCGGCGTCGATGGGCGCCGAGGTCACGGTGCTGTCCACGTCGCGCGCGAAGGAGGCCGACGCGCGACGCCTCGGCGCCGTGGGCTTCGAGGTGACGAACGACGAGGCGACGTTCCAGAAGCTCGCGGGGCGCCTCGACGTCGTGATCGACACGGTGTCCGCGCCGCACGACTACAATGCGTACCTCGGCCTGCTCCGCCCGCGCGGCACGATGACGCTGGTCGGCGCGCCGCCCGAGCCGACGGCGCTCAACGCGTTCGCGCTCATCGGCGGCGCCAAGCGCCTCACGGGGTCGCTCATCGGCGGCATCGCCGAGACGCAGGAGATGCTCGACTACTGCGGCGAGCGCGGCATCGCGTCGGACGTCGAGATCATCCCGATCCAGGACGTGAACAAGGCCTACGAGCGGATGCTCCGCGGCGACGTCCGGTACCGGTTCGTGATCGACATCGCCTCGCTCCGAGGCTGACCTCAGCCCCCGCCGGATCTCCCGCCGAGACAGCGGCCGGCCTCCGAACCCCCGCTCCGGCACGGAGTGGGGGCTCGGGGGGAGGTCTGCGCGACGCGCCTCAGCGCCCCGCGAGGATCTCCTCGATCGGCAGCGCGTGCCCGAGGAGGCGCTCGACGGTCGAGACGGGCGTGCCGCACGGGGGGCGCGCGTAGGCGGCGTTCTGGTGGTCGTCGGTGGAGGCCGTCCAGAGCTTGCCGTTCGCCTCGGCGAAGTCGCGCCAGGTCTTCGCGACCTCGCCGCGGTGGCGCGAGGTGTAGACCTCGATGCCGGTGGCGCGCGCGCAGATCGCCAGCGTGCGATCGGCGTCGCGGTAGCGCCCCGGGTGCGCGACGACGTCGGTCGCGCCGTCGCTGCGGATGAAGTCGATCGCGGCCTCGGGGTCCCAGCCGAAGAGCTCGCGGTCGTCCTCCCAGAAGCGGATGTGGTGGCGGCGGAACGCGTCGAAGAGCTCCGGCCTCCGCCGCGTGATGCGGTCGATCGTGGACTGTGTCGCGGGGAAATCGGCCGGCGCCATCGCGACGAGGTCCGCCTCGCCGAGCGCCGCGCGGTCCCCCTCGGGGAGCCCGGCGACCCACTCGAGCACGAGCTCGCGCCACCGCGCCTGCACGCGCACGCCGCGCTGCCAGAGCGCCGTCCGGCGGAGCAGCGGCGGCGCGGCGACGTGCGGTGGAAAGTAGGCGAGCAGGTGTACCTGCTCGGCGAGCGACGTGCCGAAGTGGAAGAACGCCGTCACCTCGACGGCGGGCAGGAACGCGACGCCGGCCCGCGCCGCCGCCGCCGCGCCCCGAGGGACGGCCGCGAGGAGATCGTGGTCCGCGATGGCGATGAGCCGGAAGCCGTGCCCGCGGCGGAGCTCGACGTACTCCTCGGGGGTCGCGCGGCCATCAGAGAAGATCGTGTGTCCGTGCAGATCGGTCGGGACGTACACGGCTGGCTTACGGGCGGACGACGAGCTCGTAGTTCGAGTAGGAGCCGCTCGGGTTGTCGTAGGCGTCCTTGAGCACGACGCTCTGGCCGTCCGCGTACCACTTCTGCGTGACGTTGCCGAAGGCCGCGTAGTCCGCGACGATGCTCGCCTTCACGTGGAAGTAGATCCACGCGGCGCCCGCGTTCGCCGGGACCGCGAGGAGCGTCTCGTAGTCGGTGCGACCGACGCCCGTGAGCAGCGAGCTCGTGTTCGCCGGCAGCGGAGCCTCGCCCGAGAACGTCTGCCCCTTGTCGTAGGAGACGGCGTAGCGCACCTCGTAGGACAGCTTGCCGTAGATCGGGATGGTCACCTGGCCGAAGCGGCCGTTCACGATCGCGGTGCCGATCTGGGTGCTGAGCTGCATCTTGTCGACGACCTGATCGGCGCGCCAGTCCGAGTAGCCGAGCAGCACGCTGGTGCCGGCGTGGAGGTCGCCGCCCTCGACGATGCGCGTGCGGAGCTTGCCGCTGTCGTTGTCGAAGAACGCGGTCTTGTTCTGCAGCTCGCCGCCGAAGACGTGCACGCTGGCGAGCTTGGACTCGTCGAGGCTCGCGGTCGCCTTCGCGTCGCCGAGGTCCTTCAGCGTCAGAGTGAAGCGGAGCTCGTCGCAGCTCTTCGGCGGCTTGAACGTCTTGGTCACGGCCTGGAGGCCGTAGATGGTCGACTTCCACGACGCGATGTCGAGCTTCGCGGTCGAGGTCTTCTTGCCCTTGTCGTGGAAGCCGACGGTCATCGTGCCGCGGAGCTTCGCGAGGCGGGCGTCGTCGGGCATCGACTCGTTCGGGTGCAGCGCGTCCCAGAGGAGCCACGCGGGCACGCCGACGGTGAGCACCTCGCCGACGCGCACGAACTCGTCGGTCGTCGAGGCGGCGAGCGCGAACGCGAACGGGGGCAAGGGGCCGCCGCCCGGCTGCAGCTCGAGCCGCGCGGAGCCCGGGCTGAGGGCGACCTCCTCGGACACGCCGACGTCGACGCTCTCTTCGTCGCCGTCGACCGCGCAGCCGATCGCCCCGCTGGCGCCGGCGACCACGATCGAGGACATGGCCGCGGCGTTCAACGCCGTGCCGACCCGAAGGACCTTGATGCGAATCATGAGCTGCTCCCTGCGCGCGGCGCGACCGACGCGCTGACGTCGCGAAGGATACTCGAAGCGCGCGAGGTGGCACCTTCACGCGCGGCCGTTCGTGCCGATATAGAGGACGGCATGCCTCCCTTCGAGCGGCTTCGTTGCGCGATCTTCGGCGAGATGGGGGACTGGACTCGGCCTGCCGGCGCCGAGATTTCGGCGATCGCGGCGGAGCTTCCGACGGGAACGTACGCCTACCGGCCGAAGATCGACGGCGCGTGGGCGCTCGACGCGTCGAACCCGCGCACGCGCGCGGCCGCGGGCTACCGCAACAACGTGATCTCGATCGGCGGCGCGCCCGAGCCGCTGATCTTCGCGCCCGCGCCGCCGCACGTCGTGGCCCTCGATCGCGGCGGCGTGACGGTGACGGCGGCGCTTCGGCGCGGGGCGGGCGACGCGATCGCGGTGCGGTGGACCGAGGGCGACCACGGCGAGCGGCGCACGGCGATGGCGCGCGTCGTGGACGAGGACGAGCACGTCGTCTTCCGTGCGGAGCTGCCGATTTCGGCGGCGCGCGCGACGATCGTGTTCGAGCTCGCCGACGGCACGCGGGTCGGGCGCGAGGCCGACGGGCAGCCGTTCGTGTGGGATCGCGGCCGCGCGATCGAGGGCGCGCCCGCGTGGCTCGCCGACGCGGTCGTCTACACGATCTTCGTCGACCGCTTCCGGCCGGAGCACGACCGACGCGGCTGGGAGGTCGACCCGGGCCCGAACCGCGCGGCCGGCGGCCACCTCGATGGCGTGCGGCGCGCGCTGCCGGAGCTCGCGGACCTCGGCGTGAACACGCTGTACCTGACGCCGACCCACGTCGGCGCGAGCTGCCATCGCTACGACCTCGTCGACCCGCTCGTGGTCGATCCGGCGCTGGGCGGCGAGGCCGCTTTCGCGCGGCTCCTCGAGGACGCGCACCGGCTCGGGCTGCGCGTGCTGGCAGACCTCGCGTTCAGCCACGTGGGGCGCGGGTTCCCGGCGTACGAGGAGGTGCTGCGCGAGGGCCGCGCGGCGGCGCGCGCCGACTGGTTCGTGTGGGGCGAGGACTTCGCGATCGCGTGCTACGGCGAGCGCGACGACGCGCCGCTGCTGAACCTCGACCACCCCGAGGTGCGCGCGCTGGTGCTGGCGACCGTGGACGCGATCGCGAGGCGCGGCGTCGACGGGCTGCGCCTCGACGCGGCGGCCGACGTGCCGATCGATCTCGCGCGATCGGTGCGCCGGCGCCTGCGCGAGATCCGCCCCGACGCCGTGCTGATCGGCGAGATCGTGCCCCGACACGCGTGGCGCTGGGTCGGATCGGGCGCCGCCGACGGGGCCACCGATTTCGCTTTCCACGCGGTGGTCACCGACTTCCTCGCGCACGGGACGATCGACGCGGCGACCGCGCGTGATCGCCTGGTGGCGGCCGAGATCGCGCGCGGCACGCCGGACGGGGCCGCGCTGCGGTTCCTCTCGACGCACGACCACCCGCGCTTCGCCACGCTCGCGGGCCTCGGGGGGCACGGCGCGCGCGTGCCGCTCGGGCTGCTCTTCCTGATCGCGTCGCCCGGCGTGCCGGCGCTGCTCTACGGCGAGGAGCTCGGGCTCGCCGCGGCGGTGGCGGCCGAGGCCGAGAACGCCTGGGCCGACCGCATGCCGTTCCCGCTGCCCGACGCGCGGCGCGACCTCGGGCTCCGCGCGCTCGTGAAGCGCCTCCTCGCCGTGCGCGCGGCGTCGCCCGCCCTGCGCCGCGGCGACCTGACGTGGACGCTCGCCGAGTGCGACGTGCTGGCGTTCCGCCGCGCGGCCGACGGCGACGTCGTCGACGTGGTCATCAACCGCGGCCCTGACGAGGTGGAGCTGTCGCTCGAGGACGACGATCGCCCCGGGGTGGACGAGCTCGCCCGGGTCGGCGCGGTGCGCATCGAAGGCGACCGCGTCGTGATCGGCCCCGGCGGCGGCCTCGTCGCGCGGCGGCGCGAGCGCCTGCCCGGGCGCGTCCTGCTCGCGGCGAACGATCGCGCCCGCGATCGCGATCTCTCCGCGGGGGCCGAGATTGCGACCTCGCGCCCGACGCGCCTCGATTTTTCGGTCACCGAGCGGTGCAACCTGCGCTGCCGGCACTGCATCACGCTCGCCCCGGAGCGCACCGAGCGGGGCACGGCGCGCACGATCTCGCGCGCGATCGTCGATCGGCTGCGCGGCGACCTCGCGTTCGCCGCCTACGCGGGCTTCGTGCACGGCGGCGAGCCGCTGACGGCGCCCGCGATCTTCGACGTGCTCGCGGCACTGCGCGAGGCGCGGGCCGGCGCGCCGACGCGGGCGCACGTGCTCACGAACGGCGTGCTGCTGGGCGACACGGCGGTCGCACGCCTCGCCCGGGCGGGGGTGACGTCGATCTCGGTGTCGCTCGACGGCGCGACGGCCGCGACCAACGACGCGGTGCGCGTCGGGGGGCGCTTCGATGCGGTGGTCGAGAACCTGGCTCGGGCCGTGCGCGTGCGCGACGACCGCGGCCTCGATCTGCGGATCGGCGTCTCGCTCGTCGTCCTGCCCGCGAACGTCGACGAGCTCGCGCGCGCAGTCGATCTCTGCGCGCGCCTCGGCGTCGACTGGCTCAAGATCGAGGAGCCCGTCGCGTCGACGCCGTTCGCCGCCGAGGCCGTCGCCGCGCTCGACGGCGCCCGGGTGCAGGCCGCGCTCGCGGCGGCAACCTCACGCGCGAGGGAGATCGGCCTCGTCCTCGTCGACCACGTCGCCCCGCCGAAGGTGTGGCGCTGCCGCCTCGCGGAGGAGCCCGCCGCGGCCGCGTTCCTCGCCGCCGACGAGCACGCCAACCGCAGCGAGATCCACCCGTGCCGCGGCCCGTGGGAGACCGCGTGCGTCGAGCCGAACGGCGACGTGCGCCTCGGCGACTTCCACGGCCCCGTCCTCGGTAACCTCCTCGAGGCGACGATCCGGGAGCTGTGGAGCGTCCCCGCCGCGCAGGCCGTCCGCAGGCGCGCCGTCGCGGAGCGCCTCTGCGGGAGCGGACCTGCGACCTGCGTCGGGCGGTGAGCACGCAGGCGCCAAGGTCGCCAAGAGCGCCAAGGAGGCGTCTGCCTCGGCAGCGGAGTGATGCGAGGGCGGATCGCGCTCCGCGCGCCGCAGGCGCCCCTCACCGCTCCCCCCTGGCGTCCTCGGCGTCCCTCCCGCCCCTGGCGCCCTCTCCTCCGGCCGCATTCGAAACACGAAACGCCGCACGCGCACGCCCTCGTGGGGCACGCGCCGTGCGGCGTCGCGGGAGCGAGCGTTCAGCGGAGCGCCGAGGCGCCCCGGTGAATCACATCACGATCTTGCCCTGGAGGAAGAACGCGATGACCCAGCTCAGGAGCACGAGCGACTCGATGAGCGCCAGGCCGAGGATCATCGGGGTCTGGATGCGGGCGGCGGCGCCCGGGTTGCGCGAGATGCCCTCGAGGGCGGCGGCCGCGGCGCGACCCTGACCGAGCGCACCGCCGAGGGCGGCGACGCCGATCGCGAAGCCGGCGGCAGCGGCGAGCCAGGCGTTCGCGTTGAACTTGTTGGCGGCGGCCTCGTCGGCGGCGAACGCGAGGCCGGGGACCAGAACCAACGCGAGGGTGACCACGGCCGACAGCGACAGCTTGCTCTTCAGCGACATCCGAACTTGCTCCTTTTAGGGCGCCGGGGTGCCGGCGCGAGGTTTGGGCCGCGAAGGCCCCGTCATTTTCTCGGCGCGGATTCTCTCGAGAGGACCCGGCGGCGGCCGAGGTGCCTACACCGTGTAGGGTGTGAGGGGCGCCCCCCTCTAATCCGAATCCGCGAAGTTGGCTAGAGATTTGTGTCCCGTGGGCGGGCGCGCAGCCTCAGGCCCCGCGCGCCGCACACCGCCGTCAGTGCGCCGCAGCGGGGTGGCCGTGACCGGCGCCGTGCTCGGCGTGCTCGCCGTGGTCGTGCTTCTCGGTCGCGAGGCCGATGTAGATGCTGGTGAGCAGGCAGAAGACCAGCGTCTGCACGGCGACGATGATGAGCGCGAGGAACGCGAGCGGGATCGGGAGGAGCACCGCCACGAGGCCGAGGAAGATGGAGCCGACGAGGTGGTCGACCGCCATGTTGACCATGAGACGGATGGAGAGCGTCACCGGCCGGATGCAGGTGGAGATGACCTCGATCGGGAAGATGAGCGGCGCGAGGTACCACTTCGGCCCGGCGAGGTGGGCGATGTACGCCCAGCCGTTTTCCTTGATGCCGTAGTAGTTGAACGCGATGAAGACGAGCGCCGCGCAGCCGAGCGTGACGTTGAGGCTCGACGTCGGCGGGCTGAAGCCCGGGATCATGCCCATGGCGTTCGAGAAGAAGATGAAGGCCGCCGAGCCGCCGATGAGCGGGAAGTACCGCTTGGCGTTGGCAGGCCCCATCACGTCCTTGGCCATGTTGTAGAAGAAGCCGAAGAACGCCTCGAAGAACGTGCGGAGCGTCAGCTTGTCCTCGGGGACCACGGCCTCGTCGAGCTGACGGAGCGACGGTCGCGCCTCGCCCGCGAGGTACGCGAGCAGGAGGATCACGAACAAGCTCATGAAGATGGGCTCGAGGCCGCGATATTCGACCTCGTGGTGACCCACGAAGCTGAGCCCGACGTTGTGGGCGTTCTCGCGGAGCGCGGGGAACCGCGCGAGGAGGTACGTGAGGAAGCTCGTGTGCTCGGGCATGGCGGCGGGGGTCCTCGGGCCGCCCGAATACCACATCCTCCCGCGGTCGGGGCGAATTGCGTGCGAGCGGAGCCCCGTGCGCCCGGCCCCTGCCCCGATCTCGGGGGAAAGCGCGGGCGGCGCGGAGGCTCTCGCGGCTCCCGCCCCCGCCCGAGGTCGGGGGGATGGGGCCGCCGATCAGCCTGCCGGCGGGGGCGGCGCGCCGTCCTCGGGCGGCTTGGGCCCGAAGAGGACGCCGAGGGTGATGCCGATGGGCATCGCGCCGTAGCCCGCGGCGAGCGCGAGCGGGGCGACGGCGCCGTTGCGCAGGAGCAGCCAGACGCCGCCGACGAGGACGACGAGCTTCACGACCGCGACGATCCCCCAGGGCAGGGTGTGCTTCTTCTCGAGGAAGGCGCGGCCCACGCGGACGAAGACCGCGAGGTTCGCGAAGGCGACCGCGCCGCCGACCGCGACGCCGACCGCGGTGTGCGCGTCGAACGCGAAGCCGGCGCCGGCGGTGAGCACGGCGGCCGCGATACCGACCGCGATCAGCGCGGCGCGCAGCGTCGGATCGGCGCGGTCCTCCCGGTCGTAGCCCGAGTCGCTCGGATCGTTCGCGGTCGGATCAGGCATCGGGATCGTCCTTCGCGGGCGCGTCGCCGGCCGTCGCCCGGCCGTCGCGGTCCTTCTCGGCGACCTTGTCCGCGTACGGGTAGGTCGGTGCCGGGTTGCCCTGCTCGCGCTCCTCGCGCGCCGAGATGGCGCGCATCTCGCGCAGGCCGCGCATCACCGCGCGCACGGCCGCCGCGAGGCCGAGGCCGAAGCCCGTGAGCGCCAGCCACGGCGTCGTGCCCCACCGACCGTCGGCCCAGGTGCCGGCGACGAGAGGCAGCACGATCGAGAGCGCGACCTCGAGCCCGAGGGTCGAGAGGCTGCCCGTCCCGCGCCAGTCCGGCCGGAGCTTGATCACGCGCCGCCCTCGAACGCCCGCGCCGCCTCGGCGAGGCGGTCCTCGATGCGCGCGCGCAGGACGGGCCGCATCGCCGCGAGCGCGCGCGATCGGTGGCTGACCCGGTTCTTCTCGTCGTCTTCGAGCTCGGCCATCGTGCGGCCAAGGCCCGCGACCTCGAAGATCGGGTCGTAGCCGAACCCGCCGCTACCGCTCGCCGATCGGCCGATCGTGCCCTCGCACGCGCCCGACGTGACGACCGGCGGAGCGTCGCTCCACGGGTCGACGAGCACGAGCACGCAGCGAAACCGCGCCCGTCGCTCGGCCCCCTCGACGTGGTCGAGCGCCGCCAGCAGCGCGGCGTTGTTCTCCACGTCGGTCGCGCCCTCGCCGGCGAAGCGCGCCGATCGCACCCCGGGGCGGCCGCCGAGCGCGTCGACCTCGAGGCCGGAGTCGTCGGCGAGCGTGAGCATCACGGCGGCGCCGGCGCCGGCGCGGGCCTTGAGCAGCGCGTTGTCCTCGAGCGTCTCGCCGTCCTCGACGACCGGCGGGAGGCTCGGCAGCACGGCGGCCCAGGACAGCACCTCGACGGGTAGGTCCGCGAGCATCGCGCGCACCTCGGCGAGCTTGCCGCGGTTGTTCGTGGCGAGAAGCAGGCTCATCGCGGGGCGCGGCGAGGTCACGCGAGCGCCCCGAAGCGGCCGGGCGCGAAGAGCGCCGCGAGATCGACGCCCGCGCCGGCGAGGACGGCCTCCTGGAGGCGACAGAGCGAGGCGACGCCCTCGAGGCCGAGGTCGACCATGCGATCGAGCTCGGCGCGCGGCAGGGCCTCGCCCTCGGCGGTGGCCTGCACCTCGACGATCGAGCCGGCGCGCGTGGCGACGACGTTCAGGTCGACGCGCGCGCTCGAGTCCTCGCGGTAGTCGAGGTCGAGCGCGAGGCCGCCGTCGACGTGGCCGACGCTGATGGCCGCGATCTGGTCGACGAGGACCGGCGCGGTGACGAGGCCCGCGCGCGAGACCTTGGCGATCGCGAGGGCGAGGGCGAGAAAGCCCCCGGTGATCGAGGCCGTGCGCGTGCCGCCGTCGGCCTCGAGCACGTCGCAGTCGATGGCGAGGGTGCGCTCGCCGAGCGCGCCGAGGTCGACGGCGGCGCGGAGGGCGCGGCCGACGAGGCGCTGGATCTCCTGCGTGCGCCCGCTCGGCGCCTTGCCTCGGCCGTCGCGCGCCTCGCGGCGGGCGGGGCTCGATCGCGGGTGCATCTGGTACTCCGCCGTGATCCAGCCCTTGCCACGCCCCGCCATCCACGCGGGCACGCCCGGGTCGATCGAGGCGGTGCAGAGCACGGCCGTGCCGCCGGCCCGGTAGAGCACCGATCCCTCGGCGTTGCGGTGAAATCCGGCGATCACCTCGACGGGGCGGTGATCGGAGAGGCTGCGGCCATCGGGTCGGGACATCGGGAGGGCGGATAGCACGGCCGGCCGCCCGTGCGCAGGGGCGACCCCGCCGGGATCAGCCGCGCAGCGCCTTGACCGCCGCGGTGACGTCCTGGCCCGTGAAGGTGCCGCCGGTCGTCTTGAGGTGCTTCATCGCGGCGCCCGTCGCCTGCCCGTCGTTCCTGGCGGCGCGGATGGCCTCGACGACCGGGGCGAGCGCGGCGACCAGGTCGGCGACGCTCATCGTCTGGGGCAGGAGCGCGGCGAGCACGACGTTCTCGCGGCGGAGCGTGGGAGCCTGCGGGCCGTCGGGGGCGGCCACGAGCGTCTCCTCGTTCGACTTCACGAGCTTGCGGACGATCGCGACGACGTCCTCCTCGCCGAGCGTCTTGCCCGATCGGACCTCGGCCATCTGCACCTCGCCGAGCGCCAGCCGCAGCACGTCGCGCGCGGCCTCGTCCTTCTCTTTGACCGCCTGCGTCGCGCGCGCCCGGATGTCGTCGATGAGCATGCCGGGCGTGTAGCGCGGAACGGCGCAGGACGCGAAGCTCGCCCGCGCCTCGCGGTCCGGCCACCGCGCCGCCCGATCTCGCGAGATCGGCGCGGAGGGGCTCGCGGTCGTGATCGAGGCGCAGCTCCGCCCCGACGCGCGCGAGCGCTTCAGCTCGCCGTCCTGTCGGCGATCGCCCGCGCCGACGGCCCCCGCGGCGACGAGGTCGCCCTCGCCGCGATCGCAGCGCCCGCGTCGCGCGTCCGCCCGGTCAGCCCGCCGGCAGCAGCCCGAGCAGCGCGCGCGCGCAGACGCGCTTGTCCATCACGAGCACCGCGCGGACGAGCTTCGCGCTGCCGAAGAGGGCCTCGCCGAGCGCGTCGCCCGCGAGGTCGAGCCGCACGGCGAGCAGGCGCTGCGGGTAGCGATCGAGCAGCGCCTCGGCGTCGCGGTAAAAGCGCTTGCTGCCGTCGTTCGCGAGGAACAGGAGCCGCGAGACGCGGGCGTTCTGCGGGCTCTCGGGGGCCTTGTCGCGCAGCGCGTCGAGGCCCTTCTGCTCGGCCGCGAGCTTGTCGGCGATGAGCTCGAGCCCCTGCGAGGCGAGGCCGGCCGCGAGCGCGCCGCGCAGCTCGGCGAGCAGCACGGGCGTCGGCGCGAGGGTCGTCACCGCCGCGCGGCCGCCCTCCCAGAGCGGCTGCGGGTGCGCAGCGAGCAGGTCGGCGAGCGCGTCGTGCCGCGGGTCGGCGACGATGTCCTTCGGCAGCTTGAGCGGCGGCATCGGGCGCGGAGGCTAGCAGACCGCCCTCCCCCGCGCGCGCGCCGCGGCCACGCCGGCGGGGCGGGGCGCGGCGCCCTGCTACGGTTCGCCCATGACGAACCCCGGACGCCCCCGCGCATGAAGGAGCCGAAGGCCCCGCCGGACGAGAGCCGGTCGCCGTGGCTGCGTGGCGCGTGGGGCGCGACGTGCCTCGTCGCCTCGCTCGCGTGCGCGGCGAGCGTGTTCGTCGTGGTCGAGGACCGCTGGGGGCGTGGGCTCGCGATCGCGGCGCTGATCGGGCTCGTGATCGTCCCCGTCGGCGTCGCCGGGGAGCTCGAGCGCCTCGCGCTGCGCGTCGAGATCGCCCTGCGCGCCCGGTGGATCGCGCTCGAGCTCACGCACCTCGCGCTGCTCGCGCTGCTGATCGTCCGCTTCCCGGTCGAGACGGGCGGCGCCTACGCGCGCCTGCCCGATCGGTACGGCGCCCAGGGCCTCGTCGCGGACGCGGTCCGGCGCGCCGGCCTCGCGCTCGCCGGCACGCCCGCGCCGCCGCGGCCCGGCGACTCCCCTGCCCCGGCCCGCGGGGGCGAGGTCGGAGGTCCGCCGACCGCGGGCCACGCGCCGACCGGCGGCGCCGCGCCCACGTTCTCGAGCGGCGACGCCGCGTACCACGAGGCCGACTGCGATCCGCTCGCGGACGTCTCCGCGCTCGCGACGACCCACGGCGGCGGGCCGCTCCGCCCCACCGTCGAGGCGCTCGCGCGCGCTCGCTACCCCACGGGCCTGCCGTTCCTGGCCGTGCAGGACGACGCCGCGCTGCGCGTCTGGTTCACGGGGTCCGACGGCACGTTCGAGGGGGTCGCCTCGCGGTTCGAGGTGGCCGTGCACGAGGGCGCGCACGTGTGGCGCGTCAAGCAGGGGCTGGGCTCCTACCCCGTCAGCGCGACGGTCACGATCCCGGTCCGGCCCCTCCCGAGCTTCCCGCGCAGCGAGATCCTCGCGACGCACGTGGACGCCGCGAGCGACGCGTACGCGAAGATCTACCTCGAGGGCGCGAGCGGCGCGCAGGGCTTCGACTCGCTGCTCGACGAGCTCACGGCGTACGCGCACTCGCTCGCCGCCCGCTACTGCACGCGCGACCTGATGCGCCCGGACAGCCGCGTGAGCGCGCGCGACGGGATCTTGACGATGATGTACTACGTCGAGAGCTACCTCGCGATCGCTCGGTCCAAGCACCCGCGCGACTACGCGGCGATCGCCGCGGACCCGGCCCGCCGGCGGCTCATCGCGACGGTGTGGGACCGGGCCGAGCTCTGGCTGCGGCGGAGCGCCGGCGTGGCGACGCTCGGCGTGGCCGACGAGCGCATCGCGGCGTGGGTCTACGCCCCCGATCGCCTGGCGGAGGTCGGGCGGCTGCGCGACCTCGACCGCGCGGCGCCGGGCCGGTGACCGAGCCGGCCACGTCGCCGCGCGCGTGCCAGGTGCGAGTCGGAAGAACGTCTCGCGGCAGGTCGCGGCGACGATCCTGCGGCCGGCCTGGGCTGAGGATTTCGACTTCGCATAGGCGACGCTCGGCAGCTTGCCAGTCTGGCGTCCCCGGTGCGCGAATGGTCTTGAAATCGAGCTCAGCGCGCCCACTGTAGTAGTTTGCAAGGACAACCAAGAGAAGCGCGCGGAGCACCCCCAAGGTGCGCCGAGACATCACCGGTGGAAAGAGGGGCGATGGCCACATTCGCTCCAAGCGGGTCGGCCGGACCCGAGGGCAATCCTTCGCGGCCAGCCGGACCCCTCGTTGACCGGCGTTGCTGGCCTCGTCGGGTTCGGCTCGTACCTTCGGGAGATCGGCGTCGACCGGGAGCTCGGCCAGCAGTTCTTCCCGCTGAAGGCCGGTCCGCTCGTGGTCTACCCGATGTCCGCGCAGATTCGACTGCTCCTCGACAGCCTCGTCGTCGGCGAGCATCGGGTCTTTGGCCTCGAGTCCCTCGCCGCCGACTCGCTCTTCGTGCACCTCGCCGGCGGTGTCGTACCGAGCATCGACACGGTGTATCGCGACCTACGGCGGTTCGATGACGACGGGCTCGTCGCGCTCGAGGCGATGGTCGCGCGTCACGGTCTCGTCGGCTTGCGTGGAGCTCGACACCGCGTCGTCCACCTCGACGTCGACACCACCGTCGAGCCGTTCTTCGCCGACGGCGTCGAGGGCGCCGTGCCGGGCTACAACCCGCGCTACCCCGGTCGCCCGAGCTACCACCCCGTGCTCGCGCGCATCGCCGAGACCGACACGTGCGTCGGCGCGCTGCTGCGGCCCGGCGACACCGCCTTCG
>CAIVJW010000092.1 GCA_903906315.1 uncultured delta proteobacterium | reverse complement strand
GGGCCGGGGGCGCGACCGGGGCCGGCGGCGGCGGCGGCGGCGGCGATCCGTGCCCGGCCGGCGTGACGTGCGTCGATTCGTTTCCGTTTCACGACGCGCGGGACACCTCGAAGGAGGGCGCGTCCGCGATTGGCAGCTACTCGTGCAAGCCGGGCGCCGACGAGTCGGGCCCCGAGATCGTCTATCGCGTCAAGCTGCCCGCCGACGGCTTCCTGAGCGCGGCGGTCTACGAGGGCGCCGGCGTCGACGTGGACGTGCACCTGCTCTCCAGCTTGGACCTCGCCGCGCCCTCGGGCGACACTTGCCTCGATCGCGGCGACAAGCACGCGCGCGCCGACGTCGCGCAGGGCTACGCCTGGGTGGTGATCGACACGTTCGTCTCCGGCGGCGCGCCGCAGTCGGGCGCGTTCGAGGTCGACCTCGGCTTCCTCCAGCCCTCGAAGGGCCCCTGTGAGCTGGAGGTCGGCGAGATGGCGCGCGTCGGCGACGGGGGAAACCACCTCGCCATGCCGGCGATCGGGCCGATGGTGATGGAGGCGCACCTCGTGACGCAGGCCGAGCCCAAGCCCTTTCCCGCGTCCGCCACCGACGAGCTCGCTGACCACTACGCGCTCTCTCAGGCCGAGACGGGCCTCGTCATGCGACGCAACCAGCCGTGGGCCCCGCTCGAGGGCGGGTCATTCTATGGGTGCGGCATCGGCGATCCGGCCGATTTTCCGGTGCTGCACGAGGGCTGGTACGTGAACATGTACTGGACCGGCGCGGCCCGCCCGGCGAAGGGCACGCGCATGATCGTCCGCGACCCGAACGGCGGCTCGCGCGCGGTGGTCGTCGCGGCCGGCTACGAGACGGGGCCGGGGGACCTGTCCGAGATCGGCGGCACGCCCGAGGAGACCCACTTCTACATGCGCACGCAGCACGACAGCCCGATGCAGCTCGGCATCGCGGCGGACCCGTCGCTGCCCTTGGGCCCGCGCGTCTGCCAGTAGCCCCCGGCGCGGGGCGATCCGCAAGGCGTGCGCCGCGCGGAGGGGCGGCACCGCCTGCGCGGCGGATCGTCTCGCGCCGCAGCTTGCGGCGATTGCCATTCTGCGCACCCGTGCGCACGTTGTGGGCAACGACCACGCGAGGAGGCGGCCATGGCCCGTTCCACGATTCCGATCGCTGCGGTCTTCCTGGCGACCGCGGCTGCTTGCGGCGGGGCGACCGAGCCCGCGGGGGTCGACGAGGGCGCGATCGGTGAGGCTCGGGCGGCGCTCGAGGTCGGCGAGCACTACGTGGTCCGGCGCGACCTGAGGAAGTGCGCTTCGCCGTGGTGCGGTGGCTATCTGGTCCGCGCGGTGAACCGCGCGGTGACCCGCTGCGCCGACGGCCAGGTGCGGCCGGAGTGCTATGCGGCGGTGGCGGACTACTCCGAGCTCCGCCTCGACCCGCCGGCCGAGGCCGCGTTCGAGCAGGCCCTGCTCACCGACCAGGCGATCGCGCGCGCCACGCTCCACGCTGGCGCCGGTCCGGGGCTTTACGGCCTCGGGATGCTCTACGTGCGGGAGGGCTGGCGGGCCGCCACGAGGGCCGCGCCGACCGGGACGTTCTTCCGCGTCCTGGGCGTGGACCGGCAGTGTCACGGCCTGCAGACGGCCTGCGTGACCGCGATCGAGACCGAGCTCAACGGCTCCTCTCGCGGCTTCGTCGCGGGCGTCGACCTCACGGGCGCGGGCGCGTCGTCGCGGGCCACGGGCGCCGCCCTGCTCGAGCTGCGGCGCACGGGCCTGCTGGTGGCCGGGCGCAACGTGGTCCTGCCCGCTCCGTTCCCCGTCCGCGCGCGCGTCGAGCTCGTGGCCTCGCAGTTTTACACGCGGGTCCAGCCGCGCGTCGGGACGATCTCGTGCGCGGGGTTCGTCGGGCGGCCGTGCCCGTCCTGGCTCGCGTGCGACCTCGCCATCGCGGGAGCCTGCCACGGAGCCGACGTGCCGGGCGTGTGCAAGGCGGTCCCCGAGGCGTGCCTCGACGTCGAACAGCCGGTGTGCGGCTGCGATGGGGCGACGTACTCGAACGACTGCTTCCGCAGGATGGCTGGCGCTCAGCTCGATCACGCCGGCGCTTGCACGCCCGCCGGGTGACCGCCCGAGCGGCGCCGCGTTCGGGGCTCGATCGCCCGGCGCGCGCCGGCGGGCGAGGCGCGCCTCCGCGCTACTTGGGCAGCCTCATCACGGAACCCAGGCCTTCGATGCCGGGGATGCCGTGATCGGTCCAGTAGACGTGGGTCGCGTCGACGGCGATGCCGTTCGGGCGATCCTGCTTCGCCGCGATCACGACCGGGTCGCCCCCGGCCTTCGCGATGCGAAGCACGAGGCCGCCGGGGCGATCGGTGACGTAGACGCTCTGCTCGTCGACGGCCAGGTACTGCGGCTCGCGCAGGCCCGTGGCCAGCGTGACCGCGTCGCCGCCGGCCTTGGGCACCTTCTTCAGGGTGCCGTCGGTCATGTTGGTGAAGTAGACGTCGGTCGTGTCGATCGCGAGCGCGCTCGGGAAGCTCTGCGCCGACGCGATCACCACGGGATCGCCGCCGGCGCGCGAGAGCTTCATCACCTCGTCGAACCCGTCGGTCGTGAAGTAGACGTCCGTCTCGTCCATCGCGAGGCTCGACCCGGGGTGCCCGGTCGTGAGCGTGACGGCCGCGCCGCCTTCGAGGGGCATCTTCGAGAGGGTCCCGCGCGCGAGGCTGGTCCAGTAGACGCCGGTCGCGTCGACGGCGATCGCCCCGGGGGTGCTCTGCCCGGTGGCCAGGACGGTGGCCGAGCCGCCCGCGAGCGGCACGCGCGCGATCGCGCCGTCCGGGGTCACGAGGTCGTTCGGCAGCTTGGTGCCCTGGTTCGAGAAGTAGACGAAGCCGTCGTGCACCCGGACCGTCCCGGGGGCGGCCTGGCCCGACGCGAGCACGGTGATCGCGCCGCCCGTGGTGGCCACGCTCGCGACCGTGCCGTCGGTGCTCTGGACGTCGCCGCTCGTCCAGACGACGCGGTCACCGGCGAGCGCGATCGACCCCGGGCTGTTCTGCTTCGACGCGAGGACGTCGGGGCAGGTGCCGCCCGGGCAGCCCGCGCCGCCCGCATCCGCGTTTTGCATCGAAACCTGGTCGCTGCACCCGGCGGCGAGGACTGCGAAGGCCGCGACCGTCACCCGCGTCGATCGGCTCGTCATGCGCAGGAGTGTAACGCCGCGGTGCGGCGTGGCACGACCTTTTGCCGCGCGACCTCGCTGCGGCGCAGCAGCCTCTACGGCGCGGGCTTCGCGGCCTTGTCGGGGTCGGCGAACCGTCGGGCGATGTCGGCGAAGCGGCTGCGACACGCGAGGAAGGCGTCGACGACGGCGGGATCGAAGTGCGCGCCTCTGCCATTGACGAGGATGTCGGTCGCTTCCTCGAGCGTCATGGGGGGCTTGTACACGCGGCGGCTCAGCAGCGCGTCGAAGACGTCCGCGAGCGCCATGAGCCGCGCCGACACGGGGATCGCCTCGCCGACCAGCCCGGCCGGGTAGCCCGTGCCGTCCCACTTTTCGTGGTGCCCGAGCGAGATTTCCTGGGCCACGCGCAGGAACGCGAAGGCGCCGACGGCCTGCTCGGCCGACTCGTCGTCGACGCCGGCGAGCGCCTGAACCATCGCCCGGCTGATGGCGTCGGCGCCGATGCGGGGGTGGCCCTTCATGACCTGGAACTCCTCGACGGTGAGCTTGCCCGGCTTGCAGAGGATGGCGTCGGGGATGCCGACCTTGCCGATGTCGTGGAGGGGCGCGGCCTTCACGATCATGCCGAGGCGGGGGCCGGCGAGGGCCTGCCGGAAGCGATCGTGGTCCGCGAGGTGCTTGCCGAGGATCTCGACGTACGTCTGCGTCCGGACGATGTGGCCGCCCGTCTCGTCGTCGCGCGCCTCGGCGAGGCACGCGAGGGCGCGGACGCCGAGATCCTGCACGAGCACGTTCTCTCGCATGCGGCGGGCGACCTCGCGCTCGAGCCACTCTTTCTCCTCGGCGAGGCGATCGCGGGCCTGCTTGAGCTCGAGGTGGGTGTGAACGCGCGCGAGGACGATCGCCGGGTTGATGGGCTTCGTGATGTAGTCGACGGCGCCGAGGGCGAGGCCGCGCTCCTCGTTTTCGCTGCCGTTCACGGCCGTGACGAAGATTACGGGGATGTCGCGCGTCGCCGGGGAGGCGCGCAGGCGCCGGAGGACCTCGTGGCCGTCGAGGTCGGGCATCATCACGTCGAGCAGGATGAGGTCGGGCCGCGGCGCCGTGCCCGCGGCGCGCAGCGCGCGCTCGCCGGAGTTGGCGGCTCGCACCCGGTAGAGCGGTTGAAGCAGCTCGCCGAGCACGGTGAGGTTCTGCGGCGTGTCGTCGACGATGAGGACCGTCCTCGTCGGCGCGGAGGCGTCGCGCGCGACCGGGGGGGCGTCGGTGGTCACGGCTCGCGAGGCCTGACGAGGGGCGAGCTCGGTCGGATCATCCACGGGCAGTCTCGTTGCCTCGCCGGGCGTCGTCAATTGGAAGCTGGCACAAATGCAGGGGAATCCTCATGGGGCGGGGGGCTTCAGCATGGCGTCGACGCGGGCGCGCGCGTCGTCGAACTCGAACTCGGCGGCGCACGCCCGGGCCTCGCCGAAGAGCGCTTGCAGCGCGTGCGGCACGCGGCCCGAGAGCGCGTTCAGGAGCTCGATCGCCTCGGTGTCGTAGGTCGCGAGGAGCGAGCTCGCGCGCTCGAGGGCCTCGCGCGTCGCAGGATCGAGCTCCGCCGGGGCGGGCGCCGACGCTTCGAGCTCCGGCGCGGGCCCGATCCGGGCGAGCCCGCGCAGGACCACGTCGAGCGCGCCGCGCAGCCGCTCGATTGGCGCGTCGTGCCGGCTGCCCGTCGTCAACGCGGCCTCGACCTCCGCGGCGCTTCGGGCGACGCGGCCAGCGCCGAGCGTCGCGGCGAGCCCCTTCAGCGTGTGGGCGGCGCGCACGGCAGCCACGCGATCCCCGGACGCGATCGCGCGCTCGATGCGGTCGACGCTGTCGCGCTCGCTGTCGCGGAAGCGCAGGAGCAGCCGGGTCAGGAGGCTCTTGTTGCCTCCGACGTGACGGAGCGCGGGCGTGATGTCGATGCCCGGCAGGTCGGGGTCGCGACCGTCGTCGCCGACGCCGTGGGGACGGCGATCGGACCTCGGCGGCGCGGCGTCTCGCGGACCGGCCGGGCGCGACGAGCCGCGAGCGCGCGCGCCGACCCAGCGCGCGACCGTCGCGTAGAGGTGCGCCGGGTCGACCGGCTTCGCCACGAAATCGCGCATTCCGGCTGCGAAAACGCGATCGCGGTCCTCGTGGAGCGCGTTGGCGGTCATGGCGATGATGGGCACCCGCGCGAGGTCGGCGTTCGCGAGCCACTGCCTCGTCGCCTCGAACCCGTCCATGACCGGCATCTGGAGGTCCATCAGCACGGCGTCGAAGTCGGGGCTCGCGAGGTCGAGCGCGGCGCGGCCGTCCTCCGCGCAGACGACGATCGCGCCCGCCTGCTCGAGCAGCTCGACGGCGATCTGGCGGTTGATGTCGTTGTCTTCGACGAGCAGCACGCGCGCGCCGCGCAGCTCGGCCGGGATCCCGCGCGGCGCGACGGAGTCGTGGCGGATCCGCGGCGGTCGCCCGAGCGCGAGGACGACCGCGTCGAAGAGCGTCGAGGCGCTCACGGGCTTGGTGATGACGGCCCGGACGCCGACGTCCTCCGCGGACGTCAGCAGCTCGTCGTCCGAGAAGCCGGTCGCCATGATCACCGGCGGCGGCGGGCGGGCGCTCCCCGCGCCGAGGATGCGCCGCGCGACCTCGAGGCCGTCCATGCCGGGCATCTTCCAGTCGACGATGACGAGGTCGTACGGCTCGCCGCGCTCGCGCGCGGCGTCGTAGGCGTCGATCGCCGAGGGGCCGTCCGGGGAGCTGTCCACGCGGAGGTGGAACCCGGAGAGGATCCCGGCGAGCACGAGGCGCGAGCTCTCGTTGTCGTCGACCACGAGCGTGCGGAGGCCGGCGGGGACCGAGCGCGGCTCGGTCGTCGCGGCGCTCGGGTCGCGCTCCACGGCGACCGAGAACTCGAAGGTGGAGCCGGCGCCGGGTCGCGACCGCACCTCGATGCGGCCGCCCATGAGGCCGACGAGGCGCTTGCAGATCGAGAGGCCGAGCCCCGTGCCGCCGTACTTGCGGGTCGTCGAAGCGTCGGCCTGCACGAAGGCCTGGAAGAGCGGGGCCGCGACCTCCGCGCTCATGCCGATGCCGGTGTCGATCACCTTGCACACGAGCGCGAGGCGGCGCTCCGCTTCGGGCCTCGTGCGGATGGCGACGAGCACCTCGCCGGCGGGGGTGAACTTCACCGCGTTCGCGCAGAGGTTCAGGAGCACCTGTTGCAGGCGCAGCGGGTCGCCCACGAGCCGACGGGGAACGTCGGGCGCGACGTCGAAGACCACCTCGATTTCCTTGGTGCCGACGAGCACGGCGACGGCGTCGGCGAGCGTCGCGAGGACGACGTCGAGGTCGAACGGCACGTGGTCGATGCGCAGCTTGTCGGCCTCGAGCTTCGCGAAGTCGAGGATGTCGTTGATGATGCCGAGCAGCGAGCTCGCCGACGCGGAGATCTTCGTGAGGTAGCTGTGCTGCCGCGGCGTGAGCTCCGTCTTGAGCGCGAGGTGGGTGAGGCCGAGCACCGCGTTCATGGGCGTGCGGATCTCGTGGCTCATGTTCGCGACGAACAGGCTCTTCGCCTCGCTCGCGAGCTCGGCGGCGCGCTTGGCGCGGACGAGGGCGGTCTCGGTCCGCCGACGCAGCAGGAACTGGCCGAGCGCCGCCCCGATCGACTCCATCATCTGCACGACGGCCTCGTCGCGCGGGCGGGGTCGGTCGCCGCCGAGCTCGATGACGCCGACCAGCTCGCCCTCGACCTCGACGCGGAACAGCGCGAGCGATTGCAGCCCGCACGCGAGCGCCTCGCGCGCACGCGGATACGAAGCGTCGAAGGGCAGCGCCCGCGTCCACACCGCCCGGCCGACGTCCCACGCCGAGGTGGGCAGGCCGGCGCCGGGCGCGAGCCGCGAGGCCAGGCTCCGCGCGGTGAGGTCGGGGCGCGGACGTGCGCACCAGAGGTCCGCGAGCTCGAGCTCCGAGGCGCCCGGCGCGAGCCGCCAGAACGCGGCGGACGCCCACTCGAGGCGCGTCCCGAGCTCGCTCAGGGTCGTGTGGATCGCCGCGCCTTCGTCGACCGCCTGCGACAGGCTGCGCATGACGGCGAGCTGCGTCTCGGCGCGCAGCGCCTCGGCGCGCCGCGCGGTCATGTCGACGGCGGACACGAGCACGGCCGGGCCGTCGGCCGTCGGCACCGGAGCGAGGCCGATCTCGACGAAGATCTGGCTGCCGTCCCGCCGGAGCGCGGCGAACTCGGTGCGCGCGCCCATCTTCATGGCCTGCCCCGCGACGAGGAAGCCGGCGACGAGCCCGGTGTGCTGCGGGCGCGACGCGTGCGGGACGAGGTCGTGGACGAGCCGCCCGACGAGGTCGGAGAGGGGGTAGCCGAAGAGCGCGGCCGCGCGCGGGTTCGCGCGCACGATGCGCGCGCCCGCGTCGACGAGGAACAGCGCGTTGGGCGCGTGCTCCATGAGCTGCTCGGCGAAGCGCTCCGCTTCCCTGCGCTTGGTCAGGTCCTGCGCGACGCCCAGGTAGCCGACGATGCCGCCGTCGGGGCTCCGGAGCGGCGTGACCGACAGCCGAACGGGCAGGCGCGAGCCGTCCTTGCGGATGTACGTCCATTCGTGCTCGTCGGGCGCGGCCGTCTCGCGCGCGACCAGCACGAAGACGTCGAAGCCGGGCGCGACGTGCGTGCCGCGCGCGGCGCCCAGCGCGGCGGCCCGCGCGACGATCTCGGCCGGATCGTGGAAGATCGCCGGGGTCGACCGGTCGACGACCTCTGCGGCGGCGTAGCCCAGCAGACGCGTCGCGCCGCCGTTGAACGCGCGAATCGTCCCGTCGACGTCGCACGCGATGAAGGCGAGGTCGACCGAGTCGAGGATCGCGGCCTGCAGGGCGATCTGGGGGCCGTCGAGCGTGACCCCCGGCGCGGGCGCCTCGCGAGCGACGGAGTCCGCGCCGCGGTCGCCGTGCGGAGCTTCCGAGTCGGTCACGAGCGTCCACCCGTACGCCGGATGGACCCGGCGCGAGCGGCCGGGTGCCGCGGAGCTCGAGTCGCGCAGGACGCCATTGACGCACCTTACAAGAATGCGGCGTCGCCGTGAGCGACCACGCGCATTACGGGGCAATCGGGCTGTTTCGGCGCGGCGCCTGCGCCGTGCGCCTCCTCCGCGCCCGCCCGCCGCCGTCGCGCCCGAGGCCTGGCCGGGAGCGCCCGCGGACCCGGCGCGCTTCGCGGCGCCCTCGCGCGGTGCGCGGTCGTGCGTCAGGATGGTCGGCCGACGATTGGAGAAGGAGTCCCCATGTCCGACACCGCGACCACGCTCCCCGCCGCCGAAGCGCTCGCCCTGAGCGCGCTGATCACCCCCGCCGACAAGGGGATCGCGAGCCGCGTCCTGGCCAAGACCGGCGGAGGCAACGTCACGCTGTTCGCCTTCGACGCCGGCCAGGGGCTCTCGGAGCACACGGCGCCCTTCGACGCGCTCGTGATGGTGATCGAGGGCGCGCTCACGCTGACGATCGGGGGCAGCGCCGTTGCGGCGACTCCGGGCACCGTCGTGCGCATGCCCGCGAACGTCCCGCACGCACTCGAGGCGTCGACCCCGACGAAGATGTTGCTGGTGATGCTGCGCGCGACGGCGTGACGCAATCGCCTCCAGGCGGCGCCCACCGCGAGCCGCGCAGCCGGGAATCCAGCCCTCTGCAAGGCGATGTCAGGAGGGCGCTCTCGCGAGGTACTGACCGAGGTACTCCGCGGCGATCGCCGTCTCCACGTAGGTGCCGCGACGCGGGCCCGCGGCGAGCGCGCCGATCTTCACCCAGAAGGCCACCGTCTCGGTCGGAATGCCGAGGCGATCGAATTCGGCGGCGGTGCGTGCGGCGCCGGGCGGGGTAGGGGCTGCCGGCGCGCGGCGGGCGCTCGGCGGCTTCGCTGCGCGCGAGGGGGCGCCGCCCGCGGGAAGCGCGGGGGTTGCGATCGCGCGCTCCGGCGGCTTCGCCACGCGACGCTTCTTCGCGGCGGGGGCGGCGGCCTTCGTGGTCGTCGCGGCGTCGTCGAGGACGGGCGCCTCGGCGCTGGCGGGGGCCGGCGCGTCGTCGATCTCGATGCCGAAGACGCTCGCGAGGTCGGCGCCGGCGAGGATGCGGTCCTTCGCGACGCGCTCGCGTCCTTGCGTGACGGCGCCGCGCGCGGCCGTCGCCACGAGCGCCTCGGGATCGGCGCCGCGCAGCCGGAAGAGGAGCGCGGGCTCCTCGTCGAGCCGGGCGCCGACGCCGTAGAGCGTGGCCGCGAGGTGCTTGCACATCGTCGCCGAGTCGGGGCAGCTGCACGCGAGCCGGATGCCTTTCGGGGCGGGGAAGAGGCCTGTGTCGCGCGTGGTCAGCACCGTCATCACGGCGTCCGACAGGCGGCCCCGGAGCAGCTCGACGACCGACGCGACGCCGCCCGCGCACGCGCGCACGATCCCGTCCCACCGCGCGGCCTCGACGGGCTCGATCACGACGCGCACCTCGTAGAGCGACGAGCCCTGCACGAGCGCGGTGACCTCTCCCGGGGCGATCTGTAGATCCACGACGCAGCCGCTGCGCAGGTAGCTCCGTCCGCGCGGCAGGCGGTTGGCATAGTCGCTGTACGACTCGAGGTTGGCGCACCATGCCTTGCCCCAGAACGTCGCGGCGATGGCCCGCCCCGCGAGCGCCACGGGGCGGATGTCCCGCCCCTTCGCGCGCAGCGAGGTGACCTTGCGAGCGGCGTCGGCCTTCCGGGCCGCGACCGGGACGTAGGGAGCGAAGCCGTGGTAGCTCGAGGTGGAGCGAGAGGATCGTCGCATTGCGGGCCGCGTCTCTACCACGAAGGCACCGAGACCGGGGCGTCTAGCCAACCTCCATCGCCGTCGCGAGGTCGAGCTGCACGAGCCGCAGGATCTCCTCGCTCGGCAGCTCCGTCAGCCACGCCTCCGATCCCGAGGCGAGCACGTCCTTCGCGAGCGCGCGCTTGCCCTCGACGAGGGCGTCGATCTTCTCCTCGACGGTGCCGCGACAGACGAGCTTGTGCACGAGCACGTTCCGCTTCTGCCCGATGCGGAACGCGCGGTCGGTCGCCTGGTCCTCGACGGCCGGGTTCCACCAGCGGTCGAAGTGAATCACGTGCGAGGCGGCGGTGAGGTTCAGGCCCGTGCCGCCGGCCTTCAGCGAGAGCACGAAGAATGGCGGCCCGCCGTCGCGCTGAAAGTCGGCGACGAGCGCGCCGCGCCGGCCGACCGCCGTCTCGCCCGAGAGCAGGAGGCCGGGGCGGCCGAAGACCTCGGCGAGCGTCGTCGCGAGCGGGGCGCAGAGCTCGCGGAACTGCGTGAAGACGAGCGCCTTCTCCTGGCGCGCGGCGATGGGCTCGCAGATCTCGACGAGGCGCGCGAGCTTGCCGCTGTCCTCGCGGCGATAGGCGCCGTCGGCGAGCCATTGCGAGGGATGATTGCAGATCTGCTTCAGGCGCATGAGCGACGCGAGGACCGCGCCGCGCCGCTTCATCCCGTCGGCGTGGGCGAGCGTCTGGCGCAGATCGTCGACGGCCTCGGCGTAGAGCGCGGCCTGGAGCTTGGTGATCGAGCAGAATGCCTTGACCTCGGTCTTGTCGGGAAGATCGGTGACGACGCTCCGATCCGTCTTCATGCGACGAAGGATGTACGGACGCACGAGCTCGCGGAGCGGGCCATAGCCGTGGTCCGCCTCCGCGAGGCGCTTCGTGGCGGCGCCGAAGGCCTTGGCGGAGCCGAGCAGCCCGGGGGAGAGGAAGTCGAAGATCGACCAGAGATCGCCGAGGCGGTTCTCGACCGGCGTGCCCGTGAGCGCCAGTCGAGCGCGCGCGCGGAGCGCCTTCACGGAGCGAGCCTGCTTGGCGGACGGGTTCTTGATGGCCTGCGCCTCGTCGAGCGCGACGACTCCCCACGAGGCCTCGGCGATGGCCTTCGACCGCTGGAGCGTGCCATAGGTCGTGACCACGACGTCGACCGCCGCGAGGTCCGCCGCGGAGATCGCCGCGAGAGGCCGGCCTTCGAGCATCGACGGGTGCGCGAAGAGCGCGCGCAAGCTCGGTCCGAACCGATCGAGCTCCGCGCGCCAGTTGGCGAGCAGCGACGCCGGCACCACGAGCAAGTGCGGCCCCGGGTCGCCCTTCCTCTTCAGCACGAGCAGGAGCGCGATCACCTGCACCGTCTTGCCGAGGCCCATGTCGTCGGCGAGGCAGGCGCCGAGGCCGAGCCGCGCGAGGCGGAACAGCCACGCGACGCCCGCGCGCTGATAGGGTCGGAGCTCACCGCAGAGCGCCGCGCCCGGGTCGACGTCGAGGCTCGCCTCGGGGCTGCGCAGCTCGGCGAGCAGGCCCTCGAGCCACGGTCCGGCGAGGACGCGCGCGGGCGTGTCGGCGTCGTCGATCTCGCGGGCGTGGGCGAGGTCCTTGGGCAGGCCCGCGAGCAGGCGCATCCCGTCGAGGAAGCCGAGCCCGTCGCGCTTCGCAGCGGCCTCGACGAGCTTCCAGTGGTCGAGCACGGCGCGCAGGCGCTCGGGATCGACCTCGACCCAGCGCCCCTTCACGAGGCGCAGGCCGGCCGCGCCGGCGCACAGCTCGCGCACCTCGGCGGCGGAGAGCGCCTCGTCGCCGAGCGCGACGGCGAGGTTCACGTCGAGCAGCGCCTCGAGGCCGAGGCCCTGCGGCGCGCGCGCGCCGACGGTCACCTGCACGGCGGCCCGCTGCTTTCGCGCGTGCCACCAGTCGGGCACGCGCACGACGAGCCCGCTCGACTCGAGCGCGGGCAGGTCCTTCAGGAAGGCGAGCGCCTCGGCCGGCGTCCACGCGAGCGGGTGGTAGACCTCGCCGGACGCGACCAGGCGGGCGACGACCTCGCTCTTCAGCGTGGCGTCGCGGAGCGGCTCGAGCAGCGCGAGGAGCTTCGGGCGACAGTCGGCGCTCGCGAGCTCCTCGATGGCGCGGCCGAGCGGCGCGTGCTGCACGCGGCCGCCGGCCGAGACGCCCGTCGCGTACGTCGCGAGGAAGGCGAAGGGCGCGCGCTCGTCGCGCCGGTTCTCGGCGAGGTGCAGGCAGATGCGGCCGACGAGGTGGTGCGCGGGGCTCGTGGCCTGGATCCACGCGGACACCGCGCCCGCGTGGGCGGCGAGCTCCCGCGTGACGAACGCGGCGAGCGCGGTGCACGCCGCGTCGAGCCGCTCGACCGACAGGTACTCGGCCCCGATCATCGGCGGCGCGCCGAGGGCGAGCTCTTCGAGCTCCGCGGTGGGCACGACGACGCCCTCGGCGGATCGACGGACCTCGAGATCGGCCTTGCGACAGAGGGCGCGCAGGAAGGCGTGCGCCACGCGCCGACCGAGGGCGAGCGAGGGGGACAGCGCCGCGACGTCGACGTCGGCGAGCGCGAGGAGGCCGCGCTCGGGGCCGCCGTCGAAGGCGCGCTCGAGGCGGGCCACGAACGAGGCGGTCGCGCCCGGCGCGCCTTGGGCGGGGGGGCGCAGGTGGAACGTGCCCGCCGGGGAGAGGGCGAGATCCGGGCAGGGCACGAGCTCGGCGGCGGGCATCGAGGTGGCGGGTAGCACGACCCCGGGAGCGAGGGGACGCCGTCGGCGAAGCGCGAGAGGAGGTGGCCCCGTGGGCGGAGTCGTGTCGGCTATCGAGTCACAACACAACGCTAGCGTGCGACCGTAGTTGCCCGAAATGTCTGCTGAATGTTGGCTTGCCTCGTAATGCTCGAGTCGACGCTGGGTGTCGTTGTGTTTCAAATATCTAGCTAGACACGACGCCCGTGCCTCGGTGGCCGAGCTACTACGCGACCTGCGAAGCGGACGAGGTCGCCGGCGACCACTTCCTCGCTGCTCATGAGATCCTCGTTCGGACGCCCCGGCGCGAAGCAGCCCTCCGCCGTCAGACATTCGCCCGCGCCTCGTCCCTCGATGCACGAGAGGAACGCCCCGTGATGAAGACCCAGACCTCGACCACCGACCCCATCCGGGTCGACTTCGTCCCCGCCGACGTGACCGGGCTCCCCGGTCGCATCGGCATGACGTTCGCGCCCGGCAAGAAGGCCGAGGGCATCGGCGGGCGCTGGGAGCGCGACCTCGGCGCGGACCTCGCGCGCCTCCGCGAGGTCTACCGGACGGGCGCGCTCGTCTCGCTCGTGGAGGACCACGAGCTGCGCTCGCTCGGCATCGGCGCCCTGAGCGGGGAGACGGAGCGCGCGGGGGTCCGCCTGCTGCGGCTCCCGATCGTCGATGCCGGCACCCCGACGTCCACGGTCGCGCTCGTCGACCTGGTGCGCGCGGTCCTCGACCTCACGTCGAGCGGGACGAACGTCGTCGTCCACTGTCGTGGCGGGCTCGGGCGCACGGGCCTCGTCGTCGCGTCGTGCCTCGTCGCGCTCGGTCACGACCCGGCGGGGGCCATCGCGATCGTTCGGACGGCGCGCCCGGGCGCGGTCGAGACGCGGGGCCAAGCCGCCTTCGTCGCCCGGATCGCACAGGAAGGCGCGCTCCGCGGGCTCGCACCGCGGACGGCCGGTCCGTCGCCGACGCTCGCGCGGGTGCGGGGCTGCCTGCTCGGCGGCGCCCTCGGTGACGCGCTCGGCAACCCGATCGAGTTCGACGGATCGGCCGAGGCCATCGCGTCGCGGTACGGCGCCGCGCCCCCGTCCGGTCTCGACTACGCAGGTCGCGCGGAGATCACCGACGACACGCAGATGACGCTATTCACCGCCGAAGGTCTCGTCCGCGCGCGCCAGCGCCTGGCCGATCGTGGCATCTCGTCGATCACCGGCAGCGTGCGTGGCGCGCTCGGGCGCTGGTACGAGACGCAGACCCGACGCACGACGACGGAGCACGCCGGGTGGCTCCTCGAGGTGCCCGGACTGCACGCGCGTCGCGCGCCCGGAAACACCTGCCTCGGAGCGCTCCGCGCGCACTCGCAGGCGAGCGACGCGCCGACCGTCGATCGTCGCCCGAACGACAGCAAAGGTTGCGGCGCGGTGATGCGGTCCGCGCCGTTCGGCATCGCTTGCGCGAGCCGTGAGGAGGCGTTCCGCGAGGCGCGCGACGCGGCGGTCCTCACGCACGGGCACCCGAGCGGGTACCTGTCCGCTGCGTACCTCGCGGCCGTCGTCTTCGACGTGGCGCGCGGCGTCGCGCTGCGCGACGCGATGTGGGTGGCCGATCGGCTGCTCGTCCGCGAGCCCGACCGCGCCGAGCTGGAGGAGGCGATCGCGGCGGCCCGTCGCGTCGCGGCCGGCGGCCCGCCGAGCGCCGCGGCCCTCGAGGGGATCGGCGGCGGTTGGGTCGGCGAGGAGGCGCTCGCCATCGCGCTCGCGTGCGCGCTCACGCTCGAGCGCGAGGACCCGCGCGGCGTCGCGCTCGCGCTCTGGCGGTCGGTCGCGCACGGTGGCGACAGCGACAGCACGGGGAGCATCACCGGCAACCTGCTCGGCGCGATGCTGGGCATCGAGGCGCTGCCGCCGCGCTGGCTCGAGGCGCTCGAGCTCCGCGAGGTCATCGACCGGGTCGCGGTCGATCTGCACGCCTCGACCGTGATCGGCGCCGAGCTCGACTTCGAGTCGTATCCGCCCAGCTGACCGTGCCCGCGCGCTGCTCGTGCGGACGGCGCGCCGGTGCGAGCCTTGCGACGCGAGCCGTCGCGATGTCGCAGCCCGTCGACGTTGCGCAGCCGGCGCGCGGGCGATTCGCCCGTCAACGTCTCGCGCGCGCGGAACGGTCCCGAGGAAGGCAGACGCCGACGCATCGAGTCCGCGGGGCGCGGCGGTGGTTGCGCGCGGTCGAGCCGGGGCAGCGGCGGAGTGTCGTCGCTCGGCCACGTCCTGCTCGCACCTGGCGATGGCCGTGGCGACCGCCATCACGACCCAGAACCTGGCGGGGCACACCAGCCTGGAGACCACCATGCGCTACATGCACCTCAGCCCGAACGCCGCCGACGAGGCCGTGCGCCTGCTGGCCGGGCGAGCGTTGCCAGCCGTGGCAACATCGTGGCAACGGGGCCCAGAAAGTAGAAATCCCCCGGTTTCGCCGGGGGATTTCGGTGGAGGCGCCGGGAATCGAATTGTCTTGTGGCCAGTCATGTAACATGTCGATGTTGCTCGTCTTTCGGGCCCAAGGCATTGAGATCGCGGCGCTTCTTGCCACCTGTTCGCTCCGCTGGAGTCCTCGCGAGTCCAGCGGAGTCCGCCCCGGTCGTGGAGACATTCTGGAGACGGGGGGGGGGGGGGCGCAGCTGGCGAGTTCGTCGTCGGGCGCCCCCCCCGATTCTGGGCCTGGGCGTGTTCGTCGTGGCTACCGGGCGTGTGGATCGAAGCGTGCTCCCCGAGGGCAGTCCGACGCGAAGACCCGCAGACGCTGCGACGTGAAGAGTTGGCGTTGGCGTGAGGGTGCCCTCAGCGCGTGAACAGGGGCCCCGGCCGTTTTCGATGGGGCGCCCGCCCGCGCCGAGGTGGCCGAGGGAGCGCGCGCACGATCGCGAGGACCTGGGCCCGAGCCGTCCCGCCAGGGCCTTGGTGCGAGGCTCGCCGGTCGCAGGCCGGCGGTCGAGTTTGTCCGCAACGGCCGAGCTGGCCCGTGAGGATCGAAGGCGCATCGTGATCGGCCAGCGCGGCGAACGACGTCGCCTCGGCGAGGTCACGCGCCTCGGCAAGCTCGACCTCAGCCTCGCGGACACGCTCGGCCGCCTGGGTCAGCGCGTCGTTCTCGCGCTTGCGTCGATCGATCTCGTCCCCGAGGCGTCCGTCGATCGCGGCGCCCGAGAGCCCGGCGGGCAGTCCATGGAACGCGGCTTCGACCTCGCGGCGCCGCTCGTCGACCCTCCGTGGTCTTCTTCGCGGCCTGCAGGCTGTAGCCCATGTCGTGGAGCAGGCGACCGACCTTCGTCTCGCCGACCTTGTGCCCCATCGCCCCCAGTTTCGTCGCGAGCTTCGCGTTGCTCTTGCAGGCCCAACCGGGGGAAGCGAGTTGCTGGCGGGCCGATTCCTACGCGCCCCGCGTTCAAGGCCGGGTGGACCGTTTCTCGCGTTTGGCGCAGGTTCGATCAACATGCAGACCCTGCCGACTTCCTTCAGCGCCCACGACAAGCGTGCAAACCAACTCGCGCCGAGGCCCGGGTTGCTCTGCTGCGGACGGAGCCAGCGCGCGTGCGCACTGGTTGACCGACGCCAGGTGACCCGAGCACTCTCTTGAGCATGCCTCGAAGCCGCGCCCTGCGAACCGTGATGATCGCCGCTTCTGTGGCGCTACTCGCCGGCGTGTCGGGGGTGGTGCTCCGGTGGATCGGCGCGGAGCGTGCGCGGGCGACCCACGCGGCGTGCGCGGCCGGGGACGCCGCCGCGTGCGAGCGCTCGTGCCGCGGCGGGACGGCCGCGCACTGCGTCGCGTGGGCGGACGGCTTGGGCGCCGGCGGTGCGAAGGACGCGTCGGCGCGCCGGGACGGATACCGCCGCGGCTGCGACGCCGGGATCGGGGCTGGGTGCGCGGCTCTGGGACGGATGGTCCTCGAGGGGCGGGGAGGTCCGAAAGGCGCTGCTGCCGCCGCCGCCCTCTTCGACCGCGCGTGTGGCGCCGGAGACGACGGGGCGTGCGGAGCTCTGGCCGGTCTGCTCGTTCGCGGTGAAGGGGTCGCGAAGGACGGGCACCGCGCGGCGTTGCTCGACAACAGCGCATGCGAGGCGGGGGTTGGGGCGTCGTGCCACGCGATGGCGCTCCGCCATGGGAGCGGTGAGGACGCCGCCAAAGACGATGGGAAAGCGAGCGACCTCTTCGCGCGAGCGTGCGAGCTCGGATTCCCCGCGTCCTGCCACGTGCTAGCGCTCGCGTTCGAGCGCGACCAGCCGGTTGTCAGGGGTGACCTCCGGCTCCGATACCTCCACGGTCGTGCGTGCGACGGCGGCGTGGCCGAGGCGTGCCTTGCGTACGGGAAGCTCGTTGACTACGCCTGGGTCGGACAGGGCTCGAGGTCCCAGAAACTCGGCGCGAACGCCCCCCTGGAGCGCGAGGCCATCCGAGCGTACCGCACCGCGTGCGATCACGGCGCCGCCGAAGGGTGCTTCCGGCTCGCCATCGCTGCCGACGACGACCGCTTCGCTCCCCTGGAACCTGGCCTGTACGTGCGCGCGTGCGAGGCGAAGTACGCGCCAGCATGCCTCGTCGCAGCCGAGCGCCGCCGAGCCGGGCGCCCCTCCAAGGAGGACGAGGGTGACGCGGCTCACTTTCTCGAGCGCGGTTGCGACCTCGGCGATACACAAGGCTGCTACGACTTCGCCGAGGCGCTCCGAGCCGGCCGGGGCGTGGAGCGCGACCCGCCGCGGGCACTGGGCGTCTTTCGGAAGGTCTGCGAGAGCCAAGCGACCGACCCGACGCCCATCCACCGACTGGCAGCCTGCCAGGTCGCCGCGCGAATGGTCGAAGAAGGGGACGGCGTCGTCCGCGACGACGACCTTGCGGCGAAGCTCTTCGAGGCGGGCCATTGCGCCCGCAAAGAGGGCAAGTACGTTTGCGAGCCATCCAAGGCACCGCGGGTCCGAATGGGCGCGACATCCACCTCCGGCCGCCTCGCCTGGGGTGCAATTCAGGCCATCTTTTCCCGTCGAATCGCGCAGCCGACGAGCCGTTGCTTCGAGCAAGCGAGGGTGATGAACCCCGAGGTTCGGCGCGAGAAGGTCCCCGTCCGGTTCGTCATCGGCCGCGACGGGCGCGTGGCGAGGGCGGAGATTAGCGCTTCGCGGGTAGGCGAGGACACGCCGTCGCAGAGGTGCGTCCTGCGCGCGATTCGAGAGGTCACGTTTCCGCAGCCTGAGGGCGCGATCGTCACGGTGACATGGACCCTCACGGCGGGGCCCGACGATGATTGATGCCCCGCGGCCCCAGTTCCCGCTCCCCGTCGCGGCGCTTGTGCGCCGGGCGCGCAACGCGAAGTCGGCCAAGGAGCGCCACGACCTCGTCTACTTCGCCTGGGAGGCCTCTATCCGCATCGCGGTGGCGGTCGCCCCGCCGGCGGATGCCTCTTCGCTGGTCGTGCCGTCGGTGGGGAGCTGGATTGGCGCGCTCCGGGCCCAGGACCGCATCCTCGACGCGCCCAGTTTGCTTCACCTCTACGGAGCTGTGACGGAGGTTGCCTTCGGCGCGCGCGCGTCGGCCCGAGGGATCACGCGCGGCACGCTGCTCGGTCCGTTCGCGGCGTACCGGAACCAGGTGATTGGACACGGCGCCGTGCGTCCGGCGGAGTTCTACGAGGCGCTCGCGCCGATCTTGCTCGAAGGGCTCGACGCGGCGTGGTCGAGCCACCTCTTCCTGCCGCCCGGCGGCGCGCTCGCCTACGTGGACACCGTGGAGCGCGGCGGAGACGGCGGCCTGCGGGCGCGGGTGCTCGACCTCACGGGCTTCGCGTCTGCGGCGAGGCACCTGCCCATTCCGACGAAGGGCCCGGACATCGTGCCCGGTCGGGTCCACGTCGTCGAAGGCGACGGGCTCCGGCCCCTCTATCCTTGGCTCCTCTACCGCGAGACCGACCTGCGGGAGCAGGTGCTCTTCTTCAATGGTCGGCGCAGGGCGGCGAAATACCTCGACTTCGTGAGCGGCGAGGAGCTCAAGGGCGCGGCGCTCACCGAGGCGTTCCCCACGGCCGATGACGACGTGGCCCGCGCTCTGTCTGCGCCGCCGGCCGCGGAGCCCGAGTCGACCGAGCAGGACCCGAGCGCGTTCGGCGACTATCGGATACTCGGCAAGCTCGGCGAGGGCGGGATGGGCGAAGTCTTCCTGGCGGTGCAGCGGAGCCTCGGGCGCGTGGTGGCGCTGAAGACCCTGCCGGAGGCTGCCGCGTACGACGCCGTCGCCGTTGCGCGGTTCCGCCGCGAGATCGCGGCGTTGTCCCGCTGCGACCACCCGAACGTGGTGAAGATCTACGCGTCCGGCGCGGTCGACGGCAAGCACTACTACGCGATGGAGTTCATCGACGGCGCGGACCTGGCGGACGTTGCCCGTACGCTGCCCACGAGCCACGGTTTCGATGCCGCGGTCTCGAGCGCCGTGGACCGTGCAAAGGAGGCGCGCGCCGAGACCTTTCGCCAGGTGCCCCAGGTGCACCGCGCCACGTCGAGGCGGGGCGCCGGCGTCGTCGGCGGCGAAGGCCCCATCCGCGCCCTCGCTGCCGCCTTCCTCGAGGCGGCCCGAGGCGTGCAGCACTTGCACGAGATGGGCATCGTCCACCGGGACATCAAGCCCGGGAACCTCATGCTCACGGCCGAGGAGCACCGGCTTGTCGTCATGGACCTCGGCCTCGCCGCGCTCGGCGACGCGAGCCGCGCCCTCACGAAGGACGCCGGCGCCGTACTCGGCACCGTGCGGTACATGCCCCCGGAGCAGATCGAGCGCGCGCTCGAGCGCGTGGACCACCGCGCGGACATCTACGCGCTTGGCGCCACCTTCTACGAGCTACTTGCTGGGCGCCCGATCTTCGACGGTGACGGCGAAGCGCGGCTCATTAACCAAGTGCTGCACGAAGCCCCGCTCGCGCCGCGGAAGGCCAACCCTCTCCTGCCCATCGACCTGGCCACGATCGTCGAGAAATGCCTCCAGAAGGACCCGCACCGCCGCTACGACACGGCGGACGCGCTCGCGCGCGATCTGGCGGCGTTCCTCGAAGGCAGGCCGATCGTGGCGCGCCCGCCGACGCTCGGCTACGTGCTCGCGCTCGCGATCCGGCGCAACCGAGCCCTGACCGCGCTTGCTCTTGGCGCCGTGATGGTGGTCCTCGCGCTGGTGGGGGGGTTCGTCAGCCGCGAGCACGAGCTGCGTCGAGCCGCCGAGGCGGAGCGCGCTGCGGCCGAGGCCAGTCGAGCCGATAGTCGCGACCGTCTTGGCGAGCTACTCACGGAGAAGGGCCGGCAGGAGCTCGTCGTGAGCGACGACGCTGCGCGGGCGCTCGCCTATCTCTGGGCGGCGTATGACAGCGGCTACACCAGCCCGACGCTTACGTTCCTCCTCGCCGAGGCGCTTCGTCCTTTCGAGGGGGACGTGATCCGACTCGAATCGACTGGCGGTCCCGTGAAGAGCGCCCAATTCAGTCCCGGCGGCGCCCGTGTCGCGACGGCGACCGAGGACGGGGCGATTCGTCTATGGGACGCGTCGACGGGCGCGCTGCTCGGCGCGCTGGACGGGGCGCACGGCGGGCTCCGGTCGTTGCGCTTCGCCGATCGGGGCAAAGGAATCTTGCGGATGTGGGCCGACGGGGCCGCCGACTATACCGACCAACTCGCACGAACGTTCGCGCTCGCCCCCGACGGCATTGCGGTGGTGGGCGTCGAAGTCAAAAGCAGCCGCGCGGCGATCGTGCTCTCGGACGCGACGGCGCGCCTCTGGGATCTCGCCAGCGGGACGTTCGAGCCTATCCGCGATCCTTCCGGTGCCGTGAAGGTGCTCAAATTGCGGGGCTCCGAACAGCAGGGCGACGCAGTGCTCGAAGCGGGCGCCGACGGGTCTGTGCACATCTGGACCGGACACCCGATTCGCCTCGAAGCGACCCTCCCCGGCGAGGGCGTCGCGCTCCGCGACCTCACGGACATCGCAGTTGATCGGTTCACCTCCAAGGAGCGCCCGCTCGTTGTGACCCTGGACGCCGCCGCCACGGTGCGCGTCTGGGAGGTCGGCAGTCGGCGAGTCCTCGCGAGCTTTCCCTCCTTCTGGTCGGCGAGCCGCCTCGATGTCGAGCCGGGGAAGGAAGGGCCGAGTCTCAGCATCCGCGTCCGAGGCGTCGGCATCCAGGTCTTTCGGGTGACGGAGACGAAGGGGACGTGGGCCGTCGAGCTGGAGGAGACGCTTCCCGTCGATGCGGAGTCGAAGAGCGCGAACACGGGACGCGACGCGCACGTCGACGGGTCGATGGGTCGACGTGCGACGATCACGGCCGACGGGCGCGTGGAGCTCTTCGACCCACGCCGATCCGAAATCCTGCCTTCTAGCCACGACAGCACGCAGGAGTTCGAGCGGCTCGTCGAGGCGTGGAATCCCTGCCCGCGCCGCACGCAGTCGACCGTCGCCTTCAGCCCGGACGGAGCCTTCCTTGTCATCAACTGCGAGCTTGACAAGGGCTCCAGCAGCCTGCTCCACGAAGCGCACACCGGCCGCTTCATCCGCTCGACGGGGGACCCGCTCGGAGCTGTGCGTGCCTTCTCGCCGGACGGTCACTCGATAATCACGGAGGGGGGGCAGGTCGAGGACATTCGCCCGGAGCGCCGTGCCTTCACGCTCGAGGGCGTCTCCTCTCTCACGCACGCGAGGGTCTCGTCGACCGGAGGCCTGGTCCTGGGCTTGGGCCCCGACCTCGCCGGTGGGCAGCTCTGGTCGGCGAAGACGGGCAAGAAGACGCTGACCCTCGTCGGCGGCGCATCGCAGCAAGTCGGCGCGGCCTTCTCGCCTAGCGGCGACACCGTGATGACCTGCGGCGGCTACGGCGCGCGGATCTGGGATTCGCAGACCGGAGGCCTCGTCGCGAAGCTGGTCGGGCACCGCGCGTCCGTGCTGTCGTGCGCGTTCGCGCCGTCCGGTGACGCGATCATGACGACCAGCGCCGACGACACCGCCAAGCTCTGGGACCCCAAAACCGGTCGCTTGCTGCTGTCGCTCGAGGGTCATACCAACACCGTGACGAGCGCGGCCTTCAGCCCCGACGGCGCGAGGCTCGCGACCGCGAGCCTCGACGGGGACGCGAAGCTCTGGGACGCGCGCACGGGCGAGCTCCTGGCGTCGATGCCGGGCGGCGGCGGTGCGCTATGGATCGTCCGCTTCACCCACAATGGCGCGCTGCTGCTCACCGCCGCGTCCGAGGGTAGGTCGCTTCGGATCTGGGACGGCGTCCACGGCCGGCTCCTCGCCAAGCTCGCGAGCGATGTGCGGTCCAAGTCCGATGGGCCGTGGGTTGGATTCTACGACGTCGACATCGATCCGCGCGGCGAACGCATCGTGACGTCCGAAATGTCGACAGGGCGCTCGCCCAGCGTCCGCCTCTGGGACATTGGCGCGACGGCGCGTTCGCGTGCCGGAATCAAGGCCATCATCGACCGGGCGGTGCCGTGGACATGCGTCGATGGAGACCTGCGGCGCCGGCGCGTGGGCGATGACCGATAGCAGGCCGCGAACTGTCGCCACCGGCGACGGCGGGTCCCGCTTTCAGCAGTATCACCGGTTTCCAGGAACACACCGCCGCCGCGTGGCCGCGCTTTGCCCTCCCGAGACGGCGCTGGACCCCGTCAGACCGTCAGGCTCCCGAAGACCGTCGCCGCGCGTCGATTTCGCCGACCATCGCCCGGCGACGACCCCGCACGCTGCGCCGCGACAGGGGACCTCGCACGCAGATCGGGGCCTTTTCGGCGAGGGTCTAGCGACGGCGGGGTGATCAAGCTGTGGAGTGTTGGCGAGGGAGGTTGTCGTGCGATTGGCTTCGTCCCGTGCTGGGCGGCCGCGGTCGCGCCGATCGGGGAGAGTCTCGACCTGGTGGTTGGCGGCAGCGATGGGCGGGTGCGCGTGCTTCGCTTCGAGCGAGGGGGCCGCGGGAGCGGCGGCGTCCAGCGCAAGCGTCGGTGAGTAGGCGAGGCGGCCTCGCGCTCCTGCATATCGCAGCGCCGGCCGCCCTCGCTCTCGTTGTGGGCGGTCTCGGGCGAGGGTCGAGGCCCATGCGCCGCGCGGACGCGCGTCCGCCTCGCCCACGTCTCCACCTCGGCGCGGTCGGGCGTCCGATCAAGTCCTTGCGCTCGCCTCCGCGAGCATTGGCTCCCCCGCGAGCATCTCGTTCGCCGCGTGCGCCCGATAGAACGCTGCCCGGTCCTCGGCCCCTGCGAACGACTCCCCCTGCTGCCGCACGAGAGCGCGCGCGCGCGTCGCCAGCCCCAGCGCGCGCAGCCGCACCGCCTCCGCTCCCTTCGCCGGCTTCGCGCCGGTCGCGCCGGTCGCGATCGTGAGGAGCGCGAGCAGCGCGTGCAGCTCCGGCGCGCGAAGGTGGTTCGGGCGGCTCTCGAACCACGTCTCGGCCTTGTCGGCCCACGTCTTGGCCTGTTCGAGCTGCCCGGTTCGCCACAGCGCCCGTGCGAACTGCGTGTAGACCTCGCCCGCGTAGCGATCGAGCTGTCCGAACTTCGGCGCCGCGGCGAGCACGTCCTGCATGCGCCGCAGCGCCGACGCCCAGCGCGCTTCGCCCCCCGCTTCGGCGCTGACCGAAAGCTCTGCCCGCGCGAGCGACACCGGCGGGGCGTAGACGAGGTCGGCGAAGCTCCTTGCCTTGCCCCATTCATACGCGGCCTCGAGGTGGCGCGTCGCCGTCGCGAGATCGCCAGCGACCAGGGCGAGTCGTCCGCGGACCAGGTCGGGGCAGATCGACGCCGTCTCGGTCGGGGCGACCGCGCGGAGCTCCTCCAGACGGTCGAGGAGTCCGCGCGCCTCGTCGACGCGCCCGAGGTCGCAGGCGATCCCCGCGCGCAGCAGGGTGATCAGGGCCTGCTCGAAGCGCTCGCCCAGCTCGTCGGCCTGTCGCCCGACCTCCCGGAGCACCCGGTCGTTTTCTCCTGGCACGCCGAGCGCGCGCTTGGCGACGAATTGCACGTGGAGGCGTGCCCGCATCGCGTCGGCGCGATGGCCGGCCTCGTCGAAGAGGCGCGCCGCCTCGGTAGCGTCGGCGCTCGCCTCGGCGAAACGCCCCTGTGCGATGCGGACCCGGGCGCGTCGTATCAGCAGTCGCGCGCGTGGGCCCCTGGCGATCGTCGTGTCGGCGGCGAGAAGCCCGCGTTCGACCCACAATAGTTGCTGGTCCGCATCCTGGGGGAGGGCGTGTGCGACCGCCTCGCACGCGCGCGCTTCGAGCAATGCGTCGCCGATCGCGCCGGCGAGCTCGACGGCCTCGCGCGCGAGCTCCAGACACCGAGCGCCGTCGGGGAGGTGGCGCGCGCCGAGGCGGTCAGCCGCGTCGATCACCACCCGCGCCAGCGCTCGCGCGTCGCTCCCCGCCGCGCTCGCGCAGGCTCTCGCGCGCGCGAGATCGGCTTCCCAGGCGCACGGATCGCCCTCGGCGATCGAGCGCCGAAGCGCGGCGAGCGCTATCGCCAGATGCGTCGGCGGATCGCTCGTCGATCCCATCGCGTCGAGGGCGGCCGAGAGCGTGCGCGCGTCGCCCGCGGGGCCGTGCAGCCAGGTCGCCTCCAGCAGTGCGTCGATCGCGACCGTTTGGGCGTCCGCGCCGAGCGCGGCGGCTTCGCGCAGTAGCTCGGCGCCCCAGGTCACCGCCGATGCTGCGCTCGTCGACCAGGCCTCCAGGCGCACGCCCTCGGCCCGGAGCGGCAGCGTCGCGGCGCCGGGCGCGTGGCGGCCGACCAGGCGCGCGGTCGCGATCGCTTCCTCGACGCGCCCGGCAGTGACGAGTCGCTGGAACGCCTCCGCCCCAAGCCTCCCGATCTCTTCGGACGCCGACGGCCCGATCCGCCCAAGCACCTCGGTCACGAGCGCGTCGAGGCGGCTCCCTTCGGCGCAGTCGACGCCGGCTGCGAGGAGCTCGCCGATGAGCGCGCTGCGCGTGTCGGCCAGGAGCCCGGCGAGGAGCTCGACGAGCGCGCCGATCTCGTGCGCGCCGGTGCGCAGGCTCTCTACGAAGAGGATGCGCAGCGCGCCGACGAGCGGCGCAAACGGACCACGCCCCGCGAGTGAGGGCCCCCACGCCGCCAGATCGGGGCCGAGCTCGCGCACGAGGTTGGCGAAAATGAGGAAGTCGAGCTGCGCATCGAACGCGAACGAGAGCATCGGCTCGGATGGCGTCGGCAGCGCGGTGCCCGCCGGCGAGCGATCGAGGATGAGCACGTGGCCGCGCACCAGGGCGCGCAGCGGCGCGTCCTCGCCGCTCGCGAGCAGCGCGCTGCGCACGTTGGGGTCGTCGAAGAGGGCCGACAGCGGCACGTGCTTCCGCTCGCTCCGCGCGATCGCCGCGGCGACGTGTTGCGCGACGTGCGCGCGCACGGGGTCCGCGAGCACCGTCCGCTCGGCGTGGGCGCGGAGCAGTCGCCCAGGCGTCAGGCCGCTCGCCGTGTCGACTGCGTCGAGGTCACGCGCCAGTCGGACGAGGAGCGGCGAACCGAGCAGCCCCAGCACCGCGGGGTCGAGCCGGGGTTGGTCGGCGGAGGGGTCGTCGGCGAGGAGCCGGTAGAGCTGCTCGGCCTCGGCGGCGGTCAGGTTTGGGATGCTCCATCGGCGTACGCGAGCGGCAACGTCGGTGCGGCGGAGGGCGACGGCGAGCCGCTCGGCCATCGCCTCGGTCGCCGTGACGAAGAAGCGCAGCGGCGCGGCCTTCGGCGAGTGCAGCAGATCGATCAGCTCCGCGACGAGCGAGTCGATCGGGCCGAGGCGATCGAGGCTGTCGAGGAAGATTCGGAGCGTCGCGCCGGCCGTCTGCGCGGCGGCGCACGCCTCGAGGAGCGGCTGCGTGAAGCGCTGCTGCCACCACCCGAGGAGCGTCCCGCCGGCGGCGACCAGCTCGGTCGGCAGCACCACGACCACAATGTCGTCGCTGCGCGCGCCGAGCAGCCACCGCTCCGCGGCGTGGCAGCATAGCGCCGTCTTGCCACTCCCCGAGGGGCCCGAGACGATCCACAGCGCGGTGCCCGTCCCATTGGCGCGCGCCGGGGCGCCCTCGTCGGCGGTCGGGGCGGCGTCCGCGGTCGCGTGGGGCGCCTCGAGCTGCTGGGCCACGCGCGGTCGCACCAGGTAGCTGCGCGGATCGTACGAGGCGCGCGCGGCCGGCGACGCGAGCAGCGTGCGCGCGAGCTCCGACGCCCGGGTGCGCAGCGCCTCGAAGCTCTTCGCCGGCTGGTTGGCGCCGGCGAGCAGCGCGTCGAGGAGCCGCAGCGCCTCGGGCGCCGAGCCCGCGCACGCGAGGCGATGCCCACCCACCGCGCTCGCCAGATCGAGCGCCTTCGGCCCGATCCCTTGCGCGACGAAGATCCCTTCGAAGCCGTCGTCGGAGCGCCGGAGCTGCACGAACGGGTGGAGGCAGAGCGCGCGCGCCGGATCGAGCGACCCGGCGTCGAGGTCGGGGTCGCTCGCGACGTACACGCGGTCGGCGGCGAGCGGCCCTTTGGCGCGCAGGCTGCGCCGGATCGGCCTCCGCCCGTCGCCCCGCAGCACGCGCAGATCGAGGTCGAATCCATCGCCGGCGGCGCTGCAGTGCGCGACGACGAAGAGCGAGCAGCGTCGGAAGCCGTCGAGCGCGCCGACGAAGCGCGCGGTCGTGTCGAGGAGCGTGCGCGCGTGCTGCTCGTACTGCTCGGGTGGGAGCGTCCAGGCGTGCCCCTTCACGCGGTTGCGCAGGTTCGGGACGGCGTCGAGGAGCTTGGCGATTCCGCTGCCATCGCCGCCGGACGCGCGCGAGGCGTCGCCGAAGTAGAGGGCAGATGCGAGCCGCGCCGGCTCCAGCGGCGGGCTCCCGGCGCGGGCGACGTCGCAGGAGGCGGCGCGGAGGAGGCCCCACCAATGGCCGGTGCTGAGCTTCGTGCCGTCTTCCCGCAACTTGGCAATCGAACTGGCAGATTCGAGGATTCGCTGATTGGGCGTCGCGAGCTGGGCGAGGAGCAAGAATGAAAGGAACGCGACGCTCGCCTCGAAGAGATCGATCTGCAGTAGGAACACCCGCCCCCAGTCGGGGCTCGAGGTGGAGAGTTCGAACAAGAGCTCCGCTGCGAGGGGAGCGAAGGGGGCGGGCAGCTCCTGCCGCGCGCGATCGAGGATCGCGAGCTGCTCGGGGAGAAGCGACGGTGCGTTCTTCGTGACGTCGGTCATGATGTGGGCTCGGGCGAGCAGCGTAGCGCGCGACTCCGGATCCGCGGAAGCGTTCCCCGCGATTCTTTCTGCGCGTCCGGCCAAGCGACCTCCGGTGCGGCGCCGCGCGAGGGATCGTCGAGCCTGTCCGCGAGGCCGCCCCGGAATATCGCCTCGCGGCTCGTCCTCGACCGGAATCTCGAGGTCGGCGTCGTCGGTCGCGCGGGCACCTCCGGGGACGGACCGCGTCGCGTTCATTTCCGGCTCGCACCTCGCCCGATTCGCGCTGACATCCGAAGGGCAACGGACCGGGGGCCGCGGTCATTTCGGCTGGACCGCCGTGTGAGGGTATCCGAGCGATCGCCCGCCCTTCCGCCCGTCGGGCCTCCTCTCGAGCGGCAGGACCGGCCGTCGAGGACCACAGTCCCGCGGCCGCCGGCGTGTCGCGTGAGACGGCACTCGGCGACGTCGACCGGTCCGTTGCGGCGGTCTCCCCCATCGACCTGTCGCTCCCCGGCGCACGGCGCAGTCGCCAGGCCGATACGAAACCATGCACCCCGATGGCTTTGAAGGTATCGTGGCGATATGGCCGCAAAGTACACCGACCGCGGGCTGAACGTGGGCCTGTTGCTCGGCGTCGTTCTCGCGGCCACGGGCTGCACGACTGATGCGGAGCGGGCGCAGCAGCTCTGCACCGACCGTCGCGTCAGGATCGACGGTCTCTATGCGGCGTACGGCGGGTCGAGCGTCGTGCTCGCGGGCGGCGAGGCGGCCGCGGCCGCGTCGAGCGCCTCCGCGGATGCCTCGGGGGTGCTCAAAGGCCTGCTCGGTGCGGCGAAGGACGTCGACCGCAAGACGTTCGAGGACGACTGCCGGCGCGTTGGCAGTGGTCAGGCGACGACGTTCTGGACGCCCAAGGGGCGAGAGTTCTTCGGCCGTCCTGCGACACGCACGGCTTGCGCGGAGCTCACCGCGCTCGAGCCGCGCATCCCCGAGCTCCGGGCGAAGCTCCCGCCGGACGCGCCCGGGCGCTGCTTCTGAGCGGCCTCGCCGGGCCGGTCCCGCGAGAGCTGTGCCGTCGGCGGACGGCGCACGAAGCGGCGGCGCGGCGGTTGCGCACCGGGCTTGCCCGAGCGCCGCCTGCAGCGGCACCGACGGCTGGCGTCGTCGCGACCTACGTCTCCGACATGTTGGCGCGGGTGCGCCGTTGGCGGCAGGTTCGCGGGGCTCCAGCTCTTGGCGGCGCGTTCGCGCTTGCCAGGGCATCCCTCTACCCTCTAGCGTCCCTACCGCTTCACGGTCGCGAGGAGGGTTCGATGCGTTCACGACGGCTTGCGCGTGTCCGGCTGCACGGCTGCTCGGTGACGAGCGAAGCCGAGGCGCGGCAGTCGCTCCGAGCGGTCGGGGCGCGGTGCTCGAGGGTCGCTGCGCTGGCCATCGTCGCCCTCGTGGTCAGCGGCATCGCCTCGCCGCACTCCGCTCGCGCGCAAGAGGTCGCGGAGGGCCAGACTCTGCCCGCGCAATACGTCTTGCTCCTGGACGACTCGCGGAGCATGCGGGATGCGAAGTCGGACCCCGACCGTCTCGCCGTCTTCGCCGCCCGTTCGATGCTCGCGCTGCTCGAGGACAAGGACGAGGTCAGCCTCTACCGCCTCAACCGGTCGATCGACCGGAAGCCGTCGGATGCGGCGCAGGCGAGCATGGACCCGCCGCAGCGCTTGGGCGAGGTCCGGCAGCGGCTCGAGGACGCGCTCGCCAACGACAAGCCGTTCGCCGAGTACGGTGGTGATGCGACGCCATGCTCCGCGGCCTTCAAGGTGATCGCCGACGGGTTGAACGAGGCGCACAAGCGCGCGCCAAACGCGCGTCAGGTCCTGATCTACCTGACCGACGGCGTCTGCGAGAACGGCGCAGGCACCGCGGATGTTTTCGACGGGGACGGGTTTCTCAAGAGAATCGATAGCGCGGCCCAGCAACGATTCCTCTTCTACGTGCTTCGCTTCCGTGGGCGAGGCTTCACGCAAGGGTTGACGGCACTCGCGGACAAGACGCACGGCGCGACGTTCGAGGTGACGAGCGACGCGACGGGCATTCTCGGCCCCTTCGCGCGCGCCCTTTCGCAGGCGCAAGGGTTCGACGCCCTCGAGGTCACTCCGCAAAACCCGACGATCGCAGCCCACTCGTCGGCCCGACGCATTCGGCTGCTTGCGGTCGCCGAGGGCGAGGGGCCGCCTCTCGAGATCGGCTTCGGCGGTGCAAAGCCGGTTCTCCTGGGCAACCCGAGGACGGGAAGCCACCGGTTCGAGAAGCAGAAGAGCTACCGCTACGTCGCCCTCGACTACACCCCCGACACCTCGAAGCACGACGTCTCCGTCGCCAATGCGGGCGCTGCGTGGAAGCTCATCGCCATTCCCGAGTACCGCCTCAAGGTCGTGACTTCGGTCCGCACCGGGCTCTGCTCGGAGGGCGGGCGGGTCGCCCAATCCGTGGAAATCGGAGGAGCCGCTTGCGTTCAGATCGGGCTCCGGAACGATGCCGGTCTGTCTGTGCCGACCGAGACGTTCGGCGGGCACGTCGATCTCGGGGTGTCGTACGAGGCGCCTGGCGGTAGGTCGTCGCAGCGGCTGCCGACGCTCCGAGCCGGTTCCACGCTGGACGGCACCCTCGAGCGGCCGAAGCTAGACGCCGGAGATCACGTCTTCCGGCCCTACGCGACGGTCACCTTTGGCGGCGGCAGTCCCTTCGAGCTCCACGGCGAGCCGTTCACGCTCCAGGCGACGACCGCTCGGATGAACTGCTCCATCTCCGAGTGGAAGATCGGCAAGGTCGTGCCCGGCGACGAGCTGTCGACGAGCTGCACGCTGTCAGGCAACTTCCCGAAGAGCGTCGGGGCCTTTCGAGCCGTGCGACCGGCCGGCTTCCCGGCGTGCGTCCACTTCAGCTTCGGCGGGTTCGACGAAGGCGAGAGCGGCAAGCTCCAACTCGTGAGCGGCCAGCAATATCGGGTCGCCGTGCGCGTCGACCCGCTGTGCGCGCTCAAGAGCACGAAGCGCGACCTTCAGGCCACCCTTCGTGTCGAGGCGCCCGCTCTCCCGACGCTGGAGATCCCGGCGTCGGCGACGCTCGACGTCGAGATCAAGCTTCCGGAGAGCCTGATCATTCAGGCTGATCGCGGGAAGCCCACGCCGACTCCCCTCGTCGTGGGAGGGAACTACAAGGGCGAGCCGCGGTTCCTCGCCGTGCTGGCCGAGCCGGGCGACGGTTGGCCCGAGAAGAGCCTCCACGTTGGCTTCGCTCCCGCCGGTGCGGCGGCGGGTGCGCCGCCCGACGACCTCGTTCGAGAGGGGGAGGTGAGGGCCACGCAAGGTGGCGCGCCAGGCGTGCCCATCTGGACGCGCACCATGGCGTGTTGCGGCGAGGGCTCCTATCGGACGACGCTGACACTGCGGGTGCCGGGTGCCGGGGGCGAGGCGACGCAGATCCCGGTGACCGTGAACGTCGGCGGCGGGAGCTGGTGGGGGTGCTACGGGGGCCGAGTCGTCCTGGCAACCGCAGTGCTGGTCGGCCTCTTCCTGCTCTGGCTCCTCCGGAACCTCTACAGCAACACCCACTTCATCGCCCTTTGGAAGCGAGGCGCTTCGCCTCGGGTGACGTACCTCGCCTTGCCGCGCCTGGTCTCGGACAACGAGATCGTCTGTTCTCCGTACCCGATGGTGCCGGGCTGGGGGCAGCGCCTCAAGACGTGGCTCTCGAACGGCGGGCTCGCCACCGCGTTCGGGACGCGGGCCTACATCGAGGTGATGCACATCAAGCGAATGCAGCGCGACAGCGGAGCGGGTCGGCTGCGCTGCGATCTCGCCCTGGTGAACTTCCGGTCGGTCCGCGTTCGGTCGGATCTCGCCAATCCCGAACGGCGTCTGCCCAGGGAGCCGGCGCTCTTCATCATGGCGAGCTCACGAGGCGACCGACCGGCGACGTTCATCCGGATCGGACAAAACGAGAAGACGATGCTCCTGCCGCTCGACGGCTCGGAGGAGTTCCTCGTCCAGCAAGAAGCAGCGACCGAGTCAATCACGCCTGCCGATGATGGGGCGTCGTTCAACTCGATTGGGTGCAGATCGATCATAACGGTAATGTTTACCGTCACTTGAACTGCTTTTCGTGAAGACAAACCGGGGCCCCATGGTTAGGTATTGGGTGTCAAAGTCCATACCTACCAAAAGGCCCCGATGAGCACAGCGTACCAG
>CAIVJW010000091.1 GCA_903906315.1 uncultured delta proteobacterium | reverse complement strand
TGGTACGCTGTGCTCATCGGGGCCTTTTGGTAGGTATGGACTTTGACACCCAATACCTAACCATGGGGCCCCGGTTTGTCTTCACGAAAAGCAGTTCAAGTGACGGTAAACATTACCGTTATGATCGATCTGCACCCATCCCCGATGACGTCGTGCCGGAGGTGCCGGGAGGCACCGTCACGGCCGTCGACGGGACCATCGCATCCCGCTCCGGGAGCGGCGTCCCGCGTCCCTGTTGAAGGAGATCCGCCATGACCGTCCCGTCCGTCACCTACAACGTCCTGAATGGCCGGCTCGGCGTGCGTCCTCCGGGCGGCGTCGAGTGCCACGCGTACGTCGGGCCCTGCTCGACGGGCACGAAGAACCGGCCGACTCGGCATGTCCGGAGCGCCGACCTGATCTCGATCTACACGAGCGGTCCGACGCCCGAGCTCGCGTGCAAGGCGATCGAGAGCTGGAAGGGCGACATCCTGGCCGTGCGGTCGGAGGCCTCGACGGCGTCCTCGTTCGGCACGCTCGACTTGACGAGCGTGACCGGCGCGTGCGTCGTCACCAAGGACGCCGGGGCGACCTCGGACGACGACTACGAGGCGAAGGTCCGTATCGTGAAGGGCGGCACCGTGGGTGTCGCGGGCATCACGTACCAGACGAGCCTCGACAACGGGCGCACGTGGTCCACGACGCTCGCGCTTGGGACGGCCACGACCATCACGATCGCAGGCAGCGGCGGCATCAAGTTCGACCTGACGTCCGCCGGCCTGAACGCGGGCGACACATGGTCGCTCCCGGCGCACGCGCCCGCCTCGACGTCGGCCGACCTCCAGGCGGCGCTCGCGGCGCTGCTCGGCTCCTCGCAGCCGTGGAAGAACATCTGGATCGGCACGCCGATCGACGCGACGATCGCGGCCGCGCTCTCGACGTGGCTGACCAGCGCCGAGAACACGACCGGCAAGGGCCACAAGATCTACGGCGCCTTCCGCGCGCCGAACGCGAGCGAGTCGGAGGCGGACTACCTCACGGCGTTCACGACCGAGTTCGCGAGCTTCGTCGACAAGCGGATCACGATCTGCGCCGGAGCCGCGCGCGTCCTGTCGGCGCGGCAGGGGCGCCCCTTCATCTACCGCCGGTCGGTGCTCCACGCGATCGCCGGCCTGCCGGCGGCCCTTCCGCTCGGCGTGGACATGTCGCAGACGGTGGACGCCACGCCGAACGGGCTGCCCGGCGTCTTCCTCCACGACGACGACGGCAATCCGGTCGAGCACGACGAGATGCTCAATCCGGGCCTCTCCGACGTCCGAGCGCTGACGCTCCGGACCTGGCCGGACAAAGTCGGCGTCTTCGTCAACAACCCGGTGACGATGGAGCAGGTCGGCGGGGACTTCTACCTCGACCAGCACGTCCGGATCCTCGTCGAGTTCTGCAACACCGCGCGCCGCGTGCTCGTCGACGAGCTCTCCCGCGCGCTCGACACGAACCGCAAGACCAACGGGCCGAACGTCGCTGGAGCGCCGACGGAACGCGAGTGCCAGCGCATCGAGGCGCGCGTCCTAGCGGCCCTGAACGACACCTTGAAGACCCAGGTCTCCGGCATCGAGTTCCGGATGCACCGCGACGATCTCGTCCTCTCGACGCAGACGCTCAGCGCCGACGGCGGCATCTTGTTCAAGGGCTACCCGAAGGCGATCAACTTCACTGTCGCGGCCATCAATCCGGCGGCAGGCTGACAGGAGACTGGCCATGACTGAAGCGGTCCTCGTCAACGGCAAAGGCTACGATCACAGCGGCACTCGGCTCGACTGCTTCGGCATGAAGGTCGTCGCCTTCACGTCGATCGACTACAACGACAAGATCGAGCGCGGCGAGATCCGCGGCGCCTCGCAGGTCGCGCTCGGCGTGACCAAGGGCAAGTACACGACCGACCCGTGCAAGCTCACCGTCATCAAGACGACGGCGGAGGAGATCCGGACGCACATCGCGGGGCAGTCGCGCACGGGCAACTCCACGGGATCGCCGAAGGGGACGATCGTCGTCCAGTACATCGACGACGACCTCGGCGTGCAGACGCACGAGCTCATCGACTGCCGCCTGAACACGGGCGGATCGTCGTCGAGCAAGGAGGGGTCGGACGCGCTGACCGAGGACCTCGAGTTCTACGTCAGGCTCATCAAGAGGAACGGCAAGACGCTCTTCGAGAGCGACGAGGAGGGCGTCTGATGGCCACGATCGAGGAGCTCCAGACGCAGCTCGCCGAGGCGAAGAACGCACGCGAGTCGGCCGCCGAAGCACGCGCTGCGGCGCGAGCGACCGACCCCAAGCGGCTCGAGGACGAGATCGCGCGGGTGAAGCGAGCCGCCGACGACGACGCGCGCTTCGCGGACCTCGTCGACGAGCACGGCGAAGGCGCGCTCCGGCGGCTGAACTCGCCGCGCGACGGCATGATCGTCGTGAAGTCTGCGCCCGCGCTCGTTCACCGGCGCTTCGAGGACGAGGTCGCGAGGTCCGACCACGCGAACCCGAAGGTGAGGACGTCGATGCACGACGCGGCGGAGCGGATGATCCGCCACTGCCTCGTCTACCCCGACCGCTCGACGTTCGACAAGATCGCCGAGCGCGTGCCCGCCCTCATCATGATGGCGGCGAACCAGGCCTACGAGCTCGGGCGTCCCCAGGTGGAGGACGACGCGGGAAAATAAGGGGGCTCCTCGCCCGCGCGGAGCACGACGAATGGACGGCGGGCGCATGCATCGCGCAGCTCCTCTCGGGCGAGCGCGAGACGGACGCGGAGCGGTGGCGGAGCGATGCAGGCGCGATCCTGATCGCCCGCTGGGGCGCGGAGCTGACGAGGCTCCGCAAGGCATGGACGGGGTGATCGATGGCGACCGACGTGACCGGACTTCAGGCGCTCGTGCGATCGGTTCGGTCCTTCGCGTCCGAGGCGCGTAGCGCGCCCGAGGTCGCCGCCGCCGTCGAGGCCTCGCTTCGCGCGAGCGCGGGGGCCGGTACGTCGCCCGACGGCGAGGCGTGGGCGCCCGGGAAGGAGAGCGGCGGACGCGTCATGGCGCACGCCGCCGACGCGATCACGGTGAAGGCGGTGGGGAGCGTCGTCCTCGTCACCCTCACCGGGCACGACGTCTATCACCACTACGGCGCCGGACGCGGGAAGCAGAACGGCAAGCCGATGCGTCCGATCATCCCGACGGCGGGACTGCCGACGACGCTCGGCAACGCGATCCGAAACGGCATCACGGACGTGTGGAATCGTACCGTCGCGAGCCGGAAGAACTACACGAAGAGCGGCCACGCGGTAAAGTGACATGGCGGACGCGGTCGCAACCTTCGGGATCGACATCGAGGAGACGGGCGCCGACGACGCGGCCGGCGCGCTCGAGGAGCTTCAGTCCAAGCTCGAGTCGGACAGCGGCGCGCTGCGCGAGATGACGTCCGCGCTGCGCAACATGCAGCGCGGCGGGCTCGGAGCGAGCGAGGCTGCGCAAGGCCTGAAGGACCAGATCTCGGCGATGCGGGCGTCGGTCGCGCAAACCACCGCGGGCATCGTGGACATGGGCGGCAGTTTGGAGAGCAGTGCCGGTTCAAGCGAGCAGATGATGGCCGGCGCCAAAGGCTTGCTCGGCCCGATGGGCGGTCTCTTCGAGCGCGCGAACATGCTCTCGAAGGCGTTCGGCGGCGTGAACGTCATGGCGATCGCCGCGGCGGCCGCAGTCGTGATGCTCGCTGCGGCCGTCGTCGTCGGTATCGCGAAGCTCGCGCAGTTCGCGTTCGCAGCGGCCGACGCCGCGCGGTCGCAGAAGATCGCCTTCGCCGAGATGGTCGGCGGCAGCAAGGCCGGCGGGGATGCGCTCGCGGCGGCCGTGAACCGCGTCGCGCAGACGGTGCCGCAGACGCGCGCCGAGCTCGCCACCCTCGCCGAGCAGCTCGCGAAGACGGGGCTGCGCGGCAAGGCGCTCGAGGACGCACTCCAGGCCGCAGCGACGAAGGCCGCCGGCCCGTTCGCCGCCGAGAAGATGCTGTCCTTCGGGACGCAGGTCGAGAAGCTGAAGGACAACCTGGCCCAGCTCTTCGAGGGCATCGACATCGGTCCCTTCCTCTCGGCGCTGCAAAGCCTCCTGTCGGTCTTCTCGCAGAGCTCGGCCAGCGGACGCGCGCTGAAGGAGATCGCGACGCAGATCTTCGGTGCGATCTTCTCGGCGGCGGCGGCCGTGCTGCCGGTCGTGAAGTCGATGTTCCAGGCGCTCCTCATCGCCGGCATGCAGGCCTTCATCTGGATTCGTCCTGCGATCCCCGCCTTGAAGCTCCTCGGCATGGTCGTCGTCGCGGCCGCGCTCGCGTGGGCGGCGACGGCGGTGCCGGCGCTCGTGATGGGCGCGCTCTCCGCGGCCGGCGCCTTCCTCACCATGGCGGCGGGCGTCCTCGCCGCGACGTGGCCGTTCCTGGCCATCGGTGCGGTTATTGTCGGCGTCTACCTGCTTTTCACGCGCTGGAAGTCGTTGCCCGCGATCTTCTCGGCGGTCTGGAACGGTATCAAGGCCGGAGCGCTCGCGGTGTGGGGCGTCATCAAGGCCGTTGCCAACGGCATCTGGACCGCGATCAAGGTCGCCTTCGCGATCATCGCGGCCGTCGCGATGGCTCCCTTCCTGCCCATCATCGCGGCGGTGATGGCGGTCGTCGCCGTCTTCCGCAACTGGGACAAGATCGGCCCGATCGTGATGGGGGCGCTGTCGAGCGTCGTCAGCGCGGTGACGGGCGCGCTCTCCTCGGCTTGGTCGGCCGTGACGGGGTTTCTCGGCCAGTTCGTCAGTGCGGGCTCGAACCTCATCAGCGGCCTCGCGCAGGGCATCATGAGCGGCGCGGGCGCCATCCTGTCAGCGCTCATGGCGCCGGTGAAGGCGGGCATCGGCGCGGTGAAGAGCTTCCTCGGTATCCACTCGGCGAGCCGCCTCATGGCGGGCCTGGGCGGTCACACGGCCGCTGGCTTCGCGGAGGGCCTCGACGAGGGCTCGGGCGACGTTGCCGACGCTGCCGGCTCGATGGCGCGCGCCGCGGCCGACGGTGCCGCGGGGACGCCGGGGGCCGGTGGCAAGGCGGGCGCGCCCGGCAAGGGCACGAAGGGCGGCGCCGGCGGGCGTGGCGCCGTGACGCTCACCATCAACGTGAACGCGAGCGGCGCCGGCGCCGGCGACATCGCACAGCAGGTCGAGCACACCGTCGTAGCGCTGCTCGAGCGGTCCGGCCTGCTCGCCGGCGGCGATCCGAGCGCGGAGCCCGCCTGATGCCCGGCGTGAACCTCCTCCGCACGCCCGGGCCGGCGAATACCTTCAAGGTCGCTGGCCTGCCGCTTCCCGGCACCGCCAAGGTATCCGGGTGCGTCGACCAGCGGAAGCTCGACGTGCAGGCCGGCAAGGGCACGAAGGGCGCGACGATCACGTACAGCGGCGGCGAACCGCAGGAGTTCGAGGTCAAGCTCCTGATCGCCGACGAGGACGAGTTCGACGAGTGGCTCAACGGCGAGGCGGCGAACGTCGTGCGCGCCGTACCCGAGGGCAAGAAGCCGAAGGCCTACTCGGTCGAGTACCCGTCGTGCCTCGAGTGCGGCATCACGGCCGCGCTGACGAAGAGCTTCACCGCGAGCGAGAAGCAGGAGGACGGCGGGTACATCGTCACGATCAAGATGCTGCCCAGTTCGCCGCCGAAGCCGTCGAGCGGGGTGCCGAAGGGCTCGGCGACGCAGTGGACCTCGAAGGACGGCAAGCCCCCTGACGCGCAGTCGGCGGCCGACAAGACGATCGAGCAGCTCACGAAGCAGATCAAGGACGGTGCCTGATGGGCGACGCCGTCCTCTCGCTGAACGGCGCGCGCGCGAACACGGCACGCCTGCACGTGCCGTTCGCTGGCCGGTGGCTCGTCGACCTCGAGCTCGACGGGACGGCCGTGCCCACGGGCGCCGCGAAGGTCACGATCGGCGGCCTCACGCTCGTCGGCACGGTCGTGCCCGCGTTCTCCGGTGCCTTCGTGGGCGTCTCGCGAGTACGCGTGCTCGGCGGCGCCGGCGGGTGGTCGAAGGTCGCTCCGGCGCGCAGCTACCACGACGACGCGGGCGTCCGACGCGCCATGGTGCTCGAGCGGCTCGCGGGGGACGTCGGCGAGACGATCGAGACCACGGGCGACGCGACCCGCCTCGAGATCGATCTCGTGCGGCGCGCCGAGACGGCCGCGCGCGCGCTCGACCACGTCCTCGGCGGCATCCTCTGGCGCGTCGACTACGACGGCGTCACCCGGTACGGCGCGCGCCCCGCCGCGACGCTCGGCGCGGGCGTCGAGCTGCTCGACGTCGACATGCGGTCGCGGCTGCTCACGTTCGCCGCGCCCGACCCGTCGGCGGTGCCCGTCGGAGCGGTCGTCACGGACGCGCGCATGAGCGGCCCCCTCGTCGTCCGCGAGCTCGAGGCCGTCATCACCCCGGGCCAGGCCCGGATCACGGCCTGGGGGGTCTCTCCGTGACCGAGACGCGCCTCCTCCGCGCCCTCCGCGCGCTGCTCCCGGCGCTGCTCCCACGTGAGCCGTACCTGGGCCCGCGCCGCTACCGCGTGGTCCGGATGCGCCCGTCGGCGAGCTCGAGCGAGCAGACCCGCGTGGAGCTCCAGATCGTCTCAAAGGCGGTCGGCCTCCCGGACGCCCTCATGGTCCCCGTGTGGGCAGGCGCCGCGGGCGCCCACGCCGAGCTCGCGCCGGGCGCCCACGTCCTCGTGCAGTTTATCGACGGCGACCAGGGGCAGCCGTACGTCTGCGCGTTCTCGACGCGCGACGATCCGGGGTGGAGGCCCGTGAATGCCACGCTCGACGCGTCGGCCACGGTCAAGATCGGACCGGGCGCCGCGTCCGTCGAGCTCGCGCACGGGAGCGACACCATCATGACGCCCGGCGCCGAGGCCGGGCGGTACCTGCGCCTCGGCGACGTGATCATGTTCCCGGTCGGCCCGGCGGGGACGCCGACGGCGCTGCCGATCCTCGGCTCGGCGCCCGGCGCGGTGGGCGTGCCCGTCGCCCCGTTCCAGGCCTCGAAGGTGAGGAACGGCTGATGGCGATCGACTACGGCACCGACCTCGACCTCCGGGAGCTCGACATGGCACCCGACGGCGGCACCGTCTCCGGCGTCGAGCTGCTCCGCCAGGCGGCGCTCATCCGCCTCTCGACGCCCCGCGGCTCGTGCCTCGAGTGCGAGGACGACGGGATCTGCCTCACGGACTACGTCTCGCGCGCGATGGGTGCTGGCGAGGTCGCGTCGCTCGCGGCCGTCGTCGAGGCCGAGCTCCTGAAGGACGAGCGGTTCCTGACGGCGCGCGCCCTCGTCGACGCGTCCTCGCTCCTCTCGGCGGGCGAGCTGCGCGTGGAGCTCGAGCTCGACGGCGGCGAGGGCCCGTTCCGGCTCACGCTCGGCGCGACCGCCGCCGGCGTCGCGATCCTCGGAGGCGCCTGATGCTCTCGATCGAACAGCTCTTCAAGTCGATGACGCCAGCCGAGGTGAAGGCCTCGCTCTACCAGCTCGCGGAGTCGTTTGGGCTCGCGACGACGGCCTGGCAGAAGCTCTCGCCGCTCCGCGCGATCTTCGCGGTGCTGGCGCAGCTCTTCTCGAACGTCACCGTCTTGCAGGCGCTCTTCAACCAGTCGGGCTTCCTCGACTGGGCGGTCGGCGACTTGCTGAAGAACGTCGCGGTCTACGTGTACGGCGTCTCGCCGCGCGAGGCGACGTTCGCCGCGGGCGAGGTCACGATCGACAACGGCGCGGGCGGCCTCTACACGTACGGCGTCGGCGACCTCGTCGTCACGTCGTCGGCTCTGAAGAAGGCCTATCGGAACACGGCTCCGATCACGATCAACCCGAACGAGCTCGGCGTCGTCGTCCCCATCGAGGCGCTCGAGCTCGGTTCGGCGTCGACGGCCGCTTCGGGCCAGATCGACGGCTTCGCCACGGCCTCGCCGAGCCTGACGATAACGAACGCCGGCGCCGTCGTCGGCGAGGACGAGGAGACGCCCGCCGCGCTCCGCCAGCGGTGCCGCAACAAGCTCGGCGCGCTCTCCCCCGACGGCCCGCCGAAGGCGTATGCCTACGTCGCGACCACGCGCGAGATCAACGGCGGAGTCCCGTGCGACCGCGTGCTCGTGCGGCCCGCCGAGGGCAACGGCACGATCCGCGTGGTCGTGGCCGGGCCCGACGGCGGCATCACGGGCACGACCGGAGACGCGTCGTCGAACCTCGGCAAGCTCTTCCTCGCGCTGAACCGCCTCGCCGTGCCGTCGGGCTACACGCTGCTCCTCTCGTCGGCGTCGGTCGTGACGGTCACCCCGAGCGCAACGATCTACGTCGCCACGAGCGCCGGACTCACAGACGCGCAGGCGATTGCGGCCGTCGCGCAGGCGCTGGCCAACTACCTCCCGACGCTGCCAATCGGCGGCGTCGACGTCGGCGCCGGCGGTGCGGTCCTGTTCCGCGCGCTCGAAGCCGTGATGGCGCACGCCGCGTCGGGCATCCTCGAAGTGAAGCTCACGACCGAGGTCGACATCGCGATCGGGGCGACTGACGTGGCGATCCTCGGCGCGCCGACCTTCACCGTGACGCAGGTGGCCGCGTGAGCTCGCTCCGGTCGACCCTCTCGAGCTACCTGCCGCCGTGGCTCGGCGTGCGCGTCGCGCAGGGGAAGACCGCGATCTTCAGCTACCTCTACACGGCCGCGCTCGTCGGCGACGCGGTCCTCGAGTTCACGTTGCAAGGCCTCCAGGCACGCTGGCCGGGCGTCGGCACGCCGACCGCGCTGCCGTTGATCGGCCGAGACCGCTGCATCCGGCGCGGCTTCGCCGAGAGCGACGACTCCTACGCTGGCCGCCTGCCGGCCTGGCTCGATGACTGGCGCGGAGCGGGGACCCCGTTCGGCCTCATGCGCGCGGTGCGGGACTACTGCTTTCCGAGCAAGCCGCGCCTCCGCATCGTGAACGCGAGCGGCACCTGGTACACGCTGAACCCCGACGACACCACAGAGGTCGTGCAGACGTGGGGCGCGGTGAACTGGGACTGGGACGGCGACGCCTCGAAGCCGACGCGGTTCTGGCTGATCCTCTACTCGACGCCCGAGCCGAAGCCGTGGAGCAAGGGTTCGACCTACGGCGATGGCTCGAAGTGGGGAGACGGACGCACGTGGGGCACGACGGCGACCGCCGAACAGGTCGCGACGCTCCGGGCGATCGTGCGCGACTTCAAGTCGGCCGGCGACCTCTGCGACAAGATCATCATCGCCTTCGACGCCGACTCCTTCGCCCCCGCGTCGGCGCCCGGCGCTGCGGGGATGCCCGACGGCACGTGGGGGCATTGGAGCAAGAACGTGGGCGGTGTGCAGGTGCCCGCCAGATTGACCACCGCGCGCTACTGGGACGGGTGCTGAGATGGGCGACACGTACGCGGGCGATCCTACGCAGTTCCCGGCCACGATCATCATTCCGAGCGACGGAGACGTCGAGGACGACGCGAGCGTCGTTGCCGGGATGAAGCAGCTCGCCGACCGCACCGCGCACCTCGGCAAGCTCCGGGCGTTGCAGGTGAAGACGTTCGGGGTCGACGACGCGTCGAGCGCCCACGCGCAGATCGGCGTCAACATCACCTCGGACACCTTCGTCGCGGTCACCGGCGGCGCGCAGATCGCCTTCTCCAACGTGAAGGCCGGCGATCTGGTCGTCCTCGCGTGCTCGGCGTGGGCGAACATGACGGGAGTCGCGCAGTCTGGCGCTCTGCGCCTATACGACGCGAACAACGCGGTTGGGATCAACCACTCGATTCCGGAGGTCCGGGACCGCGTCGAGGGCAGCGTCGGCGCGATGTCGGCGCACACCCTCGTCGCGTTCTACACGGTGCTGTCCGACGCCGGGTCGCTCCAGATCATCCTCCAGGGCCGTCGAGGCGACGCCGCGGCGCTCCAGGTGCGCGCACCGCTCTCCCTCGTCGGCACCCTCTACCGGAGCTTCTGACGTGCCCAGCCAGTACGCAGGCGACCCGTCGAACTTCCCGGCCGCGGTCCAGATTCCCGTCAACACCGATGGCACGGACGCGGTCACGCCCGCTGTCCCGCTCGAGGGCATCGCGGACCGCACCGCCGGCCTCGCCGCCGACATGCATCCCGTCGCGTTCGCGTCGGCGGGTGTCGACGACCCGTCTAGCGCGCACGCGCAGCAGGGCTCCAACGTCACCTCGACGAGCTACGTCAACACGACGATCGTGGTGGCGCTCTCCGACCTTCGCGCGGGCGACCGCGTGAAGCTCACGGGCACGGTGTGGGCGAAGCTCACGGTGCCCGCCGGACCGCCGGTGAACCACCGCGCGATCCTGCGGCTGGTCGCCGGAACGATCGCGACCGTCAACAACGCGATCCCCGAGATCACGTGGGATGACGCGGACGTCGTCACTCGGACGTTCGCGCGGCTGCTCACCCTCGACGGCTTCTTCGTGGTGCCGAACGCCGCGCCGCCGTCGATCACGTTCACCTTGCAGGGCAAGGTCACCGTCGCCGGCGACACGCTCGCTCTCTGCGCCCCCGTGGCGCTCACGGCCCTCGTCTACCGGAGCAACTGACCATGAAGTGGCTCGACAACCTCCTCTTCGGACTCCGCACGATTTTCGCGGACGGCTCGGCCCTGCCCGACCGACCCGCGATGAACATTCACGGGACCGGCGTCACCGTGACCGACGACGAGGCCCACAACCGGTACGACGTCGAGATCGGCGCGGGCGGCATGATCTCGTGGTCCGCCATCACCGCGTCCGCGGTCGGAGCCACCGCGCCGCTCGTCATCGGCAACGGCTGGGCGATCTCGGCCACGAAGCTCGAGCTCGGGACGGCGACGCCTGGCATCGCGGGGGAGTTCACGCGCGACGCGTCCGGGCGCCTCCGCGCCTACGTCGGCGGTCCGCAGCGCGTACCCGTCATGGGCGACATCGCGATCCCGCTGCTCGCGCGGCTCACACCGACGACGGCAGCGGCAGGAACGCCCGAGGAGGTCGGGGGCTACTGGCTCGACGTGTCGTCGTTCGCCTGGGCGACGACCGCCAAGCTCCGCGTCTACCTCCGCACGACGAACGGGACGCACGCGGCGAAGGCCGGGCTCTACGACGGCGACGCGGCGCTCGCGGCGGCGCCCGCGGCGGTCGGCTCGCCGGCCTCGTCGACGAGCACCGTCGGCGAGCTCGTCGAGGTCGACGTCTCCGGCCTGCTGACGAATGCCGGCGGAAGCGGCGCGGGCTGGCTCCAACTGCGCGCGTGGAGCGAGGGCGGCACGGCCGTCGTCGGCCGCGCTGACCTCGTGATCTCGTAACCCAAGGGAGCGACGATGGCACTGCCCACCAAGGACAAGACCTACAACTACACGCAGATCAACCAGGCGGTCCTCGCCCAGGGGTCGAACCTCGCGACGAACCGGCGCTACCTGCGAACCCTCGTCGACGCGCTCGTCGCGCTCGGAACGTGGGTGTGCGTCGCGTCGTCCGACGGCGCAGGCGGGTTCGACGCGATGACCGGCCCGAGCACGGCGCAGGCGTCGCGGTGGACGGACGACAGCAAGCTCGTCTGGCAGAGCGAAGGGTCAAACCACTCGTGGATCGTCCTGGAGAACATCGGCGCGGCGGCGGTTGGCACCGCCGGCAACGTGCAGATCAAGTACGACCTCAAACAGAACGACGGCGACGGCTGGGGATGCTGGTGCAGCCTGTCCACGACTGGAACGTTCACGGGCGGCACGGCGACGGCGGCGCCGGCGGCGTCGGACGCGAGCGAGGTCAACGTCGCGCTTTACTCCTACTACTCGGACTACCTATCGTTCCCCGGCAACCAGAACAGCCAGCTCCACGTCTGGGGGTCGACCGACGGCGAGGTGACCCACATCGTCGGCGCCGCGGCCGGCCGCATCTTCGCACACGCGATGATCGTCAAGGCCAAGGACCCCGTCGCGACCAACTGGGCGGCCCCGTGGCTCGGGTTGCGGCATTCCGGCAGCTGCCCGAACGGTGCAGCGGCCGCGTCGAACACCGACGAGGCGTACTTCATGACGCACATGGGCACGCCTGGAACGACGGGCCCGATGTACCTCACCGGCGAGACGATCTACCGACCCGGCGAAGGCACCCGCTACTCGGTCTGGTCGTCGAACGTCGCCGACGAGGACACGACCGAATGGCCGCTCTGCCAGGTCGGCCTCTACTCGGGGTTCGTCGGACACCGCGGCCGCAAGGGCCTGCTGTTCGACGTCTACTTCGGGTTGCGCACCGCGTACCACGGCGACACCTACGTGAACGGGCTCGGGCAGAAGGAGTGGGTCCAGATCGGCGACTTCGTCCTCCCGTGGACGAACATCGCGATGGAGATGACCTGAGCCATGGCGGACATCGGCCCGGCGACGGCGTTCTCGCTCGCGTTCGGTTCGCCCGAACCGCCGCACCCGTCCGGTGTCCGCCGGACGGCCCAGCACGCGCAAGCGCCGGTGGCGCCCGTCGACCGGTACACGTCCGGGGCCGCGCGCCGCCGGACGGCCCAGCACGCGCAAGCGCCCCTCGGACTCGGCGGCGGACCGGCCCCGACGCCGATCACCTACCTCAATAGGGGATGGTGCACGGACCACATGCAACCGGAAGCGTGGGAGTCGACGGGCGCTCCCAGCGCGACCCGGCCAGGTCACACCATCCTCGCCGGCTCGGCGAGCTACTCGGAGCTGCCGTGACGCCGCCGCACCCCATCTGCCCAGACTGCTCGTTCGATCCGCATGACTACGGTCGTCTCGGCGCGCGCGTAGACGCCATCGATGACCGCATCGAGCGGATCGAAACCGCGACGTCGAAGGCCCACGAGGCGAGCGCGGCTACACGCCGAGAGCTCGCCAAGGGCGTCGTGCTCATGCTGCTCGGCGCTCTCCTCTCCACGGCCGGCGGTGCGATCGCGCGCGTGCTGCACGTCGCGCCGCCGGTGCAAACCACCATTCAAGCCCCCAAGTGAGGACTGCCATGTTCGACTCGCTCATCAAGTGGCTCAACGCGAACCCCGGCCTCGCCGCCCTGTTCCTGCCGTTCGTCTTCGGCATCATCGGTCATGCGCTCGCTGGCACGCCGCTCGGGCGGCTCCTCGCCGTGGTCGGCATCGACTTCGTGAGGCTCGCGACGCTCGTGACGCCCACGAAGCCGGGCGATGGGACGGCGCAGCCGAACCCGTCGGGCCAGGCGCCCGCCGCCCCGAAGCTCCCACCCGGCGTGACCGGGCTGCTCCTCGCCGGAGCGCTCGTGATCGGCTTCGCCGGCGCGTGCGTGACCGGGTGCGCGCACCCGCTCGACACCGCCATCACCTCGGTGAACACGGCGCGCGAGGCCGGCATGGTCGCGCACGACGTCATCGAGGCGACCTGCGTCCCCGCGTACAAGGCCGCGGCCACGCCCGCCGCGCTCGCCGCCGTCGATGCGAAGTGCGTCCCAGCGGAGAAGGCCTACCAGGTCTTCTCCGGCGCGCACGCCGTCGCCGTCGTTGCCGTGCAGCGCGCGCAGCTCGGCGTCGCGACCGAGGCCGACGCCATCGCCGCGGCCGTCGCACTCGGCAAGGCGTCCGCCGGACTCGTCTCCGCGCTTCAGGCGGTGACGCAGTGAACCCCGTCGTGCAGGGCGTGCTCGACGCGCTGGGCATCGTCGCGCCGATCGTCGGCAAGGGCCTCGACGAGCTCGTCGCCATCGTCGGCGGGCAGCGCCCCGACCTCGTGACGACGCCGCTCCCCGACCTCGCCGACGTCGACGCCGCGCGCGCCGACGCCCTCAAGCGGACGGCGGGGGCCTGACCGTGGCGTGCGCCGCGTGCCTGTCCAGCGCCGCCGGGTGCGCGGCGCACCGTCTCTCGAATGCGGCGCTCGCCGCCATCGTCGCCGCGCTCCCGCGGTGCACGACGTGCCGCGAACGGGGGCGCGACCGCCACGCCACGCGCACGCGGGCCGTGCAGCTCTCGCGGTGGTACCTCTGCGACGAGCACGGGGAGCACGCGGCCGACCTGCCGTACGCCGGGGCGCTCCGCGCTGCGGGGCTCGGGGTCGCGCCGTGACGGCCGCGGACCTCATCGCCCTCGTGGTCCTCGCCGATCGCGTCTGCGGCCCGACGGTCGGCGAGGGGATGCGGCGCGTGGCGGCCGCGTGGCTCGACGAACACCCCGCCGAGGACGGGCCGCGCGTGCGTGCTCTGCTCGCGGCGCCGTCCGTACGCCCGGGCGCGCGGCTGCCCGAGGCTCCGGCCATGCCGGGGACGTTCGAGCCGTGAGCCCCGTCGCCGCCGACCTCCGCGCCCTCGTGGCCCAGCTCGGCCTCGCCGCGGCCGTGCACCGCGAGCTCGCGGCGGAGTACCGCGCCGCCGCCGACGCGCACGACGCCGTGGCCGACGCTCTCGAGCGCGACCCGTGCTCCACGCCCATCCCCGACACCCTGCCCGCCCCGCCTCCCGAGGGCGCAGCGTGAAGCCCTGGCAGAACATCGCCGCCGCGCTCGCTCTCGGCGTGGTGCTCGGGATGCTCGCCGCCGACGCGATGCGCCCGCGGCTCGTGATCCAAGTCTGTGATGAGCTGCCGGCGGGCGCCGCGTGGCTCTGAGGTGCCCCGTGCCTGACCTGACGCTCGACACGCTCGACGACTTTCTCGACACGCTGAACGGACTCCACGCGCCCGACCCGAGGTACGTGGACCTGCTGATGCCGCGCGAGGTCGAGACGGATGCGAACCGCGCGGCCGCCAGACTGGCGGCGCCCGTAACGCTGCCGTCGGGCGTCGTGCTCAAGCCCTGCTCCTCGTGCGCGCTCCTCGTGCGCGCCGTCTGGCGGCTGCTCGGCTGCGCGCACCCGATCCTCGCGGCGCCCTACCGCTCGGGGCACGCCGTGTCGGACGTCATCGAGATCGCCCAAGCCGCGGGCGCGTGGCACGAGCTCGACGACGGCGCGACGCCCGGGCCCTTCGCCGCCGTGCTGGTCGGCGAGGTCGGGCACGAGCACTTCTACCTCGTGCGCACGCTCGACCCGACGCACGGCGACGGGATGCGCGTCGCCTCGACCGACGGCGGGCAGGGGCCGCACTCGTGCGCGATCGAGGCGCGCACGCGCACGTGGCCCTCGTGGTCGGACCGGTGGCGCGATCTGAACGACCTCGGCTGTGACCGGCCGGTGAGAGGCTGGGCCGACACGGCGAAGGTGCTCGGCGGGGGGTGACCGGGCCGCAAGACGGGCCCCGACTCATCCGGACGGCTCGGGACCACCGCAGAAAACGACGGAATCGACGAGGGAGGCGCGGGCCGAACCATGCGCGTCAAGCAGTTGTAATCGATGGGCAATCGACGCGCTGTAAAGGCTTGCTGGCATGGTTCGATTCCCGGCGCCTCCACCAGCTAACAACCCGATATCCTTGGAGATTTAGGCCACGCCAGAGGCCGTCTCCAAGGTGTCTCCACGCGCTTCCTCCGACCGCCCACGGTCCAGCAAACGGATCGCGCTCTCACGAGCCG
>CAIVJW010000090.1 GCA_903906315.1 uncultured delta proteobacterium | reverse complement strand
TTCGATTCCCGGCGCCTCCACCAGCTAACAACCCGATATCCTTGGAGATTTAGGCCACGCCAGAGGCCGTCTCCAAGGTGTCTCCACGCGCTTCCTCCGACCGCCCACGGTCCAGCAAACGGATCGCGCTCTCACGAGCCGCCGGGCTGAGGTGCATGTAGCGCAATGTGGTTGACAGGCTCTGGTGCCCCGCCAACTCCTGAACCGCCTTCGCAGGCGCCCCCCTCATCGCGAGGTGCGAGCAAAAGGTGTGGCGGAGGATGTGCAAGCCCCCGTTCGCCTCCAGCCCCGCTCGCCGCTGCACCTTCACCATCCAGCTCCGCAGCACCTTCGGCGTCGTCGCCGCACCGTCGTCGCCCAGCAGCACGCGCTCGCCACGAAGGTGACGATGCGCCTGCAACGCGGCGGCGAGCGCCTCGGTCATCGGGACGATGCGCCCGTGGCCGCTCTTCGGCGTGCCCTCGATGCCCCGCACGATCGACTTCTCGACCACCAGCTGCCCGCGCCGGAAGTCCACGTCGCACTGGCGCAGCGCCATGATCTCGCCACGCCGGAGACCCGCGTCGCCGGCGAGCAGCACCATCACCTCGTAGCGCCGGTCGAGCTTGCGAGCCGCCTCGACGAGCCGACCAAAGGGGTCGTACTCGTAGAAGCGCGCCACCGGCTCGCTGACCCTGAGCAGCCGGATCCGGCAGGGCATCTGGTCGATGACCTCCCAGTCGACCGCCACCTTCAGGAGCTTGCTCAGGACCGAGAGGATGTTGTTCACGGTCTTCGGGCTCTTGATGATGAGGTCCGCCTTCAGGCGCTGGATGTCCTCGTTCTTGATGGCGTCGAGCTTCTTGCGCCCGAACCGCGGGTTGAGATGCACCCGCAGCGCCGAGCGCTTCGAATCGATCGTGCTCGCCTTCTGGCGGTCGGCGACGGCGTAGCCCTCGACGAACCGCTCGCCGAACTCCTCGAGCGTCGGCACCTCCTTCTTCTGGGCCTCGAGCGCCAACCTGCCCTGGCGTAGCAGGTCGACCTCCCGGGCTTGTCCCCATCGCTGGGCCGCGGACTTCGAGCTCGTCGGCGAACGAAAGCGTCCCCGGTAGGGGGTGCCGTCGGGCCATTCGAACCGGATGTCCACCTCCCAGCCTCCACGCTTGTACGGCCGCAGTTTCACGCTCATCGTCGGATCCTTCCCGGCGATGTCGCTCGTCTTTCGTCGATCCAGCGTAGCAGGTCGCCGCGGTGGACGAGGACGCGGCGCCCGAGGCGGACCACCCCCGGCAGCTGCGCGCGATCGACGAGCGCGTAGACGGCCTTGCGCGTCGTGCGCAGGAGCGCCGCCGTCTCGTCGACGGTCAGCAGCAGCGGGGGCGGGGCGTCGTTCGACGGCGTGGCCGCCGCGTCGCGCGGGCCGGGGCCGGGAGGAGGGTCGACGGGGCCGCGGTCGCGCATGACGGGACCATGCGTCGCCCCGAGGGCTCGATCATTTCCGACCGGCGTCCCGCAATTCGATCGAGGGCGCCCCGCTCACACGCCCTTGCGACGCTTCGCGTTGCGCTCGATCCGCGTGCGCCAGAGGCGCGAAGCGTCCGACAACCGGCGCGCCGCGTCGGCCTGCGACTCGAACGGGTCGTCCGCATCGTCGAGGGCGCGGCACCGAAACGCGACGCGAGCGAGGGCGCCCGGCGGGCCGGGCACCCTGCCCTTCGTCGCGTGCGGGGAGCACGCCCGGAGCGCCGCGCCGAGCTCCTCGACCGACGCCGCCTCGAACGCCGGGTCGAGCTGCACGAGCGCGTCGCGCGTCATCGCGACCATGGCCGGCGCCTCGCCGGCACCGGCCGCTCGGAGGCGAATGGCCCCGTCCTTGAAGACCGCGACCGCGCTCGATCGACGCTCGATCCAGCGGAGCGCGGCGTCGTAGATGAGATCGAGCGACACGCTGGCGTTCGCGTCGGGCTCGAGGCCGAGCAGGAGGGTCGCCGCCGCAGCCCGGACCGCCACCTCGCGCTGCTCGGCGGGCGG